>DJFY01000041.1 GCA_002431545.1 Cellvibrionales bacterium UBA5860 | reverse complement strand
CCCTTGTATTTGCCCGACAACATGGCCATCGCCAACGGGGAATAGGCCAACAAACCCACCTGCTCACGAATCGCCATTTCCGCCAGGCCCACCTCGAAGCTACGGTTCAGGAGGTTGTAGGGATTTTGAATACTGACGATGCGCTGCTGGTCTCCGACGTCGGCAGCGCGCAAATACTCCATGACGCCCCAGGGACTTTCGTTGCTTACACCAATACAGCGCACCAGCCCCTGCTTGACCAGGTCGGTCAGCGCCGCCAGCGTTTCGGCGATCGGTACGAGCCCCTCCTGTTCGCGATGGCGGTAGCCGAGCTGGCCAAAAAAGTTGGTGACACGTTCCGGCCAGTGCACCTGATACAGATCGATATAATCGGTTTGCAGGCGTTGCAGAGAGTCTCGAACAGCCTGCGCGATATGTTCCGGCGACAACCGCGGACCACCCCGAACGTGTTTCCAGTCGCCTTGCGCGTCGGACCGGCCAGAGACCTTGGTAGCGAGAATCACCTGATCGCGCTTACCGGAGCGGGATAACCAGGTGCCAATACATTCCTCGGTTTTCCCCTGAGTCTCTGCCCGCGGCGGCACCGGATACATCTCGGCTGTGTCGATGAAATTAACACCTTCGGCGATCGCGTAGTCGAGCTGCTGCAAGGCCTCATCCAGTGTGTTTTGCTCACCCCAGGTCATTGTACCCAGGCAAATCGCACTCACCTGTATATCTGTTCGCCCTAATTGTCGATATTCCATGAACTCTACCTCTTCGTTGCTCCGTCAGTTGTTGTGCGGATTATTGTGTTCTGGCATTTATTCTTGTTGGAGGCCCTGGTCAGGGGATGCTTGGTGAAACCGAATCTTTCGTGCTAGTTTAATAGCTGCTCCGCGTGGTCACCAGCGTGCCGAAGAATCACAGACTACAGCCAGCTCTGTAAAACATTCGCCGACGCCCGCGCCAGATTAACCAAGAGAGGCATTGAGAGGTACAAAGAATGAAGATAAGTGCAGACCAAATGGTTGAAAACGCGATGGCCGAAATCGTCACCATCGATCTGGAAGAAGCACAAAAGGCTATCGACGATGACAATTCAGTTATCGTCGACATCCGCGATATTCGCGAATTGCAAAGAGACGGCAAAATCCCCGGCGCCTTCCATGCGCCGCGTGGGATGCTCGAATTCTGGGTCGATCCAGATAACGAGTATCACCGGGATATTTTTTCTTCAGGAAAACGCTTCATTTTTTACTGCGCCAAGGGTGCGCGTTCAGCCCTGACCACACATACCCTGCAAAATATGGGCCTGGCGCCAATATGCCATATCGGCGGTGGATTTGAAGCCTGGCGCAAGGCGGAGTTGCCGATCGAGAATGTAGAAAAAAAATAAGCTGGAGTGGAGCCCGTGACGCCCATAAGCGGGTGACCAGCCGACTTATACATCTATGAAGGCCCCACTCACACTGATAAAAGCCTCGCTCCCGGATATCGGCAATGCCCTGCCCCTACTTCGCCGGAAAGCGCCGCGGTCTTTTCTTAGCCTATTACCGGATTGAACTGTGTGTGAACTCCTTGGCATGAGCGCCAGCGTGCCCACGGACATCTGTTTCAGCTTTACCGGTCTGATCCAGCGTGGGGGTAGCACGGGCCCACATCGCGACGGTTGGGGCATCGCTTTCTACGAAGGCAAGGGCTACCGATCGTTCCATGACCCGGGCGCCAGCGCCGATTCAGAGATCGCCCGCTTTATCCAAAATTACTCCATAAAAAGCACCAACGTCATTTGCCACATCCGCAAGGCAAACCGCGGGCGCGTGTGCCTGGAGAACACCCATCCCTTTGCCCGAGAATTGTGGGGGCAAACCTGGTCTTTTGCCCACAACGGGCAGCTCAAGGGTATTAAAAAGTGGCCGCTGACCTACTATCGTCCGGTTGGCACATCGGACAGTGAACACGCCTTCTGCTGGCTGCTCGATCAGATCAGACGACGCTACCCGGCACCGCCCTCTAGCCAGAAATCGCTGTGGCGTTTCGTGGAAAAGCAACTACGCCTCATCGACGATACAGGCGTCTTTAATGTTCTGCTAAGCGACTCGAAATCTCTGTATTGCTACTGCAGCACGCGCTTGTCATGGCTGACACGAAAGGCGCCCTTCGGTAATGCGCAACTGATAGATGCGGACTTGAGGGTGGATTTCTCGCGGGAAACGCAACCCGACGATATCGTGTCGGTTGTTGCCACACAGCCTCTCACCAGCGATGAACAGTGGCACGGCATGGAAAAAGGTCAGATGTCTGTCTTCCAAAATGGTGTCAGTAGTTACGAGAGCCTGCGATTGGCCACATCGCCTAGCGGTCGTAGTCGACAGCGCATCAAATCTTGCTAGACAAGCAGTACGAGAAATACTGCCAGCACAAAGGCCGTGAAGTGAACCGGCCTAAATATCGCTCAGACGAAAAGCGCTTCGAGCAGTTTTGTGACGTTCATTATCTTCGACCTGGGCGAAACTGGCAAAAGCCTCCTTGACTTCGGGAATATCCGATTCCTCAGCGGCTTCACGGTATAAGTCGACCAGATAATCATCCACTTCCAGCGCCACTTTGACAATGCTGTCTACATCGTTTAAATCCACACCGCGAACTTTGTCAATCAGCTCTTGCGGCTGCCATTGGGGCGCGTACTGCAGCCAGGTATCCATGATGCCGGGTCCAGCCTGTTTTTCGTATTGCTCCGTCGCCAGGGCAAGCTGTTTTTCGTGGCGATGCAAATAGTCGAGCATTAGCTGGGCCCGTTCGGAAGTGGTTAATTGTTCCAGCTCACCAAATTGCCGCGCCAGGGCAGTATGTAGATCCTTTACGGTGTTGAGTACGTCGGCAACTGTTTCAAAACGCATTGATATCTCCTCACGAGATCACAGCTTCACTCACCCCGGCCGGGGGCGCCCTGACCCCGATCAAAAAGCTGGTGGGTAGTATGGCGTGTCAAAGCAAAAAGCTTATCACGCCAGACTTTTGCTTACGATTTCATAGACGTCCTTCGACAAAGCAGGTTGACTGACTAAATGTGTTAACTGAGCACGCATCATCTCGCTGTAGTTACTGGGGAAGCGTCGCCACTTGGTTAATGGCGTCACCAGTCTGGCGGCAATTTGCGGGTTCAGTTGGTCGAGTTCAAGGATTACCTCTGCCAAAAAGATGTACCCAGCGCCGTCCTCGCGATGAAAATTAATGGCGTTGTTCGAGCAAAAAGCCCCGATCAGGGCGCGCACACGATTAGGGTTCCTGATATTAAAAGCCTCGTGATTCATCAGGTCTTTTATGCGGTCGAGGCCGCCCGGTAAAGCGCAACAAGCCTGGATTTGCAGCCATAAATCGACTGCGAGTGACTCACTTCGCCATTTTTTATAAAACTGATCGAGAGCATCGTCAGCCGCGCCTTCGCGCGTTGCGACTGCACTATTGACCAGGCTCGTCAAAGCCGCGCTCATATCCGTCATATTGCTGGCCTGTTGAAACTGGGACTTGGCCAGAGCCAGCCCCTGCGCGGCTTTGCCATGCATCAGGTAATGGAGCGCAATGTTTTTCAGACTACGTTGGCCTACCTGTAGACCAGTGGCCTGATAAGGCAATACGCTACGGTTTGCCTCATAAGTATTAAGAAACATGTCTCCCAGCGAACTGCCCAACTCCCGGAGGGCAAACTGGCGTGCGGTGTGAATCGCGTCAACAGCGATGACTTCGGAAATTTCCGCCAGGTAGTTTTCGCTGGGTAAATTCAACATCAACGCGACCATGGCCTTGTCTGTATCAATATCTTCGCGCGTCTCATTCAAAAGCGTGCGAAACGCCTCGACGATCATGTCATCGAGTACCAGCTGTTCGCGGCTCAAGTGGTTTTCCTGGAGTGAACGGAGCACACCGACGGCCAGTCGATTGCTGGCTTCCCAGCGATTGAAGCCATCGCTGTCGCGCGTCATCAGGTGTTTAAGCTCGTGCGGCTGATAACTATAGTGAAGCTTCACCGGGGCGGAAAAGCCGCGCAGCAAGGAGGGTATTGGCGGTTCTTCAACCTGTCGAAACGCAAAGGTATGTGATTTTTCTGTTATTTCGAGTAACAGCTCGGGTTCTCCGTCGGTAATGCCGTCAACAAACAGAGGCAGATCGCCATCCTGTCCGACCAGACCCATGCGAAGCGGAATGAGGAAAGGCTGTTTTTCCTTGTTTTCTGGGGTTTCCGGACAGGATTGTTCAATATCCAGCTCAAATGTCTTATTTGCCGCGTCGTAGCGCCCGGCGACGTGAAGTTGTGGCGTTCCCGCCTGACGATACCAGCGCGTGAACTGGGTAAAATCGCGGCCACTGACTTCCGACATACAGGCAATAAAGTCCTCGATAGTCACTGCCTGACCGTCGAAACGATCAAAGTACAAATCGCTGCCGGCCCTGAACGTCTCCGGCCCGAGCAAGGTATGGATCATGCGGACGACTTCGGCACCCTTTTCATAAACCGTCAGGGTATAAAAATTCGAGATCTCCATGTACGAAGCAGGCTGAACCGGGTGAGCCGTCGGCCCGGCGTCCTCGGCAAACTGCAGGGTTCGCAGGAGATTGACATCCTGAACCCGTTTTACGGTTCGGGAATCCATATCCGCAGAAAACTCAGCATCCCGAAAGACAGTGAAACCTTCTTTTAAGCTAAGCTGAAACCAGTCCCGGCACGTCACCCGGTTACCGCTCCAGTTGTGGAAATACTCGTGAGCAACCACCGCGGCGACCCGCTGAAACGCTGCGTCAGTAGTGATTTCGGGGTGCGCGAGAACGCAGGAAGTATTGAATATATTCAACCCCTTGTTTTCCATAGCACCCATATTGAAGTCGCTAACAGCGACGATCATAAAAATGTCCAGATCGTATTCTCTACCGTAAACGCGCTCATCCCAGGCCATGGCGTCTTTCAATGCGCCGATGGCATGTCCACATTTGTCGCTATCGCCATCGCGAACATACACTCGCAGGGCGATTTCTCTGCCGCTACATGTCGTGAAACTATCCTCGATACAATGCAGATCCCCGGCCACTGCGGCAAACAGATAAGCCGGTTTCATAAAGGGATCGTGCCAGGTGACATAGTGACGATTACCGTCGATTTCACCGCTGGCAACCGGGTTGCCGTTCGACAGCAAAACCGGATACCGGTCTTTGTCCGCCTCGAGCGTTGTCGTGAACTCGGCAAGCACATCGGGCCGATCGAGATAATAGGTGATTTTTCTGAAGCCCTCGGCCTCACATTGCGTGCAATACATGTCACTGGATTTATAGAGCCCTTCGAGCGTTGTGTTCTTCTCGGGTTCGATAACGACTCGAGTAGTCAATCTGAAGGTATTGGGGACAGAAAAAATGATTAGTCCGTCGTCGCGCAACTGGTAAGCGCGCTCATCCAGAGGCTCGTCATCAAGGCGTATTTCACGTAATACCAGGGCTTCGCCGTCCAGAACAAGATCCGAGTTTGCGCCGCATGCCTTATCCGCCCGACGTATATGCAAGGTTGCGGTGACCTCGGTCTGCCCTTCGCGCAGACTGATATAGAGCTCGGTTTTATCGATAAAAAATTCGGGCGGCTTATAGTCCTTTAACAGAATTGCACGGGGTTGGGCATCTTTTAGAGCCATATATAATTCTCCGACGGCGCTTTATATTTTGGCCGGTATTTGAGTATCCGCGGGCATCGTATATTTATATTCATGCTTGTCGTACAAACGACTGGCACGGTTTATATCCGATCACCTTAACCGGTGATTTTCGCGGCGGATCAGCCGGTTTGTCGTACTTCCACATGATAGCCCGCGTATTTGCGAACATTGAGGACACCAGTATCGAGCATTAGGTACTGTCCCTTGATACCCATGAGGTTACCCTCGATAAGCGGCGTTTTATCAAGGTTTAGACTGGAAACTTTTTCCGGGTAAGTCATTACAGGATAGTTGATGGACGTCGGCGTCTCGTCTGTCAGAGGGCGTATGGCTTGAATCCCGAAACGATCGGTCAGTTGTGCCAATTCATCCCGACAGGTATACAGGAGCTGGTCGCGCATATCGTTCAAGGCCACCGGTTCCGGTTCGCCCTTGAGCATTTTCCGCCAGTCGGTTTTATCCGACACATATTTGCCGAGTATGATTTCGGCCAGCCCAGCCTGATAACGGGTGGTCACCCGCAAAACGGGTAAGGCCTGGACCGCACCCTGATCTATCCAGCGCACCGGTAGTTGGGTAACACGGGTAATGCCTACTTTGAGGCCGGATGTGTTTGCCAGATACACGATATGATCCGTCATGCAGTGATTGGCGGCCCAATCCGGCTCTCGACAGCTACCCTGGTCGAAGTGGCATCTCTCGGGGCTGACGATACAGATATCGCATTGGGCAAGGCGCCTGACGCAGGGAAAGCAATATCCCTGATTAAAGCTTTTTTTCGTTTTGCGCCCGCAATGAACACAGCAAATTTCTCCGCTGTAGCGCAATTGGAGGCAGCTACCGAGTAACGTATTCAGCGACACCGTAGCCCGATCTGAACCGAGCATGTAATTGACCGGAATCGCCAAATCGACGCGCATTTTGCGCAGGTGTCCAGCGAACATAGGAAGCGCTACGCTTCGTCTCTGTTTGATGACATATCGACAACGTCGATCGACTGCGTCGTGGCGTCAGAAATTGAAGTGGGAACGGCAACAGTTGTTTCGCGCCGACAACCACGCCTCGCGTCCGCCACATAGCCCACTCGATCGGGTTCCCCTTTATTAAACGTGTCGTAAATGATGATTGCCTGTAAACAGTGTGCTTGTTGTTCGACAGTCAGCGCCACGCCGTTTGCCCACTTTCCAATTTCTACCGCGCGCTTCAGATTCTCGTAGACCTGTGGGGTGATGAGCGTGCGAATGCGTTGGATATCAGTAAATTCCATGATGCTCCTGTGTGCAGCGGCCCGATTAGCTGACCGACTGATTTTTTCCAGCAAATGCGCCGAAAAACATTCCGATGAGTAAGCCGCTGATATGGGCTCCATTCGCCACCTGACCGGGTATTAGCTTGTCGATAACACCTAGCAAACCCAGCACCAGGAGTCCGAGCATAATAGGAATAATCCCAGGCAATAGTTTTAACACCGGATGCGGTCTGCGTATATTTCTTACCCAGATGTAACCCAGGAGTCCGTAGACGACACCCGACAACCCGCCAAATATACCCGGACCGCCTGAAATGTACTGTCCGACGTTGGCTCCAACAGACAGACTGAGCAGAATAAAGAAATAGGCTCCGGGGCCTATCAGCCACTCGACCCGTCGTCCCAATTCCCACATCCACAAGCAATTAAAAATAACATGTACCAGACCGAAATGAAGGAATGTCGGAGTAATCAATCGCCACCACTCGCCACTCTCGATAAGGTCCTCGGCCGGCGCGAAGCGTATACCATCATTGACGAGGGTGAACGCCTGAAAAGTCAATACGGGTAAGAGCTGCTCGGCGATGAAGACTATCGAGGCGCCAACCAGGCCCAATACAATCCAAAGCAGCGTGATCGGTATTTGAACAATGCCGATTTTGGCGGCACCACCCTCCTGCAGGGCCTGAATTTTTGTCTGTAGGGCCAAAGTCCGTTCCAGTTGACTAATGGCGTTTTGTGCGGGAGTCACGTCTTCGGGGGAGGCCACCCAAAGAATACTGCCAGCATCCTCGCGGGTAATGCGATGGACGATACCCAGGCGATTGAGCGTCAAAACCAGCATGTCGAGATTAGTATCCGGCGCTAACACGGTGACCGCCGTCCAGTCTGCCGCCATTAAACGTCTTCTCTAGGTAGAATGCGTGCTCGTTCATCCATACGTGTGCCCCATCCGAGCTTGTTGCGACAGGTCGCGTAAAAGTTATGATCAAGCGGATGTATCAACTGTATGGGGCGTTCTTTTCGTCGAACCTCGATGATATCCCCGGGTTCAGTCGGATATTCAACCTGACCGTCGCAGGTGACACGCGGGTGAAGTTCGTTGCGTTGACCCACCAGAATTCTGAGGTGACTGTCGCCGCTAACCACTATCGGACGACTGCTCAGCGTATGCGCATTCATCGGGACCAGGACGATTGCATTGAGTTCCGGGTGCACAATCGGTCCGCCAGCTGACAGGGCGTAGGCGGTAGAGCCTGTCGGGCTCGAAATGATCAAGCCGTCGGAACGCTGGCTATAGACAAACTGGCCATCGATAGACAGTTCAAACTCCATCATACGCACTGATTTGCCCGGGTGAAGTACGACATCGTTGAGCGCGAGGCCCTGACTCAAAACGGTATTGTCACGTGTAATCGACATATCCATCAGGAAACGAAAAGTCGAACAATACTCGCCGGCTAGCACGCGACCAATACCATCTTCCATGTTTTCCGGTGGAATATCGGTCAGGAAGCCCAGGCGCCCACGATTCAGGCCGAGCAATGGCACATTCACGCCTGCCAGGGCTCGTGCTGCGCCGAGCATACTACCGTCACCACCGACAACGATGACGATATCAACCGTGCCTTCGACCGTGCTGCGACTGATGGTCTTAATGGATGTGTCGTTCAACAGTCGTGCGGTGACAGTTTCCGCATACACGATGCGACCATCTGCCTGCAAAAATTCGATCAGTCGCCGTACGCTGTCGATCACTTCGGGATGCGGCAGCCGCGCCACCACGCCGACGTTCTGGAAACGGTGCATTGCTAGTTTCCCGTGGATAAGAGCGCAGAATTATACACCGATGCCGCCTGTCGGCAGCGCGCGAAAAAACGCCATGCCCGAAAGCATTCCCGGAAGGCAACGAAACCCTGCCGCGAGAGTAACGCTATATAGGCCAGAAGAGTTACATTACTTTGCTTGGCGACTAATCAGTCCAGGCAGCAGCTTCGAAGTGTGTCCGAAAATGCATATTTAGTGCGTATTAACACTCTTTGCGTGAACAGACCCTAATACGCGTTGGGGTGGATAAATCCCTTATACAAAGTACAAAAGATGATTCGCAGATCGAGACCCAGACTCCAGTTGTCGATGTACCATAAATCATGCTCGACACGCTGTTTCATTTTCTCGAGCGTATCTGTTTCACCGCGAAAACCGTTAATTTGTGCCCACCCGGTTATTCCGGGACGAATTTTGTGGCGCCACATATAAGATTCGACCAGATCCTTATAGTATTCATTGTGCACCAAAGCATGGGGCCTAGGCCCGACGATGGACATCCGTCCCTGTATCACATTGTAAAACTGGGGCAACTCATCGAGACTGGTTCTGCGCAGGAAACGCCCTAACCAGGAAATGCGGTCGTCGTCGCGTGTCGCCTGGGTTACTTTGCCCTGTTCTTCGTGCACTTCCATGCTTCTGAATTTATACACTTTGATCTTTTTGCCGTTTATGCCCTGCCGATACTGCTTGAACAGAACCGGGCCCTTTGACGTCAATTTGATTGCAATGGCGATAAGAATACACACAGGAATAATCAAGATGCCGATAATCGACGCCAAAACGATGTCTTCAGACCTTTTGATCACCCGATTCATGCCATCCAGCGGGGTATAGCTGAGATCGATGGAATACATGGGTCCCATCTGGCTGATTCGGTGGCGCAACAGATTGTTCTCTGCCAACTGGGGCATGAACCTGATCTCAACCAGGGAGTGCCGCAAGGCATAGGATATATCCTCCAAACCTTTACTGTCCTGAAGCGGCGTTGTAATCCAGACTTCGTCAATACCGCCAGCATCGATCAGGGCCGGGAGGTCCTCAACTCGAAATTCGGCCGCATCCATAGCGATTGTTTCGCAGATACGGTAACCATCTATATCGCTCAAGTTATCGACCAAGTCTTCACTACCACTCTCTTTTCGTCCCACCGGACACTCGCGATACAGCAACAGCACATGGCGTAAAAAGCGTCCCGAAGCCCGGTAATGCCGCAACAGATAGTGGAAAAAAGCCCGAGCCAGCATCAACAGCAAGAAGGAAGAGACGATCCAGGTGGCAAGCCATACACGGGAATATCGCTCGGATATCTTGAGAAAAACCAGTAGCAGGGTAAAAAACCCGAAGGCGAGAAGATACCTCAACAATAGATCAACATATTGTTTTCTCAGGGGAATAGTATAAAAACCGGCGTAGGAATCGTCGACAATCAGGGCAAGCGCCGCCAACAGGACCGCCGAGGTAATCGCAAGATGATAGAAGTCGGGCACATCAAAGTTGCCGAAACGCGTAAAGAACGCGCCATAGGCAGTCAAGATGAGTAGCGCCAGGTCGGTGACTAACAGCAGCACAGTCAGGCCTTGAGTGCTTCTATGATCTACTATGCCCATCAATTTTTAATTTGCGGCTCTCGGGCTGTATTCGGACCTGACTAATCTCGAATCAATTTTTAGGTTTAGCAGGGTGCGAGACTAAAACCCCGCCCCTGCCAAATACTGACACCGTCGATGCATACATCCGACGTATTGTCAGTGGACTTACTTAAACTTGATTAACGTTTTATTCTTGGTCACGGTTGACTCGCCAATGCCCTTTACGTTCATCAATTGCTCGGCGTTGGTAAAAGCACCATGCTGTTCACGGTACGCGACAATAGCCTTGGCCTTGGTTGTTCCAACACCGTTTAGTGCCGTCGCTATCTCCTCGGCATTGGCCGTGTTGATATTGACGGGGCGCGGTGCCGTTACCGATGTCTTATTCCCGGCGACCTCAGTAGCAACTTCGGCAAAGCCGTTGGTTGCACCGCCAAAAAACACCATTACCGATAATACAACAGCAGCTAGCCAAAGGTTGTCCGTCAGCCAAGTCTTGCTTGTAGCGTGAGTCTTCATATCTACTCCTTGTGCACAAAGGCACTCCCTTAGATTAAAAAAAACAATCGCGGGGAACTCAGTCCCCGTTTTCATCTTCGCCAATTTCCCTCTTGATCGCAAGCAGTGCCGCCTCCGGATCATTTGCTTGTGTCACAGGTCGCCCGACAACCAGATAAGAGGCACCATTTCTTATGGCCTCGATCGGCGTCACAGTACGCCGTTGGTCGTCGGCAAAGGTTCGCTCGATTTCAGTCGGCCGAATACCGGGGGTTACCAAAACCGGCGCCCGACCGTATTCTCGCCGAAGGGATGCTGTTTCACGGGCAGAGCACACCACGCCATCGAGACCCGCCTTCAAACCCAGATCAGTGAGCGTCAGGACCAAATCCCGCAGGTTATAGGAAAAACCGACTTCCTCAAGATCGTTGCGCGTCATGCTGGTCAGCACTGTAACGCCGGTCAGTAACGTCTCGCCGCCATGCAAGTTCAGCGCTTCCCGCGCCGCTGCCAGCATGCGCGAACCGCCCAGGCAATGAACATTGGTCATCCAGACACCGAGATCGGCAGCCGCAGTAACAGCAGCGGCTACGGTGGCGGGGATATCGTGGAATTTGAGATCGAGGAATATCTCGAAACCAGCGGCTTGCAATGTCTCGACCAGTTGAGGCCCGGCCCGAGTGAATAACTCTTTGCCAACTTTAAGGCGACAGCTTCCAGGCACCAATTGATCGACAAAATTCAACGCGGCGCGGGCATCCGGGTAATCCAGGGCTACTATCAACGCACTATCGTTCATGCTGTCGATGCACTAACGTTTATACTTGGCGGATTGCCGGCGATATCAAAAACCATATTGCTCGAGATTACTCCGGTTTGCCGTCCAGTTTATCCTGCCCTGCCTGCATCTCCTGATCAATCTTCAGTTGCCGAATAACCTTGTCCTGCCGCCGCAAGGATTGTTTGGCGACAACGTGGGACGGCAAGCACACGAGTATTCCTGCTATAACGCCGGCCAGTAAAAAAATCAGCAGCCACAGACCGGCCGGCAAGATACCTAATGGAAAGCCGAGTAAAACCAAGCTGAGATCAGCGGGATTGTCATCCACTATCCACCAGCCTAACGCGCAGGCCAGCAGGACAACCAACAGCAACAACATCAATTTCAGCTTTTTAAGCATGATATCTCCAAAAAAAACGGTAAAGCGCCGCTTTACCGTTTTTTAAAATGGCCATCAGGTGATTTCAGACTTGCGATCTTTTCATCGCACCGTTAACCCGCTCGCGCAGCTCTTTGCCGGGTTTGAAATACGGGACGTATTTTCCCGGCAATTCCACTTTTTCACCTGTTTTGGGATTACGCCCTGAACGCGGTCCACGAAAATGAAGGCAAAAGCTGCCAAATCCCCGGATTTCAATTCGTTCGTTATTAACCAGGGCCCGGGTCATTTCCTCCAATACCATTTTTACCGCCAATTCGACATCTTTGGGCGGCAGCTGGTCCTGACGTTTTGTTATTTTTTCAATCAGCTCTGATTTAGTCATCGTAACCTTCCAATTGTCACTACACCCAGGGCGATCATCGCGCCTTACTTGTCTCCATTCTCCATTTGAGCCTTGATCAGGTCACCAATACTTGTTGGTGTGACAGTTTCGGCTTCGCGAGATTTGTGCTCCTTGACGGCCTGCTGTTCTTCAGCTTGATCCTTCGCCTTGACAGACAGATTGACTACGCGGTTCTTGCGCGCGGTACCTACGATGCGCGCTTCGATTTCATCACCGGTGTTGTACATGGTACGCGCATCATCGACGCGGTCCTGGGACAGGTCAGAAGCTTTGACAAAGCCTTCCACGCCGTTGCCCAAATCCACAGTCACAGATTTTTCGTCAACACCCATGACGACGCCCTTGACCAATGAACCTTTTTCATTGGCAGCAACGTAATTGGAGAAAGGATCATCGTCGAGCTGCTTGATCCCCAGCGATATGCGCTCGCGCTCGGCATCGATGACAAGAATGACGGTTTCGATCTCATCGCCCTTGTTAAACTTGCGCACGGCTTCTTCTCCGGACTCGTTCCAGGAGATGTCCGAAAGGTGAACCAGGCCGTCGATACCGCCTTCCAGGCCGATAAATATACCGAAGTCAGTGATCGACTTGATATTGCCGGAAATACGGTCGCCCTTGCTGTGATTCAGGCTGAATTCGTCCCAGGGATTGCTCATGCATTGCTTCATGCCCAGGGAGATTCGGCGACGCTCCTCGTCTACATCAAGAATCATGACGTCGATTTCATCGCCCAGTTGAACGATTTTGGACGGATGGATATTTTTATTGGTCCAGTCCATTTCGGAAACGTGAACCAGGCCTTCTACCCCGTCTTCCAGTTCGGCAAAACAGCCATAGTCGGTAAGATTGGTAACCGTGGCCTTGATTTTGGTGTGCTCCGGGTAGCGTTGCTTGATGTCTACCCAGGGGTCTTCTCCCATTTGCTTCATACCGAGAGAGACGCGATTACGTTCGCGATCGTACTTCAATACCTTGACATCAATTTCATCACCGACATTGACCACCTCGGACGGATGCTTGATACGCTTCCAGGACATATCCGTAATGTGGAGCAGACCATCGACACCGCCGAGATCGACGAAGGCACCATAATCGGTCAGATTCTTGACCACACCCTTGAGCGTCACGCCCTCTTCCAGGTTTTTCAGGAGCTCTTCCCTTTCCGCGGAATTGGCAGCTTCCATTACCGCGCGGCGCGAAACAACGACGTTGTTGCGCTTCTGGTCCAGCTTTATAACTTTGAACTCGAGAGGCTTGCCCTCGAGATGCGTGGTTTCGCGAATGGGGCGGATATCGACCAGAGAGCCGGGCAGGAATGCGCGTAGTCCGTCCAGATCGACCGTGAATCCCCCCTTGACCTTACCGCTGATCATGCCGGTAACGACCTCATCGCTGGTTTGCGCCGCTTCAAGTTGCTGCCAGACCTCAGCACGGCGGGCTTTCTCCCGCGACAGGCGGGTGGCGCCGAAACCGTCCTCGACGGTTTCCAGGGAAACCTGCACTTCGTCACCCACAGCCACGGCGACATTACCACTTTCGTCGTAAAACTGACTGACCGGAATGACACCTTCCGATTTCAGACCCGCGTGGACCGTAACCCAGTCTTTATCGATATCGATGATCACACCGGTAACGATTGCACCGGGCGACATTTCTACAGACTGCAGACTTTCCTCAAATAATTCAGCGAAACTCTCGCTCATCAGGTTCTTACCTCGTTTTCCCCTATTGACGCTTGTCGATCGACTTTTTCTATCGAACTCCGGCGCTGTCTAGAGGGCTTGTCTCCGGGTACCAGCGCCCGGGTTGGATTAGTTTAGGGGGTACGGCCGGGCATTACTGGTAGCCCGCTCGCCGATCCCGATTGCTCCAAGTGCAGTCGTGGCTCGTCGCTCACGCTGCACCTGGTCTTATCTCCTGTTTTCGTTTCGGCAGTTACTCGAAAACAGAGGCCCGAGTCCGCCACACACAACAGTAGACGGACCCGTTTTCGTCCACCGCAAGGGTCACTAATGGCCAAGACGCAAATCGACATGCTGCCTGACCTTCGCCAGCACTGCTTGTACCGTCAGCCCGGTAGTGTCGATGACTATCGCGTCTTCAGCCGGCCGCAAAGGCGAGACTTCGCGCTTGCGATCACGCTCGTCGCGTGCTTTGACCTTTTCGATGAGGGCCGGAAGGCTATCACTTTCTTCCTTACTAATCAACTGGTTATAGCGCCTTTTAGCTCTTTCATCGGCACTGGCCGTAAGGTATATCTTGGCCTGGGCCTGAGCGAATACCACGGTACCCATGTCCCGACCATCGGCGACCAGACCGGGCTCTCGAGCGAACACCCGCTGTCGTTGCAGCAAGGCCTGGCGGACCTCGGGCAAGGCAGCAACCAAGGATGCGAGTTTGCCAATTTCTTCGCTACGTATCAGATCGGAGACGTCCTCGCCTTCAAGCCTGACAGTAGGCGAACCGCCGTCCGGATTCATTTCAAAGCTGATATCCATATGCCCGGCAAGGACTGCGAGGCCTTCAACGTTGTCCAGCGCCACTTTATGGCGCTGCGCTGCCATCGCCAGCAAGCGATATAGCGCGCCGCTGTCCAGGTAGTGGAATCCCAGCTGTGCTGCAAGCAACTGGCTTATCGTGCCTTTGCCGGCGCCACTGGGCCCGTCGACGGTAACAACGGGTATTGCCTTAGACACGCAGCACCTCCTCGATCACGTCAATGCCGAGCGATTGTGCCAACTCGATGAAACCTGGAAAGGATGTGGCTACATTATTGCAATTGTTAATCAGGACCGGGCCGTCAGATTGTGTTCCAGCAATAGTGAAAGCCATGGCAATACGGTGATCGCCACAACTATCGACCTCACCGCCCATTAATTGGCCGCCTTGTATTACGATACCGTCGCTTCGCGTCTGCACCGTTATACCCAACGTGTTCAAGCCATCCGCCATGGCCTGGATACGATCGCTCTCCTTTACGCGTAGCTCCTCTGCTCCGGTAACGACCGTCGTACCCCGAGCACAGGCTGCAGCGATACAAATTGCAGGGAATTCGTCTATCGCCAGCGGCACCTGTGTTTCCGGGACCTGCACGCCCCGCAGTTGCGCCCCGCGCACTCGAATATCAGCCACTGGTTCGCCTACCGCGGAAGTCTCATTACTTAACTCGATGTCGGCACCCATCATTTTCAGAATATTGATAATCCCTGTCCGCGTCGGATTGATACCTACGTGACGCAACATCAGATCCGAGCCAGCTGTAATAGACGCGCCAACCAGGAAAAAGGCGGCAGATGAAATATCGCCGGGGATGTCGACGGTACCGGCTTGCAAACGACCCCCACCCCGCAGTCGCACACAGCCGCCGGAGACTTCCACGGGATAACCGAAACCACGCAGCATGCGTTCGGTGTGATCCCGAGTCGGCGCCGGCTCCGCTACTGTGGTTTCGCCTTCGGCGTATAGGCCCGCGAGCATGACACAGGACTTAACCTGGGCGCTGGCCATAGGCAGTTCGTAATCGATGGCGCGAAGCGTCCTGCCACCGCCAATTCGCAAAGGTGGTGTATCGCCTTCGGCGGTATCGACCTGCGCACCCATCGTGCGCAGGGGGTCGGCTACCCGGCGCATCGGGCGACCTGACAGGGATTCATCTCCCGTCAATTCGCTGTCGAAAGCCTGCCCTGACATCAATCCCGCCAGCAGACGCATGGAAGTGCCAGAATTACCCAGATAAAGTGGCCCCGAAGGCGCCTTCAGGCCATGCAAGCCGACCCCATGCACAGCGACTGCGCCGTCCGTGGGGCCCTCAATGACAACGCCCATGTCGCGAAAGGCCTGCAGCGTTGCCAGGCTGTCTTCACCTTCCAGAAAGCCGTTGATCCTGGTGACACCTTCGGCGATGGAGCCGAGAATAATGGCCCGGTGAGACATGGATTTGTCCCCCGGCACACGCACATCACCAATGATCGGACGCCCCGCTTGAGCGCGATACCTTAATTGTTGGCCAGGCTCGGTTTCCATATAAGGCCTCCGATCGAGCATTTTCTGGAAATGATTTCGCGCTGCCTGGGCCCGCGTAAACGTGCCCAACAACTCATCCGAGTCGCAACTGACTACGGCCTGGCGCAAGTCGCCGAGTCGATCCAGCAGGCGGTCGAGAACAGATACGATCGCGTTGTTATTGGCGACCACGATATCCCGCCACATCACCGGGTCGCTGGCGGCAATACGCGTAAAATCGCGAAACCCACCGGCCGCATAGCGAAAAATTTCGCGATTTTCCTCCATCCCCGCTAACGTGTCGACCAGGGCATATGCCAGCAGATGAGGCAAATGGCTGGTGGACGCAAGCACCTCGTCGTGTTCATCGACGGACATGACCTGAATTGAAGCGCCAACACTTCGCCAAAGGGCGCAGACGCGCTCGATATGGTCGTCGGCGGTAGCCGTCAGCGGCGTAATGATCACCTGATGATGCTCGTACAAAGTGGGATTAACGGCATCGATGCCGCTTTTTTCTGAACCCGCTATAGGATGGCCGGGAACAAACTCGGCAGGCAACGCGCCATAGATGTCGCGTACGGCTGCGACAACACTTCCCTTAACACTGGCCGCATCGGTAAACGTAACCCCCTTCGGCAAGTGCGAATAAAGCTCCCGCATAATAGTCGGCACGGTCAACGTCGGCACCGCGATCACTACGATATCCCCAGGACTCATGCGGGCAAGTGCAGCCGGTAATTCTTCGGCGATACCGTCGACGACGCCTCGTTCCAGCGCGCGTTTTAATGTGCTGGGACTACGAGAGGCACCAATCCCCTCGCGGGCGACACGCCGGTCGCGTGCTGCCAATGCCAGGCTACCGCCGATCAGTCCAAGCCCAATCACTAACAGGCGATCAAACAAGGGCTCGTTTTTCGAGGGTCTGGTTTTCGACGGCTCTGTCTGTGGTTCGGCGCTCAGAGATTCAGTCACGTCAAGAGATTCGGAAGACATAGATAAATCGGGGAGAAACTTCTAGGGATCGCAAGGACTACAAAACAGCGCGGGGATAAGACCCGAGAATGCGTAGCTCGGCGACGCGGGCCCTGACTTCCTTCAGGGCGGCAGCAATATGTGGTTCGCTGTGGTGGCCGGCAAAATCAATAAAAAACACATAAGTCCATTTGGCGTTTCGCGAAGGTCGCGTTTCGACGCGGGTGAGGTCTATATTCTGCACCCCGAAAGGCTCCAGTAAACGGTACAGTGCGCCGGGTTCGTTATGGGCGGAAACGATGATAGAGGTTTTGTCGTCACCGCTGGCCGGCACATCTTCAGTGCCAATGATGAGAAACCTCGTGGAATTATCCGGCCGATCCTCAATGTTGTTTTTCAGCTTGGTCAGCCCGTACAACTGTTCCGCCATATCGCCGGCAATGGCAGCAGAGTTCCACTCCCCCTGTACCCGGCGCGCGGCTTCAGCGTTACTGCTCAGCGCCACCCGCTCGACAGCGGGCAGGTTCGCATCCAGCCATTTACGGCACTGGGCCAACGATTGCGCATGGGAATACACCCGCGTGATGTTATCGACACGGGTATTGCTGCCGACAAGTAAATGGTGGTGTATCCGCAACTCGACTTCGCCGACGATTTTCAGGGGTTGTTCGATAAAGCTGTCCAGTGTGTGATTGACCACCCCTTCGGTAGAGTTTTCTATGGGCACAACACCATAACTGGCCGCGCCGGCCTGCACTTCGCGAAACACCTCGTCGATCGCCGCTAGCGGCTGGCTCAATGCAGAGTGGCCGAAATGCTTCAATGCAGCTTCCTGGGTGAAGGTGCCCTCCGGACCCAGGAATGCCACGCGCACGGGTTCCTCGAGCGCCAGGCAGGCAGACATGATTTCGCGAAACAGGCGTGCCACTTCTTCATCGCTGAGTGGCCCCTGATTGCGCGCCATTACGCTGCGCAGGACCTGCGCCTCCCGTTCCGGCCTGTAATAGGCCGGGTCACCACTCTTGGCCTTAACTGCCGCGACGTCCTGGGCGCAACGCGCACGTTCGCTGATCAGCTCCAGCAAGCGCTGATCCACCTGGTCAATACGCTGGCGCAACGCCACCAGGTCAGAAGTGTCGTCGACCACGCTCAGGTCTCGTCCCCGCCGCCAGCATCCGGCTGGGTAACAGCTTCGTCAAGCGCTTCGCCCTCGTCCTGAATCACTTCGACGTCGACCAGTGCCTCGCCATCTTTTACCCGAATCAGGCGCACACCCTGTGTATTGCGGCTTTGCACCGGAATCTCGTTGACAGCCGTTCTCACCAGGGCGCCCCGGTTTGAAATCAGCATGATTTCGTCGCGCTCGGTAACCTGAACAGCGGCGACCAAACGGCCGTTACGCTCGGATGTCTGGATAGCGATAACGCCCTGCCCGCCACGTTTGAACAGGCTGAATTCACCCGGCTCGGTACGTTTGCCGTAGCCGTTTTCGCTCACAGTTAGCAGCGTTTTATCAGAGTCGGGCACAATCAACGAGATTAATTTCTCATTGTCCGGCATCTTAATACCGCGTACACCGCGCGCAGTCCTGCCCATGGGCCGGACATCGGTTTCCTTAAAGCGCGTCGCTTTGCCGGAGCTACAGAACAACATCACCTCCTGATTACCATCGGTAATGGCTGTGCCGACGAGGCGATCGTCGTCTTCCAGCACCAGGGCGATCAGACCGACGCTACGTGGACGCGAAAAAGCCGTGAGTTCTGTTTTCTTGACCGTGCCGTTCGAGGTTGCCATGAATACGTACTGATTTTCGCGGTACTCGTCGATCGGCAATATGGACGTAATGCGTTCGCCCTCTTCCAGCGGCAACAGGTTTACCATGGGCCGACCGCGGGCACCGCGACTAGCAACAGGAATCTGGAACACTTTTAGCCAGTAGACCTTACCGGCATTACTGAAACACAACAGGGTGTCGTGAGTGTTAGCGATGAGCAAATGGTCAACGAAGTCCTCTTCTTTGACTGTGGTAGCAGAGCGACCCATGCCACCCCGGCGCTGTGCCTGATAATCGTCCAGGGGTTGGGTCTTGGCATAGCCCCCGTGGGATATCGTCACCACTCGCTGTTCCACGGGAATCAGGTCTGCAGCAGTGAGATCGTGCCGGGAATCGATAATCTCGGTCCGGCGCTCGTCGCCGAATTCGTCGCGAATTTCCACGAGTTCTTCTTTGATCAGGCTCATCAGCCTATCGGTGCTACCAAGTATCTCCAGATATTCGACGATTTCGTCGAGTTTTTCGTTGTATTCCTCAAGTAGCTTTTCGTGCTCCATCCCGGTCAAGCGGTGCAGGCGCAAATCCAGAATCGCCTGCGCTTGCTCTGGCGAAAGGAAGTACATGCCATCGCGATAACCGTAAGACGCGTCGAGATCGGCGGGCCGGCTCGCCTGATCAGCGCGCTCGATAAATGCCATCACGTTGCCGGGAGGCCAGCCTCGATCAATCAGATTGACCCTCGCCTCGGCTGGCGACGGCGATCCCTTAATCAGCGCGATAATTTCATCGATATTGGCGATCGCGACGGCCAGGCCTTCGAGCACGTGACCGCGCTCGCGCGCCTTGCGCAGCAGGAAATTCGTGCGCCGTGTCACCACTTCCATACGGTGGCGGACAAATACTTGCAGGAGTGACTTCAGATCCAGCGTTTTTGGCTGGCCGTCAACCAGACCAACGACGTTGATACCGAAAACGGTTTCCAGTTGGGTTTGCGCGTACAGATTATTAAGGACCACTTCACCCATTTCGCCACGCTTCAGGACGATCACTACCCGAAGGCCATCCTTGTCCGATTCGTCGCGCAGCTCTGCAATACCTTCGATTTTCTTTTCCTTGACCAGCTCGGCTATTTTTTCCACCAACCGGGCCTTGTTGAGCAGGTAGGGTATCTCGGTAACGATGATGGTTTCGCGCTCAGTTTTTTCGTCGACCTCGATATCGGCCCGAGCCCGAACGTAGATCCGTCCGCGCCCCGTCCGATAAGCCTGCACGATACCGGCGCGACCATTAATGATGGCTCCGGTCGGAAAGTCCGGCCCCGGGATATGGGCCATCAACTCGTCGATCGAAATATCTGGATTATCAATAAGTTCCAGGCACGCATCGATGACTTCGTTGAGATTATGTGGCGGGATATTGGTGGCCATGCCGACGGCGATCCCGGAAGAGCCATTCACCAGCAGGTTGGGCACGCGCGTCGGCAGTACCGACGGGATCATCTCGGTTTCGTCGTAGTTGGGGACGAAGTCGACCGTATCTTTGTCTAGATCGGCGAGCAGCGAATGAGCAATTTTCGCCATGCGAATTTCGGTGTAGCGCATGGCGGCTGCTGAGTCGCCATCGACCGATCCGAAATTCCCCTGCCCGTCGACGAGCGGGTAGCGCAATGAAAACTCCTGCGCCATACGTACGATGGTGTCATAAACCGCGGTATCGCCATGCGGGTGGTATTTACCGATTACATCGCCAACCACCCGTGCCGACTTTTTATAAGGTCGGTTCCAGTAGTTGCTAAGCTCGTTCATGGCAAACAAAACACGACGGTGCACGGGCTTAAGGCCGTCCCGCAAGTCCGGCAAGGCCCGACCCACGATGACGCTCATCGCGTAATCGAGATAAGAGCGACGCAGTTCGTCTTCGATATTGACGGGTTGAATTTCTTTAGCTAATTCGGCCACGTATGGGAATCACTCCGGAAACATCACTGAGCACGCACTGGGCGTTCACTCGGGGACAAGTGAACGGAACACTTGCCAATGGCTAACGACACAAGCGACGAATTGTACCATATATGAGACCACCAAAGCCCTGTTTCCGGGGTTTATCCCCTCTGCGGTCGGCGCTCAGGCAGGGGCATCTCATGGGGTATACTTCATGTTCTTATCAGGTCAGCCAGGGGCGCGACTTGCACGACGGATACGACACCCGCGACGCTTGCACGCGTCGTTCAGTTGACAGCATCATTACCCCGGGCTGGGTATTCCCCGTGGCGCCGCCCGGGCAATTGCTTTCCGACTGCAGCATCGTCGTCGACGAGGGGCGGATTATCGCTTTGCTACCCACTGCCGAGGCACAGCGGCAGTTTCAAGGTGAGCGCGAATTCAAACTGCCACAATCCCTGGTCATGCCGGGCTTGATTAACACCCATGGCCACGCCGCTATGACATTGCTGCGCGGCTTTGCCGACGACCTGGCTCTCGAGGCGTGGCTCAACGAACGCATATGGCCCGCTGAATCCCGCTGGGTCGGCGAGGATTTTGTCCGCGAAGGCACCGAACTCGCGGTTGCTGAGATGCTGCTGAGTGGCATAACCACCTGTTCGGACATGTACTTCTTCCCGGATCAAGTAACGCGAGTCATGCGGCAATCGGGCATGCGCTGCCAGATCGCTTTTCCAATTTTGGAGTTTGCCTCGAACTGGGCGCGCGATGCCGACGAGTACATCCACAAAGGGCTGGCACTCCACGATGAATGTCGTGATGAAGCGCTGGTCGATATCGCATTCGGACCCCATGCCCCCTATACGGTATCGGACGATACATTCACCAAATTGCTCGCGCTTGCCGGCGAACTTGACGCCCACGTGCACATACACGTGCATGAAACCGCTGGCGAAGTGGCCAACGCCCTGGCCGAAACCGGGCGTCGTCCCCTGCAGAGGCTGTACGAGCTTGGCGGCCTGTCCAGCACTACGCAATGTGTCCATATGACGCAAATCGATGACACTGACATCCGTCTGCTACAGCAAACCGGCGCGCATGTTGTGCACTGCCCCCAATCCAATCTCAAACTGGGCAGCGGGATCTGCCCGGTAGCAAACCTCGCCGAAGCCGGGATCAACGTTGCACTCGGCACCGACGGTGCCGCCAGTAACAACACATTGAATCTTTTCAGCGCAATGAACTTTGCTTCACTACTGGCCAAAGGTCTGTCAGGAAACGCCCAGGCTGTTGGCATTGAGGATGCTCTCGCCATGGCGACGCTAAACGGCGCCAGGGCACTGGGCCTGGATAGAGAAATCGGCAGCATAGAGACCGGTAAACGGGCGGATCTAGCGGCGGTAGATCTTTCGTCGATCACCTCGCAACCACTGTATAATCCCCTGTCGCAACTCGTTTACACAGACTGTGCGCCATTAGTCAGTCACGTTTGGGTGGACGGCAGGCTACTCGTTGAAAACCGCGCCCTAAAAACACTTGATACAGCCGCGGTGCTCCGAAGGGCTGGTCAATGGCGATCGAAAATCATCGGCTCCTGAAGTATTTGCAGCAGCAGGATTTGCCAAACTTGATTTGCCAGGCTTGATTTGCCAGGCCTGGCTCAAAGGGGTTCATTGGGCATGGTATTGGCTACATACTCCCCGCTTGCTGCCGGCAGTAACCGAAAAATCACTTAACACCAAAGGACGTGCAGAGACACAAAAATCGGCATGCAAGAAAACGTCAATCCAGAAGAAATAGCAAAGTTCGAAGCGCTGGCCAGCCGCTGGTGGGATCCCCACAGCGAGTTCAAACCCCTGCACGATATCAATCCGCTGCGCGCCAACTGGATCGACCGACTGTCTCCCGTTGCCGAAACAAGGCTGCTCGATGTCGGCTGCGGTGGCGGACTGCTGGCCGAAGCCATGTGTCACCGCGGCGCCCAGGTTACCGGTATAGATATGGGGGAGACACCGCTGGAAATCGCACGTCTCCACGCCCTGGAACACGCGCTTGATATCGATTACCGCCGTGCCACGGCCGAAGCGCTGGCCGCCGAACAACCCGGTCAGTTCGACATCGTCTGCTGTCTCGAAATGCTCGAACACGTCCCCGATCCGGCTGCGGTTGTCGCCGCATGCACCCAGCTGGTCAAACCCGGCGGGCATTTGTATTTTTCGACAATCAACCGCAATCCAAAGGCGTTTCTGTTTGCTATCGTCGGTGCTGAACATATTTTGCGCCTGTTACCCCGGGGCACACATCAATACGCTGACTTTATCCGGCCGTCCGAGCTCGGCACCTGGATACGACATGCAGGTGCCGATGTCCGGGATGTGACCGGCATGCTTTACAATCCGCTCGCCAAAACCTATCGCCTCAGCGACCGCGATATCAGTGTCAACTACCTGTTGCACGCCACCAGGCCGGAAGCATTGTCATGAAACCGGAAACCTTCAAGGCGGTACTTTTCGACCTGGATGGCACGCTTCTCGACACCGCGCCGGATTTTGCTATTGCTTTGAATTGCCTGCTCGAGCGCAAAAAACGACCACCTTTACCAGCCGCCCATATTCGGGCGATGGTAAGCAACGGATCCGCGGGGCTCGTTGCCCACGCTTTCGGCTGCTCGGAGCAGGAAGCCGATTTCGAGCAGATCCGCAAAGAGTTCCTCGATATTTACCTCGATATCCTGTGCCAGCAGACCCGTCCCTTTCCCGGCATGCTCGCGCTACTCGAAGCGCTTCAGGCGCGCCAGCTGGCCTGGGGCATTGTGACCAACAAACCGCGGCTATACACGGAAGCGATACTGCAAGAACTCGAACTAGTGCCTGCGCCGGATACGGTGGTATGTCCCGATGACGTTAGCAATACCAAACCGGATCCGGAACCGATACTGTTGGCCTGTCGACAACTGGCCGTCGAACCGACTCAGGCCGTGATGATTGGCGATCACAGAAGGGACATCGAAAGCGGTCTAAACGCCGGCAGTATCACTATTGCCGCTGCCTATGGTTACGTCGACGACGACCCGCCGCACAGTTGGGGCGCACACTACCTCGCCGAGGATGTAGCGGCACTGCGAACGCTGCTGTTGTAGTCGCTGGTTTGATGTTGCCGGTGGTCGTTTCACCATACCTAACGCATGCACCGCCAAATTTCGTATTTCCCATGCTGGGCGCCTCAACCTGGCAAGGCCCCCGTTTTATATTGCGAAACACCCTGGCCGACAGAACTGTCGAGAGTAACCTTCCACAGCAATCTTCCACCGAGATTTAACGATGTCCACGATAGAACCCAGAACATTTGAGCCGACTCGCCGCGTACTTGCAGACAGGATCATTCTGGTCACAGGCGCCGGCGCCGGCATCGGTCGCGCCGCGGCGCAGACTTTCGCGGCCCACGGCGCGACAGTCATCCTGCTCGGGCGAACAGTGGAAAAACTGGAAGCCGTATACGATCATATCGTGGCGCAGGGCGATCCCGAACCGCTCATACAACCGCTGTGTTTGCTGTCGGCAAAAGAGGACAAATACCTGGAAATCGCCAACGCGATTGATGTGCAATTTGGTCGTCTCGACGGCCTCCTGCACAATGCCGGCATTCTCGGACCAAGGACATCCATCAGCAATTACCCAACATCCAGTTGGCAAGAAGTGTTGCAAGTAAATCTCACCGCTCCGTTCGAGCTTACCCGCGCCCTGTTACCCCTGCTGAAAAAGGCAAGCGATGCTTCGATTCTGTTCACATCTTCCGGCGTCGGCCGGCGCGGCCGCGCCTACTGGGGCGCGTATGCTGTAGCAAAATTCGGTACCGAGGGCCTGGCGCAAGTTCTCAGCCATGAATTGGAAGATGTGAGTTCGATACGCGTCAACTGCATCAATCCTGGTGCGACGCGAACTACCATGCGCGCCCAGGCCTACCCCGCTGAAGACCCCGCGACGCTGAAAACTCCCGAGGACATCATGCCCGCCTACCTGTATCTGATGAGCAGTGACAGCGCAGGCCTTAGCGGCCGGTCTTTCGACGCGCAGGACCGATAAGCCTTGCCTTGGCTTGGCTTAGCTTGGCGTTTAAGAATTAGAACTAACTAGCTGAGCACAGAACGAAGGTTAGCGGCGGGCATCGTGGGGTTTTTGCCGCGAGGACTTGCCGGAGGATCGCTGCCTTTCGGGCCGACCCGCGTTCCTGGTCGAAGTTCTACCACGGGCCTGTAGCCGGGTTTTCTGGCGGCCGGCGCTACGCTTTTCTTCGGGCGTCAGCGCAGGCGTTCTCAGCGATAACGCCACCAGGCGGCCCAATTGCGCCACCTCTTTGGGTTCAAGTTCGAGCCACTCCCCGCTGCGCACATAAGATGGCACTTCAACCGAGCCGAATCTGATTCGCTTTAGGCGGCTGACTTCGACACCCTGGGATTCCCACAGACGTCGCACTTCGCGCTGACGACCTTCGGTCAGGGTGACACTAAACCACTGGTGTGCACCGGTACGGACGCCCGATTCGATACGGTCAAAACGCGCCGGGCCATCATCCAGTTCAACGCCGGTTAACAGACGATCGAGCATGGCCTCGTCCACCCCACCGTGCACTCGCACCAGATACTGGCGCTCGATCTGTTGCGAGGGGTGCATCAGTCGGTTGGCTAGTTCGCCCTCGTTAGTAAACAACAGCAGGCCACTGGTATTAATATCGAGTCTGCCAACCGCTATCCAGCGCCCGGTAGCCAGCGGCGGCAAAGCCTGAAAAACATTTTTCCGACCCTCGGGGTCGTGGCGCGTACAAATCTCTCCCACGGGCTTGTTGTAGAGCAGGACGCGCGCCCGGTCAGCCTTGCCGCGCAGGCGAACCGGCCGGCCATCGAGACTGACTTTATCCGTTGCACAAATACGATCACCGACACTGGCTGTTTTGCCATTGACCGCGATTCGGCCATCGGCAATCCAGCGCTCGATCTCACGCCGCGAACCAAGTCCGCGCTGGGCAAGGACTTTCTGGATCTTTTCACTCACAGGCGAACTCCGCAAAGGGCCAGGCGTCGGCAAGAAGCGACGCCCACCTTTTCAAATTGATTAAGGCGGCCAGGCAGTCACCAGCACTGCAATTGTTCAACTGCGGGTGATGGGCGTGACGTTTGAATTATCGACTATTTGCTCGGTAACTGCGCCATCTGCGGGCGCATTGCTGACTTCTTCCCCATTAATGTCGGTGTCTGCCTCTACCGCATCGGGGGCAACCGGAATCGGGGCTATCGATTGCTCTCCCCTTTCATCGTCGACGCTTGCCGTATCGGGGTTTGGCTCTGAAATGGTTTCGGTCGTCTCGGGTTCGTCCAGACCCGGCACTTCCAATTCGAGGGATTGGTGCACCAGCTCAAGGTCGCGAATTTCGCTCAGTGGCGGCAATTCGTCGAGGCTTTTTAAATTAAAATCGTCGAGAAACTTTTTGCTGGTCGCATACAGCGTTGGCCGTCCCGGCACGTCCCGGTGCCCGACCGGGCGAATCCACTCGCGCTCCAGCAAAGTGCGAATGATTTCCGAACCGACACCAACGCCGCGCACTTGCTCGATATCACCGCGCGTGGCGGGTTGGCGATAAGCAATCAGCGCCAGTGTTTCCAATAACGCGCGCGAATACTTTTTCGGTTTTTCGTCCCACAAGCGGCCGATCCACTGCGCCAGCTCTTGACGAACCTGGAAGCGATAACCGCTCGCCGTACGCCGCAACTCGTAGCCACGATCCCGGCAATCACTTTCGATATCCTCGAGCACGGCGCGTATCACATCCCGATCCGGGCACTCGGCCTCCAGAAACAGTTTCTCCAAAGCCCCGACATCCAGCGGCCGCCCGGCCGCCAACAGTGCAGCTTCGATAATTTTTCTGATCTGATCTGTATCCATTACTGGGTTCTGGGCTTGATATGAATAGGGCCTAGCGGCTGACTTTGCACGATATCGATCAGCGCTTCTTTCATCAGCTCGAGTATCGCGAGAAAAGTCACGATCACGCCATTGCGCTCTTCGGAAGCCTGGAACAAGTCGGCGAAAGGTACGAAAGTGCGGCCCTGCAGGTGCTCAAGAATCTGGCTCATGCGCTCGCGGGTGGAAAGCACTTCAAAAGACACATGGTGGCTCTCCATCATCTCGGCCCGCCGGAGAACCGCGGCTAGCGCAATCAGCAGCTCCTGAATGCTCACTGTCGGTTGTGGCTTGTCGGCCCCGCGCCGTGGCGTTTCGATTTCCGCGACAAAAGTGTCTCGCCCACTTCGCGGCAACTGATCGATATCCTCTGCGGCCAGCTTGAAACGCTCGTATTCCTGTAGCCGACGAATAAGTTCGGCCCGCGGGTCATCCTCCGGGATATCTTCCTCTTCCTGCCGGGGCAGTAACATGCGCGACTTGATCTCGGCGAGCATGGCGGCCATCAGCAGGTATTCCGCTGCCAGCTCCCATTGCATGGCCTTCATCAGTTCGATGTATTCCATGTACTGGTGAGTGATCGCAGCGACATTGATTTGCAGAATATCGAGGTTTTGCCGCTTGATCAGATACAACAACAGATCGAGCGGCCCTTCAAACGCTTCGAGTATGACCTCAAGCGCCTCTGGTGGTATGTATAGATCCTTGGGTAATTCGGTGTACTTCTCGCCATTGACGATGGCAAAAGGCATTTCCGTCTGCTCGAGTGGGGCAGCGATCAAAGGTTCAACGCGCTCACCGCCATCTTGTTCCATTAGCTGATCTGTCGCCAAACGAACCCCCGAGAGCTGTAACCGAATCAGGAAGGAAGCACTACTGTGTAATAGTAACATTGCTTCAGCGCGCCAACAGCCTGGCGCGCCAATTTTTTTGATTAAGTCGACCGGTATTAACAGGCCCTAATGAGGCGCAAGATCGAAACCGGCAATATCCCCCATGCCTGCGCGCACCAGTACCGGTATCTCCTCGGTCATATCGATCACCGTTGTCGCTTCAAGCCCGCAGTAACCGCCAGCGATAATTAAATCGACACTGTGATCCAGCATGGTGCAGATCTCATCGGGATCGGTGAGGGGATATTCATCACCTGGCATGATTAGCGTGGTGCTCATCAGCGGTTCACCCAGCTCGGCCAGAAGGCTCTGGGCAATGGGGTTGGGGGGTACACGCATGCCGATCGTCTTTCTTTTGGGATGCATCAGGCGGCGCGGCACTTCGGAAGTCGCCCGCAGGATAAACGTGTAGGGGCCCGGGGTGTTGGCTTTCAGCTGGCGAAATACCTGGTTGTCCACTTTCGCGTAAACAGCGAGTTCAGAAAGATCCCGGCACACCAGCGTAAAGTTATGGTTTTTGTCCAGGCGCCGAATATGGCGAATCCTGTCCACTGCAGCCTTGTCACCCAGGTGGCAGCCCAGCGCGTAAGCCGAATCGGTAGGATAGACGATAACGCCGCCATCGCGCACAGCTTGCACAGCGCGATGTATAAGACGACCCTGAGGATTTTCCGGGTGGATATAGACGACCTGTGCCATGATTTACTACTCGGGCAGCCGGGAACTTACGCGCGATATCCGCCCTGGGGGCGACAATCTGTGAATTCCACGGGCTGCTTTAAAGCCCTCGCCAGATTCATAGCGCCATTATAATGGGGAAAATCGAGTCTGTACGCCGTGCCAAACAAGCGTACAAACGGTAAAATCAAGGTCGGCCAACAATATCCGCCACAATCGCGTAGTTACTGAAGGTACTGATGGAAAGCAATACCGCCGAAAAAAGCCAGGTAAACACTACCCCAGAACAGCAGGAAAATATGCTGATCAACCTGATATTCAACATTGGGTTGCCGACATTGATCCTGGTAAAGTTCAGCGGCGAAGAGCACCTGGGAACGACCTGGGGGATTATCGTTGCGCTACTCTTTCCCATCGGTTACGGCGTGCGCGATTTTATTCGACGCCGCAAGATTAATTTTTTTTCCGGCCTGGGTGTGTTTAGTGTCTTCCTGACTGGCGGTATCAGCTTGCTTCGCCTCGATCCAGAATACCTGGCGATCAAAGAGGCGGCCGTTCCCGCCCTGTTTGGCTTAGCTACCATTATCTCGTTGAAAACCCCCTACCCGCTGGTGCGCACACTGCTTTTTAACGACACCCTGATAGAAACCGATAAAGTTCACAAGGCGCTGGAATCCAAGAATGGCCTTGCCGCCTTTGATCGACACTTGTTTACTGCGTCGTGGATCATTGCCGGATCGTTTTTCCTGTCCTCGCTGCTGAATTACCTGCTGGCCACATATATTGTTACCAGTCAGCCGGGTACCGTCGAATATAACGCTCAGCTCGGAAAAATGACTGCTCTTAGTTTCCCTGTAATCGCTCTGCCCGCTACCATAGTCATGGTCTTTGCGCTCTTTTACCTGTTCCGAGGAATCACACGGCTGACCGGCCTGCCCTTTGAAGATGTGATTAAAGACACCAAAAGCCAACGCTCCAAAGCTGGTTGATTTCTCATGTGGTTCAGCATTGTCTCTCAGGATATCGAAAACAGTCTCGAACGACGCCGTTCCGCAAGACCCGCTCACCTTGCCCGGCTTGAAGAACTCAAACGCCTGGGCCGGCTGCTCGTCGCCGGGCCGAATCCGGCTGTCGCAGCGGAAGATACAAGCAACGCCGGATTCACAGGCAGCATCGTAATCGCAGATTTCGACTCGGAAGAACTGGCGCGCGCATGGGCCGATGCAGACCCTTACGTAGCCGCCGGCGTTTACTCCAGGGTAGAAGTCAAGCCATTCAAAAAAGTACTGCCATAAATGGCCATGCGCCGGGCAAGCCCTTACGCAAGCGGCTATGGCTTATCACCCAATTTGCACAGGTGCGTTCACATTGCCCTGGCAAAGCTGTACAGAGCGGTCTGCGGGCAACAAACCAGGCCGTCGCGTTTGTCCATTTGCAGTCCTTCCATCAGGACTCACTCTGACTCAAGAGCCAAACCTATGCTTCGCGTTGCCTTTGCTATTTTGTTGTCTTTCATCGCTCTGCCGAGCCTTGCCGAAACCCGTTATATCAACGACGAACTGCGTGTACCACTGCGGAAAAGCCCCTGCAACCGGTGTGCCATAGTCCACCGAGGCCTGAAATCGGGCCTGGCACTCAATGTCATCGAAACATCTGATGGCTGGAGCCATGTCACCACGCCGGGAGGACTCGAGGGCTGGATGGAAAGCCAGTATCTGGTCGGCAAACCTATCGCACGCACACGCGTTGCGGATCTGGAAAAGAAACATTCCGCTCTGGCAAGTCAGTTTCAGGACACGGAAAATGCGCTGAAAGCCGCACGTGCGGAAGCGGCGCTACTTGAGGAACGCCTGGCGAGCCTGCAGCAACACAATGCTTCGGCCAACGAGGAACTGGCGGAAATAAAAGAGGTGTCGGCCAGCGCCATCAGCCTGCACACGCAGAATCAGGAGTTATTAAAGCAAAATAAGATTCTGCAAAACGAAATCGACGTACTCACCGCCAGGACGGAGCAGTTGGCCAGCAGTGACACCCAGAAGTGGTTTTTTTACGGTAGCCTGTCGGTCGTCATGGGCGCCCTGCTGGCTATATTCCTGCCGCGTTTAAAGCGAAAACGCCGGGGTTATTCGGAGTGGGCCTGATCGTATCAACACCGGGAAGCCGGGTACTGGGATGAACATACCGATTGGTGCCAGACTGGAACATGCACCAGGTCTGTACAACGGCCAGACGTGGCTCGCACAGGATATTTCCGCTTGATTTCTCTAAGTGTAAACCTCAACAAGATTGCCCTGCTGCGAAATTCCCGCGAGGGTAATTACCCCGACCTTCTGAGCCACGCCAAAACCTGTATCGCCGCGGGCGCACACGGCATAACGGTGCACCCGAGGCCCGACCAACGCCATATTCGTCCATCCGATGTATTCGAACTAGCCACGTTGCTTGAGGACATGGATGGACTGGAATTTAATATTGAAGGCAATCCCTTTGCCCGCGCGCAGGGGAGCTACCCCGGTTTGCTTGCGCTGGTCGAGGAAACCCGTCCAGATCAGTGCACACTGGTCCCGGACAGCAATGATCAGCTGACTTCCGATCACGGCTTTGATCTGACCTCGAGCGCGGACACCCTCGAGCCTGTTATCGAAAAACTGCACACCTGGGGGGTGCGCGTCAGCTTGTTTATGGATCCCGATCCCAAGCAACTCACCCTTGCTCGGGATCTCAAGGCTGATCGTGTGGAACTCTATACCGGACCCTACGCCCAGGATTGGCCGGACAGCAGCCGACGGCTGGGCTCCTTTCAGCGTTATCGCAATGCTGCGGTACACGCCAGTGAAATAGGGCTGGGTCTGAATGCCGGGCACGATCTGAATCTCGACAACCTGCCACTTTTCGCGACCCTACCCGGACTTTTGGAGGTTTCCATTGGCCACGCGCTTATTGTCGACGCGTTGGCAATCGGGCTCGAAAGCAGTGTCCGCGCTTACCGACATATTCTGGAAGCTCACGCTGCGGGAACAGACATCGGAGACAAGGACAGTCAGTCCGAACAACGTCGACCTTGAGCCCTGTCCTGCTGCCGATGGCCGCTCAGCACCGTTTGGCGGCCAAGTCCGGTCCCTGTGGCTGCCGGGAAAGCCGCCGTATTTTTACCCGGCCTCGTTTACCGGCATTCGTGTTTATGTTTAAACCTGCAAGAACCTGCTTAACCCGCGCGCATGGCGCGAGCTAGAGTACGAGAAGCAATGAGCTATCTGCAACGCAAAGCTTTCTACGATGGCCTGCTGACAATATATGGCCGCAAGCCCGTTATGGAAGCCCTAAGGATGCCATCGGTAGAGCCCTATCGGCTGCATCTGGCGAAGACCAACCGGCCCGGCGAGATCGTTCGCGATATCACGCGGCTGGCCGAAAACCGCGGCGTAGAGATTCAACACCATAGTAGAGAGGCCTTGTCGAGAATTTCACGCAACAGAAAGCAGGACCAGGGTGTGGCGCTCGACATAAACTGCGCCCAATATCGGCATTATCAAGACTATCTGCAACAGGCACCGGGTAAATTCCAGATTATCGCCCTCGACGGCGTTACCAATCCGCAAAATCTAGGTATGACTATACGTTCGGTGTGCGCCAGCCCCATCCAGGGATTGCTGTTGCCGGAAAAGGGCTGCGCGCCGTTAAGCCCGCTGGTGATCAAAGCTAGCGCGGGCACCCTCTTTCAGTGCTCTATTCTGCGTTGCCAGTTTCTGGATGACGCCCTGGCTGAATTCGCCGTAAACGGGGCGGATATCTGTATTCTCGATGCTCGCGACGGCCTCCCTCTGTCGCAATTTGAAGCCTCCGAGCGCACGGTTTATGTCCTTGGCGGCGAAACCCTCGGTGTTTCCGAGGCCGTGCGAAAACGAGCTTCACACTACTTGAATATCCCCATGCAGGCGGGGGTCGACTCACTGAATGTCGCCGTTACTGCTGGCTTGCTGGCCTTTCGGGACGTGATCGCCAGAGCTGACTGAAAACACCGGCACAGGCCACACCTACGGTGCAAACGCCTAGTACTGCGAATACTTCAAGTACGCCCCACCAACCTATCATTTGCCCGCACAGCCAGGCACCAATGGGTGCCGAACCAAAGAGCGCTAACTGATAGATAGAAACAACGCGCGAGCGATGGGACTCGGGAGCTTCCGCATGCGTCATGACGCGCCCCAAACTGATTGATATCCCCGAAAGCATGCCCCACAGCACGACCATCGGAAACAACAGCATTTCGGGCAGTCGCGTAGCGATGAACAGCATCACCAGGCCCCGTAGAAACAGGCTGATAATCAACACCTTGCCAGGCCGTCGAAAGCCCCCGGTCAACCGCATGTAGGCGATATTGGATAGCAAAACCCCGATCGCGAAACTCAGCTGCAAGGCAGCAAAAAAGAAAGAACCCTGCTGATAAATCTCTCGCGCCATTATGGGGATGGCAACCAGATAAGCGCCAAAACCAAGAAAGCCGGTGGCACCCACTACGGACATCAGGGGCAGGAGACGTGGATGATGCCAAACTTCCCTGAGTCCGGAAGAGATACGCCCACCACTGGTTTGTCGGCCCGCTGGCAATCCGAAGCCCGGCGGTTGACTGGTACGTATCAATACCGAGGTCGCGATAAACAGGAGCATCTGCAGGATTAACAGACTGGCGAGCCCAACCCGCTCAAACAACCCTGCAGCGAGCAAGCCCAGGCTTTGCCCGGCAAATTGCACCAGCGTTGACAGCGCCACGGAGCGCTGCAGGTTGTCTGCAGCGAGCTGTGATAGCAGGCTTTCTCTGGCCGGCTGGACAAAAGCAGAAATAACGCCGTAAGTGGTGCCAAACAAAATCAGCAGGGAATAACTGAGATAGCCGGCAAGTGTGGCGACCAGCATAACAGCGAAGGGCAACATGTATAGCAGATACAATCTGGACACAAAGGTGCCCAGGTGACGGTTATCGGAAAGGGCGCCGCCCCAGAGAATAAGCAGCAGATTGGGTAGCATCACCGCCATTTGCGCCAGGCCTACCCGATCCGGCGCCTCGTTCAGGACACCGACGACAAGCCAGGGGAAAATGACCACCTGCAGGCCCATGGCAATGGCGCTGCAGCCAAGCGCACCCAGGTAGTAGTGGAACCCATTTATGTGGTGCTGTATGGACATGCTCGAGCCGGTAAGAAAGTCTGAAAAGGCCGCGTGGCTTGAATGAATCGGGCATGGATATAGACGTATACCAAGCCCCTGCACCACCGCTCGCCAGTGTACCAAGTATCGCAAGGGAATTTGCCGGCAACCCTCATCCCGAGGTCAGCAAACGGCAAAAAACGGCGCGGTTAGCTGACCCAGCTCTCGAGACGCTCGAGAAATTCATCTTCGTTGAGGACAGGCACTTCGAGTGCCTGGGCTTTGCTTAGTTTAGAACCTGCTTTATCACCAGCAACGACACAACTTGTTTTGGAACTGACGCTGCCAGCCACTTTGGCGCCAAGCTTTTGCAAGCGTTCTTTAGCCTCGTCGCGAGTCAGCGTGTTGAGCGTGCCGGTGAGCACCCAGGTTTGTCCTTCAAGCGGCAAAGCCGGCGTGGCTTCCGCTTTCATGTCCATGTCAGGCCAGTGTATACCCGCCCTATTAACCAGCTGATCGATGACTTCCAGGTTATGTGCCTGGTGAAAAAAAGTGACGATGTGCTGAGCAATAACCGGCCCGACACCTTCGATACGACTCTTTGCGCCAGAGCGCAACTCATCCACAGTGAGCGATGTTAACTGGGAAATATCCGGGTAGGCCGCAGCAATTTTCTCTGCGAGTACCTGGCTCAGCCCGCGAACACCCAGCGTCTGCAGCCACTGTACCGGATCGTCCGCCGGCGGCGGATTGGCATTGTTCAAGGCTTCAAGCAAGGCGCTCGCGGTGCTCTCGCCCATGCCTTTGATGCCACCGGCTGCAATAAAGTCGTCCATCGTCGCCGTGGCCAGTTTGTCTAATGTCCGAAAATGCCCGGCCAACACGGCAGCGGTTACCTCGCCAACCTCACGAACACCCAACGCATACAGAAATCGCGTCAGCGTCGTCTCGCGGCTTGCTTCCAGGGCGGTCAACAGATTTTCGGCAGATTTGCGCCCCATGCGCTCCAAACCCGCCAGCTGATCCAGCGTCAGGGTATACAAATCGGCGGGATTGTTTATCAATCCCGTGTCGACCAACTGTTCAACAAGTTTGTCCCCCAGGCCGTCAATATCCATGGCGCGGCGCGAGGCGAAATGTTTGATAGCCTCCTTGCGTTGGGCGGGGCAATACAAGCCCCCGGAACATCGGGCCACCGCCTCCCCTTCGACGCGGACGATGTCCGAATCGCATATGGGACAGGTGCGTGGAAACAGGATCGGTTTTCGAGTGTCCGGGGCGGCCTCCTCAGCGACCGCAACGACCTGGGGAATAACATCCCCGGCCCGGCGCACGATCACCCGGTCGCCAATACATAACCCCAGACGGCTGACTTCGTCCTGATTGTGCAACGTAGCGTTGCTGACTGTGACTCCGCCAACAAATACCGGATCCAGGCGTGCCACCGGGGTAATCGCACCGGTTCGGCCGACCTGATAATCGACCGCAACCAGGCTCGTAATCTCTTCCTGCGCAGGGAATTTGCGAGCAATGGCCCAACGCGGCGCGCGGGCAACGAAGCCTAGTTTTTCCTGCAAGCCCAGATCGTTGACTTTATAAACGATGCCATCGATATCGTAGGCCAGGGTGTCTCGCTTGGCCGCCAAACGGCTGTAGTACGCCATACACGCGTCTATACCTGATGCCAGTTCGACCCATTCGCTCACTTTAAAGCCCCAATCTTTCAGCAGGGCCAGGGCCTGGAAGTGGGATTTGAGCTCGATTCCTGCCGCGACGTGGCCAAGACTATAGGCAAACATTGCCAGCGGTCGGCTCGCGGTGATACCGGAATCGAGCTGCCGTAGACTACCCGCTGCAGCGTTGCGCGGATTGACGAAACCTTTCTCGCCCTTATTTTTGGCATCCCGGTTAAGTTCGTCAAAACCTTCTCTGGGCAGGAACACCTCGCCTCTGACTTCGGCAATGCCCGGGGGCTTGGTGCCTCGTAATCGTAACGGCACGGACGCAATGGTGCGAATGTTGGCTGTTATGTTTTCGCCGATGCGGCCATCGCCGCGCGTCGCTCCCTGAACCAGCACGCCATCTTCGTATACCAGACTGACAGCCACACCATCCAGCTTCGGCTCACAGACGTATTCAATATCCTGGTCGGCATGCAAGCGGGTATGGATGCGCCGATCAAACTCGCGAAGCTCTTCATTGTCGAAAGCGTTGTCGAGCGACAGCATCGGTTGTGCATGGGTAACCTGCTGGAATGATGGCAGGGGTTCGGCGCCGACCCGCTGGGTAGGAGAGTCGGGCGTTTTTAAAGCAGGATAACGCTTCTCGAGTTGTTGCAGACGACGCAAAAGCCGGTCGTACTCTGCATCGGGAACGGCCGGTGCGTCCAGCGTATAGTAGCGGTAATTGTGTTCGTGCAGCTGACGGCTGAGTGACTGGGCCTCCCTGAGTACCTCCTCAGGAGGCTGCTGACTGTCCTGACTCATACAAAACTAAAGCCCGGCGCACTACCGATCGACAAGACAGGGCTCGGCAAGCTATAACCGGGCAACCTAGGTTCCAGCAAGCTGCTTGCGATTGAAATCCATAATTCGCTGGCGATAGTGCTCTGCAGTTTGTCGCGTCATCGCGCTGCGCTGCTCGTCTTTGAGCTCGCCGCCCAATTCGCGTTTTATTTTATCGACCGTCTCCAGCATCATTTCGAAGTTGACCATTGGATCGTCGGCGTCCTGCATGACCATAAAGAAACTGATACCAGGCGTTGAGAACGCCTCCATGCTGTCGAGATCGAAGGTGCCGGGATTGACAGCATTGGTCATACTGAACAGCACCTCTCCAGTGCCATCGTCGAATTGATGCCGGTGAAATACCTTTTTATCACCGTAGCGCAAACCCTGTTTGAGCACCACGTCGAGCAATTCGCTACCGCTGAATTTTTCACCGCGAGGCGCCATGAGATGCAGCGCCAGGACATCGCCCACATCGGGTGTCGATGCGGCGCCCCCCACCAAGGGCGTTTCGCAGGCATTTGCGCTGGGTGACCTGCTGTTAGCGGGCCCCGGCTCAATCTCCGGTGTCGGCTCTGGATCGAGGTTCAGGTCTGTCTGTTGCGGTGCTCGAAAGGGCGCTGTCAACTTATTCTCGTTCCTGGCGGCACTTTCGCGCAGTGTATGGTTGAGCTGTTCAACACTTTCTTTGTCGCGCACCTGAACAACGCGTGCCTGGCCGGTCGGTAATTCGCCGAGAGTATCGTCGAAATCTTCGTCGCCAAAGATAGGCTGCTTACGGCTCATACGAATCTTGCCCGATCCGGGCGCCCTCGTCCGCCGGAATCCGTCGAGAAAAATACCAAGGATGAGCAAACCACCCAGAGCAATTAAAATTTCTCTTCCACCTAGCTCCATTTATCCGCTACTAACCTGTTTATACGTTGTGCCTTATACGTTGTGCCATG
>DJFY01000081.1 GCA_002431545.1 Cellvibrionales bacterium UBA5860 | reverse complement strand
TTTATGGCGAGCCCATTTGTTTGTCTTGAAGGTCTCCTGCGGGGAAGTATCAGAGCATCAGAGCTTCGCAGGTCTCTCGCAGAACTAAAGCGCAGAGATACGGGCGCGATGGTCAGCCAATTTTGACAGGGCGTTTTCCGCGTCGGATTTTTTTTGCCGTTCTCCCTGTACGACAGAGTCCGGTGCGTTGGCGATGAACTTCTCGTTGCCAAGCTTGCTGTTTAAACGGTCTATGTCTTTGCTCAGGCGCGAGATTTCCTTGTCGACGCGCGCCAGTTCTTCCTCTTTATCGATAAGACCGGCCATGGGTACAAGTACTTCCAGGTCGCGGACCAGTGCGGTTGCCGAAGGTGGCGCTTCCGTGTCGCTATCGGACCAGTCCAGGGATTCGACATTGGCGAGTCGGTACAGGTATATTTGCGTCAGTTTAAGCTGCTCGCGGTCATACTGATCGCCGTTGCGCAGCAGGATGCTCAGTTTTTGTCCGGCCTGAATATTCATTTCTCCGCGAATATTGCGTATTGCGGTCACTACCTCCTTAAGCCAATTGATACTGTTTACCGCCTCGTCATCAATTTTGCTCGGTTCGGCACAGGGGTAAGCCTCCAGCATAATGGTGGCACCGCTCTTACCTGCGAGGATTTTTATTTTCTGCCAGATTTCTTCGGTGAGGTATGGCATCAGGGGATGGGCCAGGCGCAAAGCTGCTTCAAGCACCCGGACCAGGGTTCGGCGAGTACCGGTTTTTGCCGCAGTGGTAGCGTTGTCGTCCCACAACACGGGTTTGGATAGCTCCAGGTACCAGTCACAGTATTCGGACCACATAAACTCATAAAAGGCCTGGGACGCGAGATCGAGGCGAAAATTGCCGAGACTTTTGGTGACGGTTTCTTCGGCCATTTGCAGGCGCGATATGATCCATTTGTCCGCAATAGACAGTTCGAAATCGTCGTGGCCTGTCTGTCCGCAATCGTACTGTTCGGTATTCATCAACACATAGCGCGATGCATTCCAAATCTTGTTGCAGAAATTGCGAAACCCCTCGATGCGGCCAACGTCAAAGTTAATGTCGCGGCCTGTGGACGCGAGTGAATAATAGGTAAAGCGAAGAGCGTCAGTACCGTAGGCGGCGATTCCTTCGGGGAATTCCTTGCGTGTTTGTCGGGCAATTTTCTCGGCGTCCTGGGGGCGCATCAATCCGGTGGTGCGCTTGCCGACCAGCTCTTCCAGTTCAATACCATCAATAAGGTCGATTGGATCCAGCACATTGCCTTTCGATTTCGACATCTTTTGGCCGTGGCTGTCGCGTACCAGACCGTGCACGTAGACGGTGTGAAAGGGGACCTCTTTCTGGAAGTACAGGGTCAGCATGATCATTCTGGCGACCCAGAAAAAAATGATGTCGAACCCTGTCACTAAAACATTGGTCGGATGAAAAGTCGCCAACTCCGGGGTTTTTTCTGGCCAGCCCAGCGTGCCGAAGGTCCATAGGCCCGAGGAAAACCAGGTGTCGAGTACATCCTCGTCCTGGCGCAACTCAACGTCCGCGGCCAGGTTGTATTTGTCTCTGACGTTTGCTTCGGAAGTGCCAACGTAAACTTGTTCCTGAGCGTCATACCAGGCGGGTATACGGTGCCCCCACCAGAGCTGACGACTGATACACCAGTCCTGAATATCCCGCATCCAGGAAAAGTACATATTTTTGTACTGCTCCGGGACAAAAGTAATATCACCGGTTTCGACCACTTCAACGGCTCTGTGCGCTAATTTTTTTGCGTCCACGTACCACTGGTCCGTCAGCCAGGGCTCGATAACCACACCGGATCGGTCCCCTCGAGGCACCTTCATGGAGTGGTCCTCAATTTTTTCCATCAAACCGAGGGCGGTCATATCTTCAACGACGTGTTGTCGCGCCGTTTCTCGTGTCATGCCGCGGTATTTTTCTGGCACGGCTTCGGTCAGAGCTGCGTCCCGGTCAAATATGTTGATGAGTGGCAGGTTGTGGCGTTGACCGACTTCGTAGTCGTTGAAATCGTGGGCCGGCGTGATCTTGACGCAACCGGTGCCAAACGCCGAATCGACGTAATCGTCGGCAATGACCGGAATTTCCCTGTCGACCAGAGGTAGCTGCACTGACTTGCCGATGAGATTCCTATAGCGGGCGTCATCGGGATTAACCGCGACAGCGGTGTCGCCAAGCATGGTCTCCGGTCGGGTCGTTGCCACTGTCAGGTATCCCGAGCCGTCGGCGAGCGGATATCTGAAGTGCCAGAGTTTGCCTTGCTCTTCTTCAGAAATGACTTCGAGATCGGAAATGGCGGTGTGCAACTTGGGGTCCCAGTTCACCAGGCGTTGGCCGCGATAGATCAAGCCGTCGTCATAGAGACGAATGAAGGCTTCCTGCACAGCCCGGTAGAAGCCTTCGTCCATGGTAAAGCGCTCGCGCGACCAGTCCGCGGAAGCGCCGAGTCTTCTGAGTTGCCGCGTAATATGTCCGCCTGACTGTTGCTTCCAATCCCAGACTTTGTCGATAAAGTCGTCGCGGCCCAGATCGTGGCGCGAAATATTCTCTGCGTCGAGCTGGCGTTCGACCACCATTTGTGTGGCAATGCCGGCATGATCGGTGCCCACCTGCCACAGGGTATTGTCGCCGCGCATACGATGGTAGCGAATCAGGGCATCCATAATGGCTTGTTGAAAGCCGTGGCCCATGTGCAGACTGCCGGTAACGTTGGGCGGCGGAATCATTATGCAGAATGGTTCGCCAACGCCGGAAGGTTTGAAATAGCCTTGATCCTCCCAGGTTTGATACCAGCGGGTCTCGATATCCTGGGGTCGATAGGTTTTTTCCATGCTCGAATATTACAGTTGTGGGCCAGTTGGAACACCCGGGGCGCCCGGGGTTACGAAACCGGCGAATTATACTTGCTGGGCCGGGTGCGCTCTAGTCGCCGTCGGCATTCGGGGGTATGTCGGGCGATGTGTCGGACGATGGTTGGAATTTTCGCGTCAGTGTGGGAATCGCGGGATCCTCCTGCGGAGGCGTTGTCGAGGATTCCTCGCCATGGCGCGGTGCTCCGGTATTGGTCGTTTTGCTGCCGGCCGTCGCTTGGGAAGGCGGAGACTGTTTTTTCGCCGGCCGTACGACGTTGGTCAACGTAGGAACCTCGTTACCTGTTTTTTCGCGGCTTGGTTCTGTCTTGACGCGTGTTAGCGTCGGCACGTCGGGTTTGGCGTCAGTCCCGTGTGGCTTCTGATCGGCCACTGCTGGCTTTGTTTCGTCCGGTTTGTTCGGGGGTTCGTCCATGGCGGGGCAATATTACCTCGGTCCGGCGTCCTGGTAGGCTAGGGGATAGCCTCGATCTTTATAAAAACGATACCGTTGGCGTTTTTGTGCAATAAATTCGCTTTCGCCATAAACCAGTTCAAACACTTGCTCGAAACGGGCAAACCAGTCCGGCGTTTCGGCAGACAGGTTAATCAGCCAGCCGTGATCTTCGCCCGGGTCCTGATCACAGCACAGGCGGATTTTTTCGGGACCCCTTGCCTCCACACGATGCGGTAGAAAACTGGTGCGCTGCCATTGCCACAACGTGGTCGCCATTTGTTCGGCTGCAACCGTTTCGGGGCAGTAAAGCAAAACCGATTTTGCTTGTTGTATGGCCTGGTTGGCCAGCTGGCATGCAAAATTCATGGTATTGATCGTCGGGCCGGGTACTGTGTAAAAGTTTACGCGTGTCACGGGGCCGCGCTCAGGCCACTTTGCCGAGCAGGAATTCCATCAATAGCGGCACTGGACGCCCCGTAGCGCCTTTTGGCGCTGCCGATTTCCACGCTGTGCCGGCGATATCCAGGTGCGCCCAGCGATATTCTTTGGTGAATCGACCGAGAAAACACGCCGCGGTAATACTGCCTGCTCCCTGACCGCCGATATTAGGTATGTCTGCGAAGTTGCTTTTTAGTTCTTCGTCATAATTATCCCACAGGGGCATCTGCCAGGCCCGATCGCCAGCTGCAATACCCGCTTGCAGCAGTTCATCCGCAAGAGGCTGGTCATTGGCAAACAATCCCGATGCGTGCTGGCCAAGAGCAACGACACAGGCGCCGGTCAGCGTGGCGATATCGACAACCACCTCGGGTTTATAGCGCGTGGCGTAGGTTAGGGCGTCGCAGAGAATCAGCCTTCCTTCAGCATCGGTATTCAGCACCTCAATGGTCTTGCCAGACATGGAGGTGACCACGTCCCCCGGCTTGGTGGCGGTACCGCTGGGCATGTTTTCCACGGTAGGGACAAGACCGATTACGTTAAGGCGTGGCTCCAACACAGCCAGTGCTTCCATAACGCCGAAGACCGAGGCGGCGCCACACATGTCATATTTCATTTCATCCATTTTGGCGCCGGGTTTTAGGCTGATGCCGCCCGAGTCGAAGGTGACGCCTTTGCCCACCAGCACGATGGGGCGGACGGATTTACCTGCACCAGCGTATTCCATGGCGATCAGATGTGCCGGCTGCTTCGAGCCGGCGGCTACCGATAACAGCGCACCCATGCCCAGTTCCTGCATCTGTTTTTCCGATAGCACTCGAGTCTTGATCGACGCGTATTTGCGACTCAGCGCCCGCGCCTGACTGGCCAGGTAACGGGGCGTGCAGATATTGCCCGGCAGATCCCCCAGATAGCGCGCATGATTCACACCGGTAGCGATCGCCTCACCCTGAATCGCGCCTTTTTTGCAGGCGTTCTGTGTGGTGGGATCCGGGCATACCAGAGTTACTTTCCCAAGTTTGCTCGCCGCGTTGTTTTTATCATCGGTTTTTCGGTAAACATAGCCTGCCTCGAACAAAAGGCGGGTAAACTGCGTGGCCGACCATTGCTTGTCGCGGCCGACGATTTTAATTTGGCAGAGTAGACTGGCGGTGGATCTGATGGGCAGGGCGCGGAGAACCTTGCTGGCTTCGCGACATATTTTGATAAATGTTTCGGTATCCGGCGCCTGGTCGCCGATGCCAATCAATAACAGTCGCTCAGCCGCGATGCCCTCGGGATCGTGTAAGACCAGGCTGGAGCCGGGTCTGCCGCTGATATCTCCGCTTTTGAGGTGTCTGCCGATAGCGCCCTTTGTGGCTTTGTCGATGGTTTTGGCGGGATTGTTCAGTTTGCTGTTGCTGCCCACTGGTACTACGAGACATTCGGTTTTGATTGTCGTTGGATCGGTAGCGCGTGCGACGACTTGCATGGTGTCTCCCGAGACAAAAGTGTTTTAATACTGGATAATTACGCTCGCTAGTTTATGCGAAGTGGTTGCTTTTACCAAATCTCGCGGGCTGTTTCTTCTAATGTTGCCGACGCCAATCCGGCGCATTGACCCGCTTCAGGAGTTGTCTACGCGGTGATTATTTTTCGCTATGTTGCGCGCGATATTCTCGCAACAACATTTGCGGTTACGCTCGTGCTGGTGGTTGTCATTACCAGTAGCCGTTTTGTCAAATACCTCGCCCAGGCCGCGGCCGGCCAACTCGACGCCAATGTTTTATTTGCTGTCATCGGCTATCGCATGCCGGGATTTCTTGAGCTTATTATCCCGCTGGCCTTTTTTCTCGCCGTATTGCTGGTCTATGGCCGCATGTATGTTGAAAGCGAAATGACGGTGCTGCACGCCTGCGGAGTGGGGCCGGGGCGTTTTATGGTTTATGCGATCAGTATTGCCTGCGCGGTGGCGGTCCTTGTGGGCTGGCTGGCGCTCTCGGTCAGCCCCGGTGGTCTGGCGCGGGCAGAGGCCCTACTCAACGAGCAAAAAGAGCGCAGCGAACTCGAATCCATGGACGAGGGCCGGTTTTATTCCCTGCGCGGCGGGCGCGCTGTCATGTACAGCGGGGAGATAGATGACAGCCAGCACATGACGCATGTATTTGTCGCCGAAGCTGGCGATGAGGAAGATGCCGAGCCTTCCAGGGTCATCGTGTTTGCGGAAAAGGGTTCTTCGCGACGCGATTCCGCTCAGGGCGATCGCTTTCTGGTACTTGAGAACGGATATCGCATCGAGGGCGTACCGGGCCGTGCCGATTTTACGCTGACCTCTTTTGCCCAATACGGCCATCGGCTGGCTCGGGTCGAGCCGGATAGCAGGCGCCGGGAAAAGGTTGCGTCGCTGCCCACGGCCGATCTGCTCGCATCCGATGACCCCGCGCGGCGCGCAGCGCTACAGTGGCGGATATCCTCGCCGCTACTGGTATTGGTGGTGACCCTGCTGGCAGTGCCGCTAGCCCGAACCAATCCGCGCCAGGGGCGTTTTATCCGTATTTTTCCCGCCATCATTCTCTACATGCTGTATCTCGTCGCTCTGAATGGCGCTCGCGGCATGATGGAAGAGCAGGCCGCCCTGGCAGTGTTGGGATTGTGGTGGGTGCATTTCCTTTTTCTAGCTATCGGGCTTGTGCTGCTTGTCTGGTCGGGTGCATGGCGGCCCGCGTGGTTGACGCCTAAGGTGGCCATGCGATGAAACGCCTCTCCCGCTATACGGGTCTGCACGTCGCCGGTGCTACTTTATTGGTGTTGCTCGTACTCCTTGGTATTGACTCCATCGCGGCTATCGTCGACGGACTGGGCGACATTCGCAACGAATATCGCTTTACCGACGTGCTCTACCACGTGGTGCTGACCTTTCCATCGCGGATATACCAGCATATTCCGTTTGCCTGCCTGATCGGTTGCCTGGTCGGCCTCGGTGTGTTGGCTGGCAATCGGGAACTGGTCGTCATGCGTAGCTCAGGGGTTTCCCTGTTGAGGATCACCGGGTTTGTTTTACGCCCGGCATTGATCATCATCTTTATCGGTGTGGCCTTGGGCGAGTTCCTGGTGCCTTACACCGATCAGATTGCTGAAAACCGTCGAATGCTACTGCGCGGGGATCGCGATAGCCTGGCGAGTACAGCCGGTGTCTGGAACCGCGAGGGCAATGAATTCATTCATTTTAACGCGGTCTATCCCAATGGGCGGATATTTGGCGTGACCCGCTATCGCTTTGACGATGAGCGCCGTATTCAGGAAGTCAGTTACGCTGCGCAGGCCAGTTACTTCGGCGATCACTGGGTCGAGGAAAGGGGCCGGATTTCGCGCTTTGGTAAAACCGGTATCGAAGTAGATGAATTCGTCACGCGGCGCTGGGATTCGGGACTGGTCCCCGATCTACTGCAATTACTGTCCATGCCCGCAGACTCCTTGCCAATCGGCAAATTGTTTAATTACGCCCGCTACCTTGATGAGCAGCGGCAAAAATCCTCCTCGTACTGGTTGGCATTCTGGAGCAAGGTGCTCAAACCGGTTTCGGTTATTAGTCTGGTATTGATTGCGGTATCGTTTATTTTCGGGCCTTTGCGCGAAGCGACTATGGGTTATCGCATATTTGCCGGCGTCATTACCGGCATCGTCTTTCAAACGTCCCAGAGCCTCTTGGGGCCATCCAGTGTGGTGTTCGGATTTCCACCGTTCTGGGCGGTCATAACCCCAGCAGCGCTGACTATATTAATTGGTTTGATGCTGCTGCGCCGGGCCGCGTGACAGGGCTTTGTCGCACGGCTATTCCTTGGCCAGGACGACAACGCGGGTTGCCGTCCACAAGTCGTGCCAGCAGCGACCGGACTGCCCGAGGCACCACAACACGCCGACACAGAAGACGCCGTAGGATAGCGGCGCGAGCAAACAGCGCGCCATACACTGTGGCCAGGTCGGCTTGCTGCCGTCGCGTTGCTGTAATTGCAGGCGCCAGGTTTTCATACCCAGTGTCTGGCCGTTACGGCGCCAGCACCAACAGTAGAATAACCCGAGCCAGCTCCACAGCCCGAGTCCGTAAAATACCGCCGACCAGCCACGGAAAGGTTCGACTGCTGCCGCTTCACCACTGATAGCCACGCGCAATGCCAGAACGGTTCCGGCATAGGCGACAGCCAGCGCGAAGAGCAGAAAGCTGTCGTAGACCAGGGCTGTCAGGCGACGCAATGGGCCGGCAGAGAGCAGACAATAGTTTTGTTTGGGCAATAAAAGGATTCCACGCTACACTGGAAAGCCGGGCATTTTAGCAAAGACTGTAGGTGTGGCGTGACTGCCAGGGCGGTAAATGGTATTGCGGGTATTTTGCGGTTGCAGTTCGGATGTAGAGTCAAAGCGAGCGCGCCCGCCGCAGGTTTTAAAGATTTATCGTACGGCTGATCGAGGAGGCGTTGGTGGCACGAATTGTTCAGAAGCGCCAGCATCAATTGGCGGTGGCTGAAGTCCGGGAGCTGGCAGAGGGCCTGGCGGAACAGTTGGTTTCAGAATTTGGCGGCCGTTACCGGTGGCGGGCCAACACTATCAGTTATCGTCGTTCCGGTGTCGACGCCCAAATCGATTGTGCCGAAGATGCGGTCACTGTCGACATAAAACTGGGTCTCATGGTGAGCCCGCTAAAGGGCGCTGTCGAATCCGAGGTTGTCAAAATGCTCGATAAGTATCTGGCCTGACATTGGGCTGGATAAATGGCCAATCCCGGCGCTTGACCCACTCACTGTCGAGCCGCGACAGCGCCGGCCGACCTGACAAAATCATATCCCGCTCCAGTTCGCTGCGCAGCAGATCGAGAACGCGTTCAACCCCGGGTTGCCCGCCCGCTGCCAGGCCGTAGAGATAGGGTCGCCCTATCATGCAGGCGGTGGCGCCGAGCGCCAGGGCTGTTAATACATGGGTTCCCCGCC
>DJFY01000002.1 GCA_002431545.1 Cellvibrionales bacterium UBA5860 | reverse complement strand
CTAGGCCTCTAGACGAACGGGACGGGCTATCTCGTGACGATTCCCGAGAGAGGCGCGCATTCTATGAATACCGCCTATGTGTGTCAAGCTGAGCTCCGGGCCGCTGTCCCCCTCCGGTCGCGGATTCAGGGGATATCGTTGACGTCCCCAGGTGGCCCCTCGTGGTGCGGATGTACCTCATGAGGCTTTTGAACAGGTTCACCCCTCACCGGCACCGTGCGCGACAGGAATTCGATTACCGATGTCGCGAAAATATCGTTGCGGTCACCGGCTACCATGTGCCCGGCATCGGTCACGTTGACGTATTCCGCATGTGGGCACAACGCCAGGAAACTCTGCGCGCCCTCCTCGCTTAATACGTCTGACAGCCCGCCCCGCACCAACAGGGTCGGCAGCTTCAAATTACGCGAGCAAGCCTCGAGGCGAGCCTGACGTTTCGGGATATCGCGGCGCATGGCCCTGAATCGCGGGTCCCAATGCCATCGGTACTTGCCCTCTGGGGTCAAGCGAACGTTTTTCGCTAAACCCTCGAGGTTTTTCGGCGCTTTTCGATGGGGCTGGTAGCTGGCAATGGCCTTGGCTACTTCTTCAAGCGAATCGAAGCCCTCGGGCTTCTGACTCATAAACGCCTGAATCTTGTCCACCCCTTCGGGCTCGACTCGCGGCGCAATATCGACCAGCACCAGCGCGGTGGCATCCACGTGGTCTTCACCGAGAGCGGTCAGGCTGGTACCGCCACCCATGGATGCACCGACGAGCACGGGACGCTTGCTCCCAAGAATTTCGATCACGCACTTGAGATCCTCCACCATCACGTCCATACCGTAGACGCCGTCCGGCGCCCAGTCAGAATCACCGTGGCCACGGGCGTCAAAGGCGACGGCGTGGTAACCGGCCGCGCCGAGAGTTTCGCCGGCGCCCTTCCAGGCGTGGCGTGTCTGTCCACCACCGTGCTGAAGTAGCACCAGCGGCCCGGAGGGATCGCCCCAGGAATCAGCTGCAATGTTGACGCCGCCGTGAGCCAGCCAGCGATGCATGGGTTCCGGGCTACCCGGTAGTCTTTCTCCTGCACTCATGATTTCGTTTCCTGAACGGTTAATAATTCATATTGTTTCTTATTGTAGCGGTTTGACCGCTATCCCTCGACCAGACGGATACCATCAGCAAGTGCGGGCAGCCGGGGTAAGCGCCTTTCTTTCGAGGTAACAACCGTAAGTCTGCAACGCTTACCCGACGAATTTAACTTTCACTCAAAGCGCACCGCTATCGCGACCCTTATCGATCTAAATACCATCCGGGCTGTGCTGGGGCGCCGCGGCCTTAAGCCGATTCGGGTCGTAAGGCATGCCGCCGCGATAAGTAGTTTCGAGCGAGCGCAACAACGCGACGTCTCGCAGGGGGTCTTCGGCGAGCACCAGAAAATCTGCATATCGACCCGCCTCCACCGCGCCGATATCCTGATCCGCACGCAAGTAATTGGCGGCAACGGAGGTCACCGCGCGGATCGCATCCATAGCCCCGATAGCTTCAGCCAATAATTCGATTTCCCGCAATAACGCAAACCCCGGGGGCGGATAGGCCAACGCACCGCAATCGGTGCCTCCCACCACGCGCCCACCGGCCTCGTGCAGCTGGCGCGTCACTTCCTGGTGCTTTTCCAGGGCCAGACTGCCAGCACCGGTTTCGTAGAACCCAGGATGGATATCCCAGTCCGGTCTATCTCCAAGTCGCTTTTTCATGCGGCTCTGCCGCTCCAGCGCCGCTGGCGGAATCAGGCAACGGTCCGGATCTTTCAGGGCGCCCTCGACGCCGGCTTTGGCTGTCCACAACAGATCGAGCGTGGTCCCCATGTGCACCTGCTTTTCGACCATGGCCGCCACCCATTTTTGCATGCGCTCGCTTTTCAGGTCCGCCTGTTCCCATCCGGCCATGGTTTGGCTCCAGAATGCGGGGTCCATCATCGACGCATCGTTGCCAAACCGCATGTTAAGTGCGCAAATGTCGTTGTAGGGTGATATCCAGACATGCTCTAAGCCATCGATTCCCGCGTCAATTGCATCCATGGACGAGCAATAACCCAAATGGCCGGTGACGGGAACCCGCTTGTCGACATAACCGATCACCGCGCGCACGATCTCGGGTGTCATGGTGAAGTAACACTTTATCCCGTCGACGCCTGCGCTCAACAAATCGCCGATTTTACCGGGCACAGAGTCCACGCTCTCGACCCGATCGAGCATGATCGTAAAGCCAGGGCTTTCGAAACTGGCGCCCGGGCCATCCAGCAAGGGGCCGCAGACAAACAAACGCGGCCCCAGTTTCTTACCCGTGTTGAGATCCTCCCGGTTCTGTAGCACCAGGTCGAGACGTCCGCCAACATCGCGAGCCGTGGTGACACCTGCCGCGAGAAAGAGCGGAAAGCACTCACTGTCCATCATCACCGTGTGGATATGAGTGTCAATCAGACCGGGAACTACGGTTTTACCCGTTAAATCGATAACCTCCACGTCACTGGAAACATCGATCGAACCCGCACGCACTTCGCTGATGCGCTCCCCTTCAACCAGAATAGACATGCCGTTGAGTGGTTGATCGGCAAGGCCGTCGATCAAGCGGGCATTGGTAAATAATTGTTTGTTACCCATTGCTATACAGCGCGATGAGCGCCCCCCGTATTTTGATTAATGATTCGAGCCGCCATAAAGAGCAGTCATTGTTAATTTTCGATGCAATATAGTACATGTTTCGCTGGCGGGGCACCGATACGCTAAGATGCCTGGGTTTTTAGCGCTGCGATCCATGTCTTGACTTGGGCTTCGACCGTCTTCAGGCACGTCGAAGTATGATGAACACCCTGGCGATGCTTAGAGCCCCAGCGCAAAGCGAAAGTCTCAGCGCAAGATATAGAACCCTTGGCCAATTCGCGCCTTAAAAGGATCTTTCTGCGGGTAAACGCAAGGATCGGTCTCGATAGAAAAGCCGGGCATCGCCTCCTGGCAACCGACCCACGCGAATCACAACTGGAGTAGACAATGTCCACCAACAAAGCCATCAGCCGTTTTCCGGTGCCCAAGATCGATGAATTACCAGACGATCTGCGTGAATTAGTGCTTGAAGTACAGGAGAAAACCGGATTTATCCCCAATGTCTTTCTCGCACTGGCACATCGGCCGGCGGAATGCCGCGCATTTTTCGCCATGCACGACGCATTGATGCTCAGGGAAGGGAACCTGAGCAAAGCGGAAAAGGAAATGATAGTAGTGACGGTGAGCGGCGGCAACGAATGCCATTATTGCGTGGTCGCCCATGGTGCGATTTTACGTATCGTCAGTAAAAACAGTCTGCTGGCCGACCAACTGGCCATCAACTACCGTAAGGCCGATATCACCCTGCGGCAGCGGGCCATGCTGGATTTCGCGGTCAAGGTCAGCCAGAACTCTGCGACGGTGAACGACGCGGACTTTGAAACCTTGCGCGAACACGGATTTGACGACGAAGATATTTGGGACATCGGCGCCATCGCCGCATTTTTCTGCTTGTCCAATCGTATGGCTAATTTAACCAATATGCGGCCTAACGACGAGTTTTACAGTATGGGGCGCTAGCCTGCGCCTTGATCCCGCGATAACAGGCCCTAGCTACACATCACTTCGTTGGCGTGCATGGTGTCCAGGTACTCTTTGACCCGCCAAAGCTTGCCGTTTTTCACAACGAATAGAAAATGGTATTCATTTCTATAGGACTTACCATTCACATGCTCGGCACTTGATCTTGCTTCGACCGCTACCCGGTCACCCTCGGCGGTCATGGCATAAGGTTCTATTTTAATCGGACCCTCAATCGCATCACCTACACCGGCCAGCAGTTCGACAAATTCTGCTTTGGTTTTGGTCCCCGAGAGAGGGAAGCCCCCGGCAACCCACCAGGTACCGTCGTCGGCCATCATGTCGAGCGCGGCATCCATATCGCCGGCAGAAAATAACTTAAGAAATTCCGTAACAATTATTTTATTGTCTTCCGCGCTCATTGCTCTGGTCCTCCGGGGGTTAGGCTAGCCTTTAGTTACGTGTACGTATATAGCAACATTTTTAGCTAAACAACAAAAGGCCTTTCGCCGTCAATATACTAAAGCGAAAATCCGGGAAAGGCTCGACCAGTTTAGAACGCTTAGAGATTGTAAAGATCAAGGGTACCAGGAACTTCCGGTAGCGATAGGCGAAGACATTGATTAACGCTATTTTGAGTGTCATTACGAAATACTTCCCTGTATTTCCCCGCTGACGCGGTCAGCTTAAGCTGCCCAAAAATGTTCCCGACATTTTTGTCGAACCACCGACGGTACTCACACCTATTTCTATTTCCGTA
>DJFY01000050.1 GCA_002431545.1 Cellvibrionales bacterium UBA5860 | reverse complement strand
ATCGTGGGCGTCCGGTCCAAAACAATTCGCCAAATCGGAGAAAACCGCCACCGTATCGACGCGGCCTTTCGTGCCAACAGGGAAAATAAACGCCTGTTTATTCGTTTACTCAACTGCCAGGGCAAACTCTCGTCCCAACTGCAAAGAATGACCCGCTACGGCGTGCTGGGCAACTATCTGCCGGAATTTGACCGCATCATCGGCCAGACCCAACACGATCTGTTCCACATCTATCCGGTCGACGCGCATACGATTCAGGTGATTCGCAACATGCGGCGTTTAGGACGACCGGAAATGGCAGAGGACTTCCCGGTCGCCTGCCACGTGTTTAAGAACCTGCCTAAACCGGTTCTTCTGCTGATCGCTGGCCTTTACCACGATATCGGCAAGGGAAGAGGTGGCGATCACTCCAAACTCGGCGCCGAAGACGTGGCCGCATTCGCGGTAGCGCACGGATTCACGGATCAGGAAGTACGCCTGTTGAAATGGCTTGTGCAACACCATCTGCTTATGTCGAGCATTTCCCAGCGCGAGGATATTTCGGATCCGGAAGTCATCCATCGATTCGCGCAACTGGCCGGCAGTCAACTCTACCTGGACTACCTGTTTGTGCTCACTGTCGCCGATATCACCGCGACGAACCCGAATCTCTGGAACGGCTGGAAAGGTTCGCTCCTGAGACAGCTCTATTTCGAAACGCGGGAAGCGCTCAAACGGGGCCTGGAAAACCCGGGTGACCGCCAGGAATGGATAGACAACACGCGCCGGGAGGCGCTCAGCCTGCTTAACGAAAGCGATGTAGCCACCGAAAGTATCGACGCACTATGGCGAGATCTCGACGATGAACTGTTTCTGCGGGAAAGTGCCCAGGTCATTGCCCGCTATACCCAGTTGGCACTGGCAAGGGACTCGGGCGAAGCCCTGGTCCACATAGAGGATGCCGGCGTCGAGGATCCCAGTGCAACCCGTATCTTCATTTACGCCCGCGGATTGCGCGACGCTTTCCCCACTATCGCCGCCGCCCTGGATAACCAGCGCATTAACATCGTCGATGCCCGGTTATATTCCGGAGGTAACCAGGACTATACGCTGCATATCTACTACGCGCTGGACGAGGAGGATCAACCCTTCGCCAGCGATAGCGTCAAACTCGAGAAAGTGCGAGGAGCCCTGTTGTCGGCCCTGGCCAATTCGGCGGTGGAGACTTTTCAGGTGCATCGCAGGACACCGCGTCAGCTGAAACAACTGACGACCGGCGCCGCGGCGCGAATCGACAATACGATCAGCGAACACTGCAGCTATCTGGAGGTCATCGCCCCCGATCGGCCCGGCCTGCTGGCGCAACTCGGGCAGATATTCCAGCATTTTGATCTGCGCCTGCACAGCGCAAAAATAGCCACGCTGGGCGAGCGCGTGGAAGATGTGTTTTATATTACCGACGCGAACCACCGGCCCATTCTCGATCCGGCCCTGTGTCGCGAGATCGAGGCAATGATTTGCCAGCAGCTAGACAGCCGCAATGTCGAGGATTCCTCTTCCGATCTGCTCTCGAAAACCCATTATCAAAACTATCGCTAGGTCTCCGCGTCCACGACCCAAGGTCGCGCCAAACCACGACGGGATATTGATGCCAGCACCGCAGCGAGAGATACCGCGAGTTTCATATTGTCCGATAAAAAATAAGTCATGAACACCGACCTGAACAAACTACAACCTTACCCCTTCACCAAACTCCGCGCACTGCTGGCGCAAAACACCGGACCTGACACGCTCGCACACATCGATCTGTCCGTCGGCGAGCCCAAACACCCGGCACCGGAGCAGGTCAAGCAAGCGTTGATCGAATCCCTATCCGGGCTTTCCCAGTACCCCGGCACCCGCGGTGTCGAGGAGCTGCGCAAGACTATCGCCCAGTGGTTGCTCCGGCGCTTCAGTCTGAATGAGCTCCCGGCAGCCGACAGTCAAATCCTGCCGGTTAACGGCACACGGGAGGCTCTCTTTGCCTTCGCCCAAACCGTTGTCGAGCGAACGCGAAACGAGGCCGAACAAGCGCCGGTAGTAGTCATACCCAACCCCTTTTATCAGATCTACGAGGGCGCGGCCCTACTCGCCGGCGCTGAAACTCATCTCGTGGATTGCACTGCAGAAAATCTATTCACAATGAATTTTACTGACGTGCCCGCCGCAGTATGGCGTCGCTGTCAATTGGTCTACATCTGCACGCCCGGCAATCCCACCGGTGCAGTTTTCGATATATCCACACTGCAGACACTTATCGAGCTGGCCGATCGCCACGACTTTGTTATCGCCAGCGACGAGTGTTATTCGGAAATTTATTTCGACGAAGCCGAGCCACCGGCCGGATTGCTCGAAGCCTGCGCTCGTTTAGGCAGAAATGATTACAAACGCTGCGTGGTGTTCCACAGCTTGTCGAAGCGCTCCAATTTGCCCGGTTTGAGATCGGGCTTTGTCGCCGGAGACGCCGCATTGCTCGACAAGTTTTTCCTGTATCGCACCTATCATGGCTGCTCGATGCCTCTGCAACATCAAAGGGCAAGCATTGCCGCCTGGGAGGACGAGACCCATGTACAGGCCAACCGGGCACTGTATAGGGAGAAGTTCGACGCCGTGTTGGATCTCCTGACGCCTGTTATGGACATCGGGAAACCCCAGGCAGGGTTTTACCTGTGGCCGAAAACGCCGCTGCCCGACGACATATTCGCCCGCGATTTGTATGCCACACAGCACGTGACCGTATTGCCGGGCAGCTATCTGGGGCGCGGCAGCGGCGCAGAAAATCCCGGAAACCACAGGATCCGCATGGCGCTCGTCGCGCCCGTCGAACAATGCCGTGAAGCGGCCCAACGCATCAGAACCTTCGTGGAGAGCTTGTAAATGCGCAAGCAGGAGCGCGTCGACTATATTCTGAATACGCTCACCAGGCTGTATCCCGATCCCCCCATCCCCCTGCACCACAAGGACCCGTACACCCTGCTGATCGCGGTCCTCCTGTCCGCGCAGTGCACCGATGAACGCGTCAACCAGGTCACCCCGAAATTATTCCGCTTAGCCGACAATCCATATGACATGGCACAGCTGTCGGCTACAGACATACGGGATGTCATCAAACCCTGCGGTTTGTCGCCGAAAAAATCCCGGGCTATTTCCGAGCTTTCCCGTATTTTGATCGACACCCACGACGGGGAAGTACCGGAGGACATCGAAGCGCTGGAGGCGCTGCCGGGCGTCGGCCACAAAACTGCCAGCGTAGTGATGTCCCAGGCGTTCGGCCATCCGGCATTTCCCGTCGACACCCACATCCATCGCCTGGCACAACGCTGGGGATTGAGCAATGGCAAAAACGTAGTGCAAACCGAAAAAGACCTGAAACGTCTGTTTCCAAAAGAAAAATGGAACGACCTGCACCTTCAAATCATCTACTACGGCCGGGAATTTTGCACCGCCCGGGGCTGCGATGGCACGGTGTGTGAAATCTGTACCACATGCTACCCAAAGAGAAAAACCCCGGTGAAAAACCGCCGTCCCTAAGGCTGACAGCCGAGGCATGGCTAAACACTGAAACGCTATAGACGGAAACCCCAAGGGAAGCCGCACCAAGGGTGACCTGGCGCCTGCGACGCAGGCCCACCCAGGACATTGACGCTACACACTCGACGAGCGAGTTTGCTATCCTTCGCCGCTGATCGCGAAGAGCCCGGACATGACAACACTCTATGGCATAAAAAACTGTGACTCCGTGAAAAAAGCCCGATCCTGGCTGGACAAGGAAGGTATCGATTACCGTTTTCACGATGTCCGCGTCGACGGTCTGACCGCCGAACAGGTGGCAGCCTGGCTTGAGCAGTTGACGCCGGAAAAACTCGTCAACAAACGCAGTACCACGTGGAAGCAACTGCCCGAGGCAGAAAAAACGCGTGTCGACCGCGGTGAAGCGATCGCGCTGATTTTGCAGCACCCGACTTTAATCAAGCGTCCTCTGCTGGAGCACGGCGGCAAGTCATATACGGGCTTCACGGCAGAGCAATATCAAAATATTTTCCAGTAATCTAGCACCACCTGCATCACGATAGAGAGGTATCCTATGTCGGGTTTGTACAGTTTTGGCCTGGGCGTTGGCTCGAAAAACAACGCGGGGAATTGGCTCGAGGTGTTTTACCCTGCGCCACTACTAAAACCCTCCGAAGCCATAGCAAATGCAGTAACAGAAGTATTTTCGCTTGAGCAAAATACTTGTATCGACCTCGATAGCGGCCAGCTTGCGAAGTTGGCTGGCGCTCTGGATCGCGCCGGGGAAACCCGCCTTGCCGGTATCGCGCGACAACTGGGCGATACCACAAGGCCAGCCGTGGCGGTGCTGTTGGCCACCGACAGTCAACCCCAGTCGGTACCGGAAGCCTACTTGAAGCTACATTTAATTTCGCACCGTCTGGTGCAACCGCACGGCACCAACCTGGCGGGAATTTTTGGTGTGTTGCCCAACGTGGCGTGGACCAATCACGGCGCCATAGACCTCGAGGAACTGGCGCAGCGGCAATTTGAGGCCCGGCTCAACGGCGAGGTGCTCACTGTCACCTGTGTCGACAAATTCCCCAAGATGACCGATTACGTAGTGCCGAAGGGTGTGCGTATTGCCGATACGGCCCGCGTTCGTCTGGGCGCGTATATTGGCGAAGGCACGACCATCATGCACGAAGGTTTTGTCAATTTTAATGCCGGCGCAGAAGGCCCCAACATGATAGAAGGCCGAATCTCGGCAGGCGTTTTTGTCGGTGCAGGCTCCGACCTGGGCGGCAGCAGTTCGACCATGGGAACTCTGTCCGGCGGTGGCGACATCGTTATTTCTGTTGGCAAGGAGTGTTTACTCGGCGCCAATGCTGGCACCGGCATTCCACTGGGCGACCGCTGCACCATCGAGGCCGGGCTTTATATCACTGCCGGCACAAAAGTGAATATGCTCGACGACGAGCAGAAAGTCGTCACAGCAGTGAAGGCCCGAGAGCTGGCTAACCGATCAGATCTCTTGTTTCGGCGTAACTCCGTGAGCGGTGCGGTCGAATGCCTGACCAATAAAACCGCAGTTGAACTCAACGAAGCCCTACATGCACACAACTGATCGTATGCAGACGCCCAGATATCAGCCACCGAAAGACAATGGTGGAGCGCCATTTTGATGTCAACTGCAGGCTCTTCTGGAACCGGTAGCGCAACGCTGGCCCTGGCCCGGGATCTCATAAGGCGGCAATCGGTTACGCCTAAAGATGCCGGCTGTCAGGAAACGTTAGCCCGGCGCCTGCGCAATCTGGGCTTTGAAGTTTCCCCCCTGCCCTTTGAGGAAGTGGACAACTTTTGGGCAATCTACGGCGACTCCGGCCCGATATTTTGTTTCGCCGGGCATACTGACGTCGTCCCCCCCGGCGACGAAGCGAAGTGGCGCCACCCTCCTTTCGGTGCTGTCGTTGCAGACAACTGCCTTCACGGACGCGGCGCTGCTGACATGAAAGCCGCACTCGCAGCCATGATCACTGCTACTGAATCCTTTCTCGGGACACGCCCGAAGCCATCGGGACGAATTGCGTTTCTCATCACAAGCGATGAAGAAGGCGTCGCCATCAACGGCACACGCCGCGTCGTCGAGTGGCTGCGCGCCCGGCAACAGATCCCTGAATGGTGCCTGGTCGGCGAGCCTTCATCGACGGCCCAGGTGGCCGACACCGTAAAAAACGGCCGTCGGGGTTCGTTAAACGGACACCTCGTAATCAGAGGCGTACAGGGCCACGTGGCCTATCCCCATCTCGCCGACAACCCAATTCACAGGGCTTTGACCGTCCTCGATGAGCTGGCAAAAGCCACATGGGATAATGGCAACGACTATTTCCCCGCGACAAGCTTTCAAATCTCCAACATACGCGCCGGGGACGGCACCACGAACGTCATCCCCGGGCACATGGAGGTCGATTTTAATTTTCGTTTTTCCAGTGAAGTCAGCGCAGCGGAGTTGCAGTCGCGCGTCGAAGCTACACTTGCCCAGTCCGGCATAGGGTTTGAAGTGACCTGGCAGTTGAGCGGCGAACCCTTCCTGACGCCGCGCGGCCCTTTTGTCGAAGCGGTGCTGGCTGGCATTCGCGCACATACCGGGATCGAGGCCGAGCTCTCCACCGGTGGCGGCACGTCTGACGGCAGGTTTATCGCCACGCTCGGCACCCAGGTGGTCGAGCTGGGCGCGGTCAATGCCAGTATCCACAAAACCGACGAATACATCCCGTTAGCGGATATCGAAAAACTGCATACGATTTATCTCGAAATCCTTCGCACCGTTTTCCCCTGAGGTCTAGATACATTGGTACTCGGTACGCCCATACTCGATGTAATCACATTAGATACAACCCAAAAACGCGCTAAAAAATATTTCGACTCTCCGGCCCAGAGATCTTTCGCAGGACTCACGTCGGTAGTTTCTTCCGCGAGTAGACGTCAAAGCGGATGGTTTTCCCCGTCAGGCTGAAGGTCGGTTTCGGGCCGGAAAGCGGCGGTGCGCGGTTGGGTCTTTTCACCACGACTCGATAACGCGCTGTATCCAGCGCCATGACGAGCACATCGGCAACATCGGCGTCGTCGCCAACCAGGGACTGGAGCAGCGCCATTTCCTTTTTTACCCGGGCCGACTTGGTCCGCGCCGGGAACATGGGATCTAAGTAGACGACGTCAGGCACTTGTGTCTTACCAGCCTCGCACAGCCAGTCGAGGCCATCCTGACAGTACAAACGCAAAGACTCGGCCACCGGCTGCAAGCCGGGAGATTGGTCTTGCGCGTCCCGCCTCAATCGCGAAATACCATCTTCAAGTAAAGCCGCGACAACCGGGTTACGTTCTACCATCGACACCCTCGCGCCCAACGCGGCGAGCAAAGATGCATCTCGACCCAGGCCAGCTGTCACATCTGCGACATAGGGACTAAACCTGGGCCCAAATCCCACCGCTCGCGGTAACGCTTCCCCTCGGCCCGGACGTTGTCGCAGCCGATAACCCGCGCGACCGCCGAGAAAATCCGCGCGTAACTTAATTATCGAACTCTTGGAACCAGCGCCCGATAGGGCCTTACGCTGCACCAGCGACAAACCTTCACGATCCAGGCAAAGGTAGAAGATAGTCTGCTCGCTGCTGCCATGGGGGATCGACGAAACGTCATCGACAAATGGGACACCGAGTCGTTGCGCCAATCGCTCACCGTCAGC
>DJFY01000084.1 GCA_002431545.1 Cellvibrionales bacterium UBA5860 | reverse complement strand
CCTCGATACCGGTTAGGGTATACTCCCTTAGCAGGGGAGCGCCTTCAGCCACTCGGCCACCTCACCGTGTTGATTAACATCAGAAGCGCTTCAACACTGACCCGGTGATTTACCGGGTATTTGTCTATTTATTAGTCTTTTGCCGAACCTTATTTCTTTACCAGGTTTACCAAGCGTTTCCAGACTTTTGCCTGGCTCCAAGTGTAATCTGATTTGGCTCGCAGTGTCTCCAAACCACATCGTCCTGCGAAATATCCACCCAGCGATACGCACAGCAGGAAAAAACAAACTGGGCTGTTCGCGAGCCGATCTCCGAGTGCGACATTTTAACCCAATGTCTACCCAGGCTTAAACTTGCATAAGCGTTATGCCACGGCAATTTTGCAGCCCGTCCGGCCACGTTCGTCGCGAAACGCGATAAACACTGCAAGTGCCTAGAACTATGACGAGCCATTTAACCTGTCAACCACTGGATTTACCATCAGGGTGACCCATCCATACGCGTTTGTCGATATCCGGCAAAGCAAACACAGTTTTTTACGCTACATTGCTATAGCAAAGGACGACGTCACCGCCGACACCACCAATGCACCACCCAATAGGCGGAATACACCTCAGCGCGGAGATGTCGAACCGGCGACGACTCTATTCTCCGTTTTCTTTTTCGTTCTGGATTCGCTGATAAATTTCTTCGCGATGCACCGAAACGTCTCGAGGTGCGTTAACTCCCAGCCGCACTTGATTTCCCTTTACCCCTAAAACAGTTACGGTGACATCGTCACCAATTATCAGCGTCTCTCCAACACGTCTTGTCAGTATTAACATAATTTTCTCCACCCTTAAGCAGTCCCGCAATCAACGGGTCAATTTCAAAGCACAGATTTTTGTTGTTGTTGGGATGATTACGCTTAACACAGTCTGCAACGCCCTGTTTACGGCCTCGGGGGCGCGAAACACAGCACCTGCCTACTATTCGAGGTATTTTTAAATAAAGTACTCCTATGACAAAGTTCCAGAACCCTCTTCGAGCCCGAACGAGGAATGTAATGCACTCACGGCCGACTCAAGGTGCTTTTCTTCGATGATGACGGCGATTTTAATCTCGGAAGTTGCAATCATCTGAATATTGATGTCATTTTCTGCAAGCGTTCGAAACATTTGCGCCGCTACGCCTGCATGTGAACGCATACCGACACCAACCAGGGAAACTTTCGCAATATTACTGTCTGCTGTGACCGAACGCGCCTTCAGCTCCTCCCCGACACTTTGCAGAATCTTATGTGCTTTTTTCATGTCGTTGTGATGCACAGTGAAAGTCAACGAAGTGCTGCCATCTTCCGCGACGTTCTGGACGATCACATCAACCTCGATATTGGCATCGCTGATGGGCCCTAATATGCGATAGGCCACACCGGGGGTGTCCGGAATACCCAGAATTGTCAGTTTCGCTTCATCGCGATTAAAGGCGATGCCGGAGACTACCGGTTTTTCCATCGTTGTCTCATCCTCTAGCGTTATCAGGGTTCCGGGGCCGTCTTCAAAACTCGACAATACCCGTAAAGGCACCTGATACTTTCCGGCAAACTCTACAGATCTTATCTGCAACACTTTCGAACCCTGGCTCGCCATCTCCAGCATTTCTTCAAAGGTGATGCGATCCAGCCGCCGCGCGGTGGGCACCATTCTCGGGTCGGTGGTATAAACGCCATCCACGTCTGTAAATATTTGACATTCATCCGCCTGAAATGCTGCAGCGAGTGCCACAGCGGTCGTATCCGACCCACCGCGACCCAGTGTCGTGATATTGCCAATATCATCTACCCCCTGGAAACCAGCGACCACCAACACCCGCCCCTGGTCCAGGTCGCCCTGCATGGCACGCGTATCAATGTCCTGAATGCGAGCCTTGCAATGGTTGCTGTCGGTCAGGATGCGAGCCTGCGCGCCGGTGTAGGACCGCGCCTCGCAACCCAGCTTTTGCAGAGCCATGACCAGCAGCGCTATGGTTACCTGTTCGCCGGTAGACACCAGGACATCCAGCTCTCGGGGCGAAGGGTCACCGCTGATGCTGCCAGCCAGCGCGATGAGTCTATTGGTCTCTCCGCTCATGGCCGAAACCACGATAATAAGCTGATCGCCGCGTGCACGCCGCGCTGCCACCCGGGCAGCCACGGCTTCTATCCGCTCGATGGACCCCACAGAGGTACCGCCGTACTTCTGAACAATCAAGCCCATGTTTTGAATTCAACGGGGATCACTGGTTTCGCTTTCGGCCTTAGCCACCCTTGTGTGCAAAAAGGGCGCAAATTTACATGAATTTCGCTAAAAACGAAACCTTAGCTGCCCAAAAAGCATGTAAACTCAAGCGTCTACCTGCTCCCGGACCCAAACTTCGACAGACCGCACCGCCGCCGGCAATGCGTTGATGTCCGTGCCCCCGCCTTGCGCCATATCGGCGCGGCCACCGCCCTTGCCACCGACCCTGGAGGCGACGAACTGCACCAGATCACCGGCCCGAACCTGTTCAGTCAGGTTATTTGTCACGCCTGCCACCAGGGCCACCTTGCCATTTGTTGCGCTGGCGAGCAGCACGACGCCCTTGTCCAGACGGGACTTGGCCTGGTCGGTCAATTGGCGCAGCATCCTGGCGTCAGCATCCTCGACAACCCTGGCAAGAACGGAGACATCGTTCACCGAAACCATCCCTTCCATAATATCGCCACCAGCTCCGCCAGCCACCCTGGCCTTCAAGCGCTCGAGCTCCTTCTGCAGTTCGCGGCGTTCGACCATCAGCTCCTGCGCCTTTTTGAAGACATCTTCCCGCTTGACCTTCAATTCACCTGCAGTCTGGCTCAACTCGCGTTCTATTTCGCGATAGGCCTCTAGCGCTGCTGTTCCGGTAACAGCCTCGATGCGCCTTACACCACCGGCAATTCCCGATTCCGAGACAATCTTCAGTACGCCGATATCACCTGTTCGCACAACATGCGTGCCACCACAGAGCTCGACCGAGAAGTGGCCACCCATAGTGAGCACGCGTACATTGTCTCCGTACTTTTCGCCAAACAGGGCCATGGCGCCCTTCTCTTTAGCGGCCTCGAGCGTCAGCTCTTCGACTTGCACCTTCGAGTTCTGGCGTATCTGTTGATTGACGAGATCTTCGACCGCAGACAGCTCACTCCCGGTGAGAGCCTGGTCATGGGAAAAATCAAAACGCAGTCGTCGTGCATCGACCAGTGAACCCTTTTGGGTTACGTGAGCCCCGAGCACCTGGCGCAAAGCGGCGTGCAGTAGGTGTGTCGCCGAATGATTCAGTGCTGTGGCCCAACGCTGCTGCCCATCGACCTTCGCCTTGACCTCATCTCCCACCTTCAGCGTGCCGTGTCGCACGCGCCCGAGATGCAAGTGATTGTCGCCCTGCTTTCGACAGTCCCGGACTTCAAACAGGGTTTCCGGGTTCCGCACCGCTACGATTTCGCCGCGATCGCCCACCTGGCCGCCGGACTCCGCGTAAAATGGTGTTTTTTCCAGCACGACAATAGCTTCATCGCCGGCCTCTACACTCTCCACAGCCACTGCATCCCGGTACAGGCCGATCACTCGAGAATCCGCGTCGAGGCTCTGATAACCGGTAAAATCCGTAGCGCCGTCGATTTCCAGTGCGGGCATGGTCTGCATATCGAACTGTCCGGCAGCGCGGGCGCGGGCGCGTTGCTGGGCCATACACTGCTCGTATCCATCCGTGTCCAGACTATAACCGCGCTCTCGGGCGATGTCGTTGGTTAAATCGACCGGAAACCCGTAGGTATCGTAGAGCAGGAAAACCAGATCTCCCGGCAGAGTCTCGCCGGGAATATCGCGCAGAGACGACTCCAGCACAGCCATACCCCGATCCAGAGTCTCGGCGAATTTTTCCTCTTCCCGACGCAATGTGGACTCAACCTGAGCCTGCTTTTCCGCGAGCTCGGGGTAGGCCTCGCCCATCTCCCTGACGAGCGGCGCGACGGCAAGGTAAAAGAACGGCTCCACCACGCCAAGCTTGTGACCATGTCGCAAAGCGCGCCTGATGATGCGGCGCAAAACATAACCCTGGCCCTCGTTCGACGGCACCACACCATCGACAATAAGAAAAGCACTCGATCGAATATGATCGGCAATGACCCGCAGCGAGTTATCGCCTGAATCCCCACCGGTGATTTCGCTCAAGGCGGCAATCAGGTTGGCAAAGAGATCAATCTCGTAGTTGCTGTGCACGCCCTGCATGACCGCAGCTATGCGTTCAAGGCCCATACCAGTGTCGATCGATGGTCTCGGCAGGGGATTGAGATCGCCCCCGGCGCTGCGTTCGTACTGCATGAAAACCAGATTCCAGATCTCGATGTAGCGATCCAGATCATCGTTTTCGCTACCCGGCGGTCCGCCGGGCACATCCTCTCCATGATCGTAAAAAATTTCAGAGCAGGGTCCGCAGGGACCGGTATCCCCCATCTGCCAGAAGTTGTCTTCGTCGAGACGCGAGAAACGCTCGCTGCTGACACCTATTTCGTTGAGCCAGATATCGGCGGCCTCGTCATCGGATACGTGCACCGTGACCCACAGGCGCGTCTCGGGCAACTTTAATACCCGGGTCAGAAAATCCCAGGCGAAGCCAATCGCCTCTCTTTTGAAATAGTCGCCAAAGCTGAAATTACCCAGCATTTCGAAAAACGTGTGGTGCCGGGCCGTGAACCCCACGTTCTCGAGATCATTGTGCTTGCCGCCAGCGCGCACACAACGCTGGGAAGATACTGCACGCACATAATCGCGCTTTTCCTGGCCGAGAAATACGTCTTTAAACTGCACCATACCGGCATTGGTGAACAGCAGCGTCGGGTCGTTAGCCGGGACCAGACTGCTGCTGGACACCACGGTGTGACCCTGTTCAGCAAAATAGGACAGGAAAGCCTGCCGAATTTCAGCACTGGTTCTAATCACGGGGTTGAGCTCCTTAACACGCACCGACATGCAGGTGCGGAGACAGGCTGACTAGAATCCCATTTGGGATTCGGAAAAATCTTTGCCTGCCAGAATATGTAAATGCAAGTGGAAAACCGTCTGGCCCGCACCGGCGCCATTGTTCACGATCAGGCGAAACGCCTCATCGACCCCGGCCTGGCGCGCGATCTCGGCAGCCGCAAACATCAAGTGCCCGAGCAGGGCCCGGTCCGCTGGTCCGGCATCGGCCAAACGTGGGATCGGCTGCCGGGGTATGACGAGGAGATGAACAGGCGCCTTGGGCGCGATGTCCTTAATCGCGACACAGTGTTCGTCCTCGTAAACAATGTCGGAAGGGATCTCACCGTTGATAATCTTGCTGAAAATAGTTTCTTCGCTCACTGTAGCTCTCCTGGCCTGGAACGGTGTTCGACCGGTTTAAAGGCGGGTTCGCGACCGCCGCTGGCGGGGCCCGTGCGCCGCGACAATCCGTATCACTTGGACGGTGGCTCGGCTGGCGAGGCGAAACCCGGCTTTTTAGCCTTCTCCTCGCACCCTATGACCCGCGCTTCACTCTCCAGCATGACAGGAATCCCGTCGCGGACCGGATAAGCCAGACCGCTGGCATGACAGACCAGTTCCTGCTTCTCCCGATCGTATTCAAGGGAGCCTTTACTCACCGGACATACAAGAATACTGAGCAATTGTTTGTCGAGCATCGCTTTCGACCACGCTAATGATTTTCGGTGGCGGACGACCACTGTCGGTTATGACGCACGCATTTTAAAAGAATCCTCGTGGGAACACTACGACCGCCAACCCTAGCCCGACCACACCGACCAAATTGCGCTCGCCATACCAAAAATTCAAGTCTGGACTCGGACTGAAGGCAGACGTGGTCTCCAGCCGCGCTATCGATTCGGGTTGATTCGCCCGGGTTCAGGGCGTCGACGCTTCCGAGCGCCACGACCGCGGAGCCGGGAAATGCTTGAGCGCAAGCGCGGGATCAAGGCGCACGTGGTACCAGTTGATTCGCCAATCCAGGTGTGGCCCAGTGGCGCGGCCAGTCGCGCCAATACGGGCCACGATATCGCCGGCGCGAACTTCATCTCCCTCGTCGACGAGTATTTCGCTCAGATGGATAAAAGTTGAGGATATGCCATACCCGTGGTCGACGAGCAACGTGCCGCCCGAGTAATACATATCGGCGTGCGTCAGCGTCACTTTTCCTGGAGCCGGGGCGCGTACCGGTGTCCCCGTGGGCGCTGCAATATCGAGTCCATAGTGGGGATTCTTGGGCACGCCGTTATAGACTCGTTGGCTGCCGTAAACTCCGGTAATCGGCCCCTCGGCGGGCATGGTAAAACCATGGAGGAAATCCTCGCGAATGTCGCTGTAATCCCGCGCTCGCCTGACCAGAGCAGCCTCCCGGCGAATCCGCGCGAGCACTTCCGCCGGTGGCGTGACCGTCCGTTGCGGCACGCCTTCGATTCTTTGTACGTCGTAGTTGCGCTGCCCGACAACAAACCTGCGGGTTTCGATCTTGCTATCCCGTTGAAGTTTGAGCTCTATATTACCGGTGACATCCCTACCCAGGCCAAAAACGAACCGGCCTTCGGGGGTGGTTTGTAATCGGCGATCCTGCAGAAAAATTTTAGTCCCCGGCGCTGTCTGACCTACCAGCAAGGCTCCGGGTAGCCATTCGCCTTGGATGTCCAGAGACATCGACTCTACTGGCACTGCCCCCTGAGGTCTGATCTCCTGTAACGCAATCTCCTGTAGTGCAATCTCCTGGAACAAGGCTTTTTGAGGTGCAGTCGCCACCGGCTCCGAAAACACAGCGCCAGCAAACAGAAGCAGCCATAAAGAGGCGAAACAGCGTGCGCAAATTGTCAATCTGGTCATGTTTTTACCGCTTTACCCGATGAAGACACGAAACGAGCCCGCAGGCATTGAAATCACCTCGGGTTCTCCGCAACACCAAAAATCATCCCAGCCAGCCCGGTTCGGATCATTAACAGAAACCCGCAATACCGGAAATCATTGGCCATGGGTATCTATTCCTTGCAGCCGGCATGAAAGCACCCGCCTTGTCCGCAAACTCAGTCCGGGCAATCGTCAAGCGCAAATCGAATATGGTCCCCGCCGAAGCCCCGGTACGAAAGAAACCTCCGCGCCCTCGCCAACTGTCGCGCATCGTCCCCAAGTTCTGCCGAAGAATACTTCTTCAATATCGCCTTACGAGCCAGTTCCGACCAGTCCAGGCCCGAATCGTCGAGCAGGGTATTGATCACCTCCCGATCGAGATCGTGACCGGATAGTTCGTGGGTAATACGCAACGGCCCGAAACCCCGGCGTGCCCGCGCATGAAGGGTATTCTCGGCGAAACGCAGATCGGACTGCAATCCATCGGCTTCAAGTTGGTCGAGCACGCCCTCCACTTGCGCGGATAAACTGGCCTCTAGACCATACTTGCGGACCAGTTTATCCCGTAATTCACGTCGTGAATGTTCTCGGCGCGCCAACAAATTCATGGCTTGAGCACGCAAGGCAGCAATATCTGGGAGGGATTCGGACACGATGGGTAAGCCAACGGAGAATATAAATGCGGTACTGACAAGATCACAAGATCAGGTACGGGGGGGACCACCCCCGGGAGGCACAGCGACATTGGCGCCGGAACGCGGGGCGATTGCGGGCGAGCTGTCCGCCGCAATGGTTTCTGTCACCGCCCCCTCATCCGCTGGCGTTTCGGGTGCTGTTTTAGCGCCGAACCAGCGCTGCACACGCTGAAACACAAGCCGCAGCAGGCGCAACAACTTAGGCAACAACCAGATCACGAGGCCGACAAAAACCAGCATCAGGCAGACGAACAATAGCGGATGATTCAGCATGGTCCAGAGACCGCCGAGCACCAGCACATCCTCGCCAACCGAAGCAGCCCAGTTAGAAAAGGGTTCGGGGCTGGCGTTGATCAATACTCGGGAGGAAGCCTTGGTCAGGTGGCTGCCGGCAGCCAGCGTACCGCCGAGCAGACCGGCTGCGATCTCCAGCGCGGGTGCGACTTCACCCACTGCGCCTGCTGCCAGCAGAGCGCCGGCGGGCAGCCGTATGAAGGTATGAAGTGCATCCCAACCGGTATCCACTCCCGGAGTCTTGTCGGCAAAAAACTCCACCATATACATCAAACAGGCTGCGCCGATCACCAGGGGACTGGCTAGCACCTCGAGGTCCGGAGGCAGTTGCATGTGACCGCTGGCGCCAGCGATACCAAGCGCTGCTACCGCCGCATAGAGATTGATACCACTGGCCCAGCCCACACCCATTACAAGGGCGAGTGTGGCGACAAGTTCCTGGTAGGCATCCATAAGTGCGCTTCAGCTGAACTCAGTCCAGACGCGTGGTGTCCATATCCCCCCTACAGAAGAACGGATGGCAATAGCCGCTTCGATAGCCGCTAAACGTAGCGCCAGTGTGCGCGTAGCGTCATATCGTGCCACCGGAAACCTCCGGATCGGGCTCAGCCAAATCAACCTTCGACGGCATCGGGTGCAGTAGCCTCGACTTCCTCGGGTTCGGCCTGGCCCAGCAACTGGCGGCGAATGGCGTTCTCCAGCGTCGCCTTGAGATCAGGATTTTCGTTCAGGAAAACACAGGCGTTGGCCTTGCCCTGACCGATTTTCTCTCCCTCACAGGAATACCAGGCACCAGATTTTTCCACCAGACCACATTTAACGCCAAGATCGATAATCTCGCCGGTACGGTTGATACCGGCACCGTACAGGATCTGAAATTCCGCCTGGCGAAACGGCGGGGCCACTTTGTTCTTAACCACCTTGACACGGGTCTCGTTTCCGACAACCTCTTCGCCCTCCTTCACCGCGCCAGTGCGCCGAATATCGAGACGGACGGACGAATAGAATTTCAGCGCGTTGCCGCCGGTAGTGGTCTCGGGATTGCCGAACATGACACCGATCTTC
>DJFY01000124.1:2054-4320 GCA_002431545.1 Cellvibrionales bacterium UBA5860 | reverse complement strand
ACCAGCTGGTAAATGGTCTTGCGAGACAGGTCGAGCATGGTGCGCACGGACGGAATGACCCGGTGTCTTCGCGCCTCGGCCAGCAGCGATACGTAATAACCTATACCCAGATAGCGGTAGCTGCGACAGAGGTTGATTACCTTGACGGTAGGATTGGCGCCAAAATCCTGGCCCGCTATATAGTCCCGTGCACTAATCAGTAAATTTTCCGGTAGATGATCGGTCCACTCCGCCGGTTGCTCGACGACCACGACGTGGCGACTCATGATTGTGCCTTATGGGGTTTGAGGATGACCACCGCGCGTTGACCGCTGCGGCCATAACGGGCCATGCCTTCGAACTCTTCACTTAGAATAGGAATGTTCATGCAATCCATGGAAATCCGGTTTTCCTCGTAATCCACGTAAGGGTCGTGTAGATAAACGATACCGTTGGCCACGTCTGTGACCACGACCCAGTGAGGGGTTTTCTCACCGTAAAGTCGATAAGAACTGATAAGCACCACCGGCACGGCACCTTCGCGGACGGTTTCTTCCAGTTCTTCTACACTAATCGGGCCATAACGCACTTTGATGCCGGAGGCGAGAATTTGTCGCTGAAAATCCTCGTGCACCAGAGCGATCACCTCCTTTTTTTCCATCGACCGGACCGATTCCACAAACAGTGCCTGTTCATCCTTGAGGACTAATTCCACAGTGTAACCCCGGCGCCAGGCTGCCAGCGCCAGGCCGTCGGGTCCGCATCCGCCGAGGCCGGAGGTCATGAAAATGGTGGTGGCCTCGCGCCAAATTTGAAGTTCCAGCTTGCGGTCCAGCACCAGTTTCGGATTGAGGCATTTCATTGCCATCATCAGGGATGCCGGGCCGCAGGTGAACTCCAGAGTTTGCTCGTAGTAGGGCACAGGCACCACATCGCGGTCGGAGCGGCGGGCGAGGGATTTTTCCATGCGCACCGCGTCCTGGTGGTCTTCGTAATAGTCCTCGAGTTGTTCAAACTCCCGGTATCCCGCGCTGAGGTACAGCGCTTTTGCGCGCTCGTTGTCCCGACGAATTTCCAGCCTGATGGCGAGGCAACCCTGCTCGCGTGCCGTCTGCTCGGCAGCCTCGAGTAAAGTCCGGCCGATACCGCTGCCCTGGGTTTCCGGTAACACGGCAAAGGAGTAGAGCCTGGCCAGGACTGTTCCGGCGTGGATATGTACCAGGACATAACCGACAACGGCTTCGCCGGTCTCGCAAACCAGCAGCGCGCCTTTGCCGCGCTGAAGAAAGTGGCGAAAACTCCGGCGGGACAGGCGGTCGCTGTCAAAACATTGTCGTTCGATGTGAACGAGCGCGTCCAGATCTGTCAGCTTGCCAAAGCGGATAAAGGTCTCGGCCTTGGCATCCGAATATTCAAGTACCATTGATTTACTGGACACGGGAGTGGCGGTGGGAACGCAGCCGTGGCGTGTTGAGTGTGAGGGGTATAACGGGCATGGTTCGGTGGGCCTCCGGGGCCGGTGCGCGCGCTATTCTACTGCTAGTGAAAGCGGGATTCACAGCTTTTTACAGCGTGTTAAATGTCTGATCATAACCCTCCTTCAGGGCAGGAATTCCAGCGTCTGCCTGGAATTGTTTTGGCGGCCGCCAGCGTCGTAGGCCGTGTTTCGGTGTCGTCTGTCTTGGGGCCGCCCGATACTTCTGGAATATGTCAAATCGGGCGCCCGCCTGTTGCGCGCGGCAAGCAGGTTTCGGGATTTGCATACGGGAGCTAATTGCTTATCCTTGGCGGCTAACCCAATTTTTACGTAAGTTAATTTGTCACGAATTTATATATGAGGAAACAGGACTATGGCGCAAGCGATAACGACTGACCCGGATACAGGGTTGAAAATTTTTAATACTCGCGCCGCTCAGGCCAGCGACAAAATCAGGGGCCGGGGCTACGGGGTAGTGCAGGATGAATCCCTCAAGACGCTCCCCGATGCCCCGGCAGGCGCTGTGTTTAATGCCGAGGAGCAGGCCAGGTACCGGGATTTTAAAGAGGCCAGGGCGGGCGCTGGCGAATATGTTGCCCTGGAAGGTGAGTTTTCTAAATACCTCGAAGACGTTTATTCCGAAGCGCCGGTACCGCGCGATGTGCTGACCGACGAGTGCGAAATACTTGTCATTGGCGCTGGTTTTGCCGGGCTGATGCTGTGGTACAAATTGCGGCAGGCCGGGTTCAGGGACGTGCGTTTTTGCGAAAAAGGCGGCGATGTCGGTGGCACCTGGTACTGGAACCGCTA
>DJFY01000124.1:406-1836 GCA_002431545.1 Cellvibrionales bacterium UBA5860 | reverse complement strand
GGTACTGGAACCGCTACCCCGGCATTGCCTGTGATGTGGAGTCATACAGCTATCTACCTTTGCTCGACGAGACCGGCTATGTCCCCACCATGAAATTTGCCAGCGGCTTTGAAATCTTCGAATACTGCCAGCTTATCGCGGAGAAGTTCGGGTTTTACGACAAATGCCTCTTTCATACTACGGTCGAAAAAACCCAATGGGATGCATCTGCCGGCCGATGGCAGGTGGAGACCGACCGTGGCGATAAAATGAAAGCTCGCTTTGTGATCGTTGCCAACGGTATTCTCACTACGCCGAAACTGGCGAAAATCGAAGGTATGGAAACCTTTAAGGGCGAGGCCTTCCACACTTCCCGCTGGAATTACAATGTGGATCTCGAAGGCAAGCGTGTGGGCATCATCGGCACAGGCGCCACCGCCGTGCAGGTCATTCCGGAGATCGCCAAGGTCGTCGATGAGCTCTATGTCTTCCAGCGTACGCCTTCGTCCATCGACGTGCGCGCGCAAAGGGAGACCACGTCAGAAGAAATCGAAACCTGGAAAAACGAGCCAGGCTGGTCCACGGCCCGGCGCAAACGCTTTGGCCGAATCGCCAGCGTGCGCGATGCGGTAAAGGCCGACGATGACTACTTGTCGGGGCGTGTCGAGGACTATAGAAAAAAACCCAAGGAGAGCAAAAAGCTCTCGCCGGAAGAATGGATGCAGCAGCAGCTGGACGAAAACTTTCAGGCCATGGAGCAAATCCGCGCCCGCGTTGATACCGTGGTAGCAGATTCGAACACGGCCGCTGCATTGAAGCCCTATTATCCCTATGCCTGCAAGCGGCCGACTTTTCACGACGAGTATTTGCCGACGTTTAATCTGCCTCACGTGCATCTGGTGGATACCGCGCCGCGGGGCGTCAACCGCATCAACGAAAACGGCGTCGTCCAAGACGGTGTGGAATACCCCCTCGACGTATTGATCTACGCCACAGGCTTTCAATGGATGGCAACCTCCACCTTCGACATGATTTATGGCGAGGACGGCCAGTCCCTGACTGAGGTGCGCAAGAAAAATGGCACCAAGACATGGCTGGGCCTGCATAGCAGAGGCTTCCCCAACCTGTTTGTCATGACCGGTCCCCAGGGGGGCGGTGGCAGCTTCAATTTCACCGACACCATCGACGACCACAGTGACTACATTATCTGGGTGCTGAAAACCCTTCAGGAACAGGGTGCCGACATTGTCGATGTGAAGCCGGAAGCCGTCGAGGCCTACGCCCAACACTGCCGTGAAGTAGACCTGGCGACCGCGCCCCTGCGCGATTGTGTCGCTTATTACGACCACGAAGGCCAGGCAGAGCCGGGTAGTCTCGTTTACTACGGTGGCGGTCGTTGGCACAAGCAGCGCGTTGCCGGACAGGAATCCCTGGAGCCCTATGTGTTTAGT
>DJFY01000124.1:0-214 GCA_002431545.1 Cellvibrionales bacterium UBA5860 | reverse complement strand
GGACAGGAATCCTTGGAGCCCTATGTGTTTAGCGGCTCATCGGCTTCTTGAGCGAGTCGGCTGTGTCAAGCGCATGAAAAACGGGGCCTTTGGCCCCGTTTTTTCTTTCTAGAGGGAGGCGGTTGGTCGCCGCTCTCATTGACTATCATGCAGCTTTGGGTGCTTTTCGCCGCCGCGGGTTGCCCGATCGATTCTTGTCCTCACCGCGTGGTCT
>DJFY01000003.1:48706-54019 GCA_002431545.1 Cellvibrionales bacterium UBA5860 | reverse complement strand
GCCATTTCTGCGGTTTCGAGGTCGCGAATCTCCCCGACCATAATGATGTCGGGGTCCTGCCGCATCAGGGTGCGAATGCCAGCGGCGAAGTCCAGATCGATCTGTGGCTGCACCTGGGTCTGATTGAAACTCTCCTCGACCATTTCTATGGGATCTTCCACCGTGCTAACGTTGACGTCCACCGTCGCCAACTGCTTCAAGGTGGAATAAAGCGTGGTGGTTTTGCCGGACCCGGTGGGCCCGGTAATCAGCACGATACCGTAAGGGCGCGTAGTCATTTCGCGCCAGCGGCGATAATCCTCGCCAGTCAGGCCCAGCTCGGAGAAACTGCGCAGCAGGACTTCCGGGTCAAATATGCGCATCACCAGTTTTTCGCCAAAGGCCGTGGGTAACGTGGACAAGCGAAGCTCGACCTCGTGACCGTCCTGGGTTTTGGTTTTCACCCGCCCGTCCTGGGGACGGCGTTTTTCGGCGACGTTCATACGGCCGAGGATTTTCAGACGACTGGTCATCGCCGTCATCACCGCTGCTGGCAGATCGTAGACCTGGTGCAGAATGCCGTCTATTCGAAACCGCACCTTGCCTTTTTCCCGCCGCGGCTCGATATGAATGTCGCTCGCCCGCTGGTCGAAGGCATACTGCAGCAACCAGTCGACAATGTTGACGATGTGCTGATCCTCGGCATCCGGATCCTTCAGCGAACCCAGCTCGAGCAACTGCTCGAAGTTGGTCAGGGAGCTGCGTCCCTGGTCCGACGATTTGCCGGCACCGAAGACCGAGCGCGAGAGCGTATAGAACTCTACCGAGTACTTTTCGATATCCGCCGGATTGGCCACCACGCAGCGCACGGCTTTGCCGGTGATTTTCTCGATATCGCGAACCCAGATCGTGGCATAGGGTTGGGCGACGGCAATCACCACCTCGGTCGCAGTGACGTCTATGCAGAGAATGTTGTGGCGCCGGGCGAACTCGAAAGACATGACGCCGGTCACCATTGGCACATTTATTTTCAGCGGGTCGATGTGCGCCACCGGCAGGCCAACGCGCTCGGCCAGCCAGCGCGTCAAGGTATCCAGGTCGAGGGGTTTTCCAGACTCCAGTGCGTTGTCGGGTTGTTGCGCCGCAATGTAAGTGAGGGGATGCTGCAGCGCTTCCTCGCGCGTGCGGGTGGTACCACTGATCTGGTTGACACTTTCACGGGTCAACAGTCCGTCAGCTTGCAACTGGCTCAATAACGCCGGCAGTTCGAGCAATTGGTCTAGCGCTTCAGCTACGGCCATCGACGCCTCTCCTGGTAGCACCGCTTATGGTCAATACGCGCCACATCCGCCGACGCGCCCCGCGATTGTAGCGCTTATCACCCGGCGACAACAAAAGCAGAGCGTCGGTGAATTGCTTTTTCTTCGACCTAGCCCCTACACTGGCCGGGACATGAAAATCACCGACACACTGCGCCAGCTGATTGCCTGCAATTCGATCAGCAGTTCCGACCAAAGTATCGATCAGGGCAACCGCGGCGTCATCGACCTGCTCGCCCAGTGGCTCGTCGACCTGAATTTCTCTGTCGAAATCATGCCTCTGGCCGATCCACGCAAGGCCAATCTTATCGCGACGCTGGGTAGCGGCCCTGGGGGCCTGGTGCTGGCCGGACACACTGACACCGTGCCCTGTGACGACAAACTCTGGCGCCAGTCGCCTTTTCAGCTGACCGAGCGCGATAACAGATTTTACGGTCTCGGCACCTGCGACATGAAAGGCTTTTTTGCGCTCGCGATCGAAGCGATAAAACGCAGTGCCAACCAGCAATTGCGTCAACCTCTGATTGTGCTGGCCACCGCGGACGAGGAATCCTCTATGGACGGCGCCCGCGCCCTGACCGCGGCGGGCAAGCCGCTGGCCCGATACGCACTGGTCGGAGAACCGACCGGCATGCGCCCGGTGGCCTTACACAAAGGCATTATGATCGAGACGCTGGTGGTGCGGGGCCATTCCGGCCACTCCAGCAATCCGGCACTGGGTAACAACGCCCTGCACACCATGCACGACGCCCTGGGCGTACTCAGGCGCCTGCAGGCAGAACTTAAATCCCGTTACCATAACCCGTTGTTTGAGGTCGATTTCCCGACACTCAACCTGGGTTATGTCCACGGCGGTGACAACCCCAACCGCATTTGCGGACATTGCGAACTCGGTTTCGAGATACGTCCGCTGCCGGGAATGGACATCGATGAGTTGCACGCACTACTCGGTCAACGCCTGCTCGGCCTGGGCGCCGACGAGGGTACTGAAGTTTCACTCGAGTATTTTAGCGTGCCGCCTTTCGCGGCAGATACCGATAGCGAGCTGCTGCGTTATTGCGAGAAGCTCACCGGACACAGCGGCAGTAGCGTCGCTTTTGCAACGGAAGCGCCCTTTTTACAGCAACTGGGGATGGACGTGGTCGTCATGGGCCCCGGCAATATCGATCAGGCCCACCAGCCGGACGAGTATCTTGGCGCCGATCGTATCGAACCAAGCGTCGACTACATCTCACAACTGATAGGTAAATTCTGTTTATAACGCACAGCAACCGCCCGTGACGCTGACCAACTGATATAATTGCGCGCCCTGTTCCATTTGTTTTTACCGGCAAAATGACCGATTACGTCAAGTTTTTTCGCGACACATCGCCTTACATCAACCGCCACCGCGGCAAGACTTTTGTCATTGTCCTGCGTGGCGAGGCGGTAGAGGATCGGCATTTTGCCAACATCGTTCACGATGTCGCCTTGCTGCACAGCCTGGGCATTCGCATTGTGCTGGTGCATGGCGCCCGCCCCCAGATCGACAGCAAGCTGACACAATGCAATCTCATCCCCCGCTACGACGCCGGGATTCGCATCACTGACGCCGATACCATGATTTGTGTACAGGAAGCGGTCGGTAGTACGCGTATTGCCATCGAGTCGATGCTGTCGATGGGTCTGCCCAATTCGCCCATGCAGGATGCCGCAGTGCGCGTGGTCGGTGGTAATTTCATTACCGCCAAGCCTCTGGGAATTCGTCACGGCGTCGACTTTCATCACACCGGTGAAGTCCGCAAACTCGACCGAGCGGGCATTACACGGCAGCTGGAACTGGGGGCGGTCGTGCTACTGTCGCCTCTGGGTTATTCGCCCACCGGCGAGGTCTTCAACCTAAGCTGCGAGGATGTTGCAACCGAGACAGCGATCGCGCTGGAAGCGGAAAAACTGATCCTCTTCTGCAGCGAGCCGGGGATAAGCGATGCCGACGGGGTGCTCGTCAAATCCATCGACATGGCGGAAGTGCGCAAGTGGCTCGAACTTGTCTCCGGGCAAGCGCCGCTCCGGTCCGCTCTGCAGGCGGCCTACGACGCTTGCCTGAACGGCGTGGAACGCAGCCACCTGATCAGCTACCGAGAAGATGGCGCTCTGCTGCGCGAGTTATTCACCCGGGATGGTGCCGGCACACTGGTATCGCAGCAGGGTAGCGAGACTATCAGGCAAGCCACTATCGACGATGTTGGTGCCATTCTCGAATTGATCGCACCGCTGGAAGCCTCCGGCGCCCTGGTCAAACGCTCCCGCGAGTTGCTCGAGACCGAAATTTCCCGGTTTCAGGTGGTGGTGCACCCGGACGGCATGATCATCGCCTGTGCCGCGCTCTACCCCTTCAAAGACGCGGAGGCCGGGGAACTCGCCTGTGTCGCGACACACCCGGATTTTCAACATCGCGGGCTGGGGAAAAAACTGCTGAACAAAATCGAGCAACGTGCGAAGAGTGAACTTAAACTGGACCGGTTATTTGTGCTTACGACGCAGGCCGCGCAATGGTTCCAGGAACAGGGCTTCGCTGTGACCACGCTGGATCAACTGCCTCAGGAGAAAGCGGCGCTATACAACCTGCAACGCAACTCAAAAATATTGAGCAAAGCCCTCTAGGCGGGAAACTCTGCCGATTCGGCACCAAATATCCCGCCCATCGTTGTCGAGGGCCTCTCCAGCGGAGAGACCACAACACTCCCGCCAAAGCTTGGTGGCTCGCGAAAATGCAAAAGGGGCGACAGGTTAACTGTCGCCCCTTTTATTTATATATGTCCTGAGATGCGGTAAATGCGTGGCCCTGTTATGGCCTGAATTATCAACCTGGACTTGTCCCGTTTCGCGTAGTCCCGGTTACCTGCTTTGGCTTCCCGTGGAGCGCTTCAACGGCTCCGGCACGCCCGGCATCCAGGCCCGATCAAGCCCTCAGATCCAACCATGTACACAAACCCACGCACTCAAATCCAAGACGTGCTCAGGCTTTTTTATCGAAGTAACGAATAGAGGGCGGCTGCGCCAACCAGGCGCCCAGCGCGTCCAGCGCCCCGGTTTCCTGGCGCCAGGCAAAATATTTTTCGTAGTGTTGACGAGAATCCCATTGCTCGATGGCTAGAATCGTAGTCGGATCATCCTGATCCTGGTGAGCATAGACTTCTATGCAGCCATCGTAATTACGGGTTTCGGGCAGCATGGCACCCAGGCCGTTAATCGTATCCTCGACACATTCCGGCTTCACTTTCAGCTCCAGTAGCACAGTGCACGCCATGATCATTCTCCTATCGTTTTTTTAATTGGGGGGCCCGATCATAGAGGATGACCCTGTTAAATACCACGCGTCGGGGTCGACGCAGCCTGCCCTGAAGTCCGGCCTGCTTTATCGAGCATAACCTGCCTGGGTGGAGAGGCCCGCCCGTTTCCAGGCATCGATACCGCCCCGGTACCAGCGAACATCGCGGTAACCCAGATTAATCGCGCGCAAGGCAGCGTTGTATGACATCCAGCACCGGGGTGACTGGCAGTAAAATATCAGCGGTAACGTGCGATTGCCCTGCGTATGCTGCCCCAGCAAACTGGCCAGTTGTCCTTGTACAGCGTCGTTGAAAGTGCCTGCCCGGTGGGCTGAGACGGCGGAAATCGCCCCGGGCAACGTTTCGCCGCTGCCCAGCACATCGAGCAGGACATAACCGCCGCCCTGCTGCGTAAACGCGATCACATCGGCAGTGGTCACCACGCGCCCGCCGGGAATGCTGACAGGCGTCGGACCATGCATGGCGCCGGTATACAGGTGCGCGATAGGCGGCACACCAAAGTCCTGCAACTCAAATGTCTGTACCCCGGAGTGCGCCACACCCGGGTAAGCACCGGGACCAGCCACAGGCGGGTAGCCGCCCGGCGGTGGCCCCGGATCGCCCGGTGGCGACGGATATCCGGTTGGCGGGTAAGCGCCTCCGGGCGGATACGGCGGTGGCGCGCCCGGAGGATAGGCCGGATG
>DJFY01000003.1:40207-48446 GCA_002431545.1 Cellvibrionales bacterium UBA5860 | reverse complement strand
GGGCCGGGATAGGGGGGATGCCGCGGCCCGGGCGGGGGATAATCCGGCGGATATGCACCGGGTGGCACGTCCGGATGCCCGCCTGGTGGGACTGGCGGGTAAGCTCCGGGCGGTGGGTAATCGTGCCGCGGCACGTCGCCCCGGGGTGGATCCCCGAAGCTATCCTGGGCCAGTATCGCCTGACACAACCCGGCGCCGGTGAGTAAAACGACGCCCAAAGTCGATCTAAAATTCACTGTTATAACCCCCCGCTTCTTCCTTGTAGATTCCCCATTTTGTCCCGCCAACCAATCTGCCCCGCGGCGCATCCCCCACCTTTCACGCCGGGCTGAGACCCGCGTTAACTGCTCCGCAAACAGGTAAGTAAGCCCTTACATTCAGGGTGACGGCCGCAACTGTTGGCCATCCTGCCCAAGCACTGCATAAGGGTCGAAACTGGTATCGTCGGTGAGTACGTAAGTGCCGTCGTTGAGTTGCCAGGCGTGCCGATAGCTGTTGTCCAGTTGCACAGTGCCACCATGATAGGGATCGTCGTAGGTTTCCACGCCACGTATAGCTTCCGACGACTCACGCGACAGATAATCGAAGGACTGACTCTGTTTGCGCCAGGAGTCGGCCTGCATCTGCCGAATCTCCTCCCCGGTTTGCGCGATGATTTGTGAACGCTGCTGCGCACCTTTCAGGTTTATACTCGCTATTTTCGCGTTATGTTGAGCTATGCGCGCCTGCCACTGGGGGTTAGGCTGGCCGGAGCGGCGGATCAATTCAGCCAGACGAAAATCCAGTTCACCGTCCGGCGCTCGCATGGCAAAGCCGGGCAGCGTTACCCCGGTAAGAAATTCGCTGGACGGCATACCCGCCATACCCTGCATCCGCATCAGGGAGAAAACAGCGGCGGCCGCCACCGTCTCGCGCATGGCCCGGCCTTCGTGTTGATACCCGATTAATACTTCAGCAGCCTCCACCCAGGTGCGCATATCACCTAAAGGCATCGGTGTGTATTGCTCGAGTTGCTTCAGCGGCTGCGCGATATCCGGGCGCGCCCTGAAATCAAGTATCTGCGCACCGGGTCTGGCTCTTGCCGTCATCGCCTCCAGATACTGACGAATAGATGTAATCTGTAAGGTCGGGCAACCCGCGGTCGACGGCGTGCCGGCTTGATTGCTCCACTGCCATTGCTCGCCGGGAAAAACATGTACACCGAACAAACCATCCCGGGAATAAGCCTGGAAATCCATCGTATAGCCGCTACTAGAACATTGAGGCTGGTGACCCCACACGACACCGCCCTGAGTCTGCCATCCCACGGGCACCAGCACTGTAGTCGCGACCATCGGCTTGTCAAAGCCCTGCCGGTCCATAATCTGGACGCGCTGCAAGCGGACGCTACCCTCGGGTAGATGCCCCGTGGCCGCAGTGGCGGTATTCACCGTCGGAGGGAGGGCGCGGGCGCCCGGCTGGGTGGCGTTTTCGGCAACCGCGGGATTCCCCGCCCCGCCTTCGGGCCCTTTCGAGCACGCCGCCAGGCTCTGAACCAAGCCGAGACCCAGGCCAATAAGCAGGATCAAAGGTGGAATCGGAGGCAGGAGAATGTGCTTCATGGTTATTCCCTTAACGGGCCATTGAACCGATGGCCCTGATACGCTGTTCCACTCTGTTATTTCTCTATAACCAGCACAATTATCGTGCCCTCGACTGGGGCCACACCCGGATCTGTGTCAAGCCCGGGTACTTTTGCGCTCCAACGAGCCCGGTGGCGAACGATCAGGCCTTGGTGGCGACACCCCAGTAGTTATAACCAAACAATCGGGGCGTCGAGGGCAGATACATAGACTCAAGATTCTCCACCGCAAAACCCGTCTCGGTCAGCAGGTCGGGCACCGGACGATTCAGATTGCAGCCTCCGGCAAACCTCTTCCACAGTGGGTTGACGCGATCCTGCCACTTTTTCACCCCCGCATCCGGCGCCTTACCATGTTCGGTAAATACCACCTTGCCACCAGGTTTCAAAACCCGGCGCATCTGTTGCAGGGCCGCATGCCAGTCGGGAATGGTGCACAGTGTGTAGGTCAACAATACTGTGTCCACGGTGGCGTCATCCAGTGGAATCTCTTCGCCAGGAAGATCGATTAACTTGACGTCTATACCCGACTTCTCGATGTTGGGCGCGGCCTTGTTACGCATTGCCTCGGAGGGCTCCAAACCCCAGATGAGCTCAACTTTCTCCCGGTCGTAGTAGGGCAGATTGAGCGCCGACCCCATGCCCACTTCCAGCACGCGGCCTTCACACAGCGGCACCACTTTCTTGCGCTGATACATGATCGGCTTAGTGCCACAGGCGAGATTGATAAACGACGCCAGGAAATACTTCTCGTAGAGACTCATGGGTCATCCCCTAAACTTCAATAATTACAAGCGAGTATAGCGAATCTAATCCTTTTGGTAAGGCCGGCTGGTCTGCTATCCTTGGCGGCCATTTCAATTCGACGCCAACAACGAGGTGGCGCATGCCCGCATATCGATCACACACCACGACCAAAGGCCGCAATATGGCCGGCGCCCGCTCGTTATGGCGCGCGACCGGCATGAAAGACGAGGACTTTGACAAACCGATCATCGCTGTCGCCAATTCCTTTACTCAGTTTGTGCCCGGCCACGTCCACCTGAAAGACCTGGGTCAACTGGTCATCGGCGAGATTGAAAAGGCCGGCGGCGTCGGCAAGGAATTCAACACCATCGCCGTCGACGACGGTATCGCCATGGGCCACGACGGCATGCTCTATTCGCTGCCTTCCAGAGACATCATCGCCGACTCGGTCGAATACATGGTGAACGCCCACTGTGCTGATGCGCTGGTATGTATTTCCAACTGCGACAAGATCACACCGGGCATGCTCATGGCCGCGATGCGGCTGAACATTCCGACAGTGTTCGTTTCCGGCGGCCCCATGGAAGCCGGCAAGACCAAGCTCGCCGACACCAAGCTCGACCTGGTCGACGCCATGGTAATCGCCGTCGACGACAACGCCAGCGACGCGCAGGTCGAGGAGTACGAGCGCTCGGCCTGCCCCACCTGCGGCTCCTGCTCGGGCATGTTCACTGCCAACTCGATGAACTGCCTGACCGAGGCCCTGGGCCTGTCGCTGCCGGGCAATGGCTCCGTGCTGGCGACGCACGCCGACCGCAAGGCGCTATTCCTGCGGGCTGGCGAGTTGATCGTCGACATCACCCGGCGGTATTACGAGCAGGACGACGCCAGCGTTCTGCCCCGCGCCGTGGCCTGCTTCGAAGCCTTCGAAAACGCCATGAGTTTAGATATCGCCATGGGCGGCTCCACCAATACCATTTTACATTTGCTGGCCGCGGCCCAGGAAGGCGGCGTCGATTTCACCATGGCGGATATCGACCGCCTATCGCACCGCATCCCGCACCTGAGCAAAGTCGCTCCCAGCACGCCGCTCTACCACATGGAAGACGTGCACCGTGCCGGTGGCGTGCTCGCCATCCTCGCCGAACTGAATCGCGGCGGCCTGTTGCATGCCGAACTGCCCACGGTCTATGCCAGCAGCATGCGCGAGGCAATAGACACCTGGGACATCATGAACCAACCCAGCGAGGACGTAGCTAAGTTTTATTCGGCGGGCCCCGCCGGCATTCCCACCCAGACAGCCTTTAGCCAGGACACGCGCTGGCCAAGCCTGGACACGGACCGGGAGAACGGATGTATTCGCAATATCGAACACGCCTACAGTAAGGACGGCGGTCTCGCCGTCCTCTACGGCAATATTGCCCAGGACGGCTGCGTGGTTAAAACCGCTGGCGTCGACGAGTCCATTCTGGTCTTCGAGGGGCCCGCATACGTCTGCGAAAGCCAGGACGCGGCGGTCGCGGACATCCTCGCCGACAAGGTCAAACCGGGCGATGTGGTCGTCATTCGCTACGAAGGCCCCCGCGGCGGGCCGGGCATGCAGGAAATGCTATATCCCACGAGCTACCTGAAATCCAGGGGCCTCGGCAAGTCCTGCGCCCTGGTGACAGACGGACGTTTTTCGGGGGGCACTTCAGGATTGTCCATCGGCCACTGCTCGCCGGAAGCTGCCGCCGGCGGCAATATCGGCCTGATCGAGAACGGCGATCTGATTCATATCGACATTCCCAACCGCACCATCAATGTCAAACTCAGCGACGAGGAATTGGCGCACCGGCGTCACGCCCGAGAGGAGCAAGGCTGGCACCCCGCCGAAGCTCGCCCACGCAAGGTTTCGGCCGCGCTCAAAGCCTATGCCAAACTCGCCACCAGTGCCGACAAGGGCGCAGTCAGGGATCTCTCTTCCCTTTAGTCTTGAACTTTCAGTCTGTTTCTAGACTTCTTCTTGCCACATCGCCCGGGTCTGGTTGAGCCGGCCCGGGCGGCGCCGGTAAAGCGACCGTTGGCACTTTAAGCTGTCAGCTGTCTAACGGCGATCCAGCTGCCAGAAAGTACAGGCCGGGGTATCGCCCTCGGCCGGGCAGGATTTAATGAACGTTTCTCGCCAGCTCTTCCCGTCGATATCTGGAAAATACGCATCGCCCTCGACCTGACAAGCCACCCGGGTCAAGTACAAACGCTGCGCGCGCGGTAGGGCCAGGCGGTAAATCTGCTCTCCGCCGATAACCATGATTTCATCGACGTCATCGCGGGCCGCAGCGTTTTGCGCAAGCACGATGGCATCGTCTAGATTCGCACACACATCTACCCCTTTCGCCCGCCACTCCCGCTGACGGCTTACGACAATATTGCGGCGCCCGGGCAGGGGCCGGCCAATGGAATCGAAGGTCTTGCGCCCCATAACCAGCGGCTTGCCCATGGTGACTTGTTTGAAGTGTTTTAAGTCGGCGGGCAGTCGCCAGGGTAAGCGATTATCGGCGCCAATTACGCCGTTTTCAGACAGCGCGGCAATTAGGGCAATTCTAGGCAAGGGCACCTCGAAGTACAGTTAAACACCGTTAAGCAACGGGCTATTTTCTACCCGCATTATCGACCGTGCCAACCGATTAAGGCTAGCGGCTCAATTGCGGTCTTTTGCTTTGTTCGCAGTTAGCACTGAGCGTCGCCGGCAGGCGGAGCGGCATCTCTGGACCAAGAGCGAATGTGGAGATCCCGTTGTGGGAAAGGAATTTCAATGTTGTTTTCTGCAAGTGCTTCCCAAACGCCGATGTAAACCTCGCTGCGCACATTGGCCATCCCATTCTGTGGATCAGTGATCCAGAATCTAAGGTCGAAATTTATCGAACTATCACCAAACTCCACGACGTTACAGACAGGTTTTGGGTCAGCGACAACGCGGTCCACGACGCTCGCTGCCTCGGTCGCTAGCGCTTGAACCCGGCGTAAGTCTTTGGTTGCGTAGGTCACACCAAACGGCGCGTGCAGTCGCACATTGCGATCCGATCGCGACCAGTTGATAACCCCCTCGGTAATGAACCGGTCATTGGGAATAAGGTGTTCGGTACCGTCGCGGGTGCGCAAGGCCACATAGCGTGCCTGCATGGAAGTCACCCAGCCAAAGGTATCTTCAATTTCGATGACGTCGTTGGGCTTGATCGAGCGGTCGGCAAGTAACGTGAAACCGGCAACGAAATTGGAAACGACCCGCTGTAATCCAAGGCCTATTCCCAGACCGACCGCGCCGCTGAATACAGCCAGGGTCGCCAGATTGAAGCCGACAATCTGAAACGCGATCAGGAGAGCAACGACGGGCATGACGACATTGAGAATCTTGCCGATCATGGCTTTTAAGGATGGGCTCAAATCCTCGATACCGAGAATCCGTTGCTGCAGCAGTCGATTGATAAAATTCGCGGCCCAGAAAAGAATCAGGAAATAGAACAGCGTGCGAACCACGTCTAGCAAGCTGATGTCAATCGGCTCTCCGTCGCTGTTTTCTCCCAGGGGAATGGCCAGCTCGCGCATCTGTTCAACAATTGGACCTAGTGCGCCAAAAACATCTAGTGCGGCAATGGGCCAGGCGATGAAAAACGCCACTCGTGACCAGAATTCCGATTGAATAATCAATGTCACCAACCGGACAACGATCCAGGCTGTGAGTAATGCAACCGCAGCACCGATAAGCTCTGAAGGCCGCCCGGCACTGCCAAGCACTATTCGCACGACGGCCAGAGTGACGTATAAAGCAATCGGTGTTGCCAGCTCAGATGCCGAATTGACCAAACGGATACCGAAAGGCGTTTTCAGGCGGCCCTCTACCACTCGCCGAATATGTTTTTGTATGCGCGGGCCGAAGACAGCCGCCGGGATGAGTGCCGCGAAAATCAGGCCGAGCTGAATTCCGACGTCGATGGACAACAGATCCGTCTGAATCCAGTCCCAAATTCGTGCAGAGTAGTTGGCGATTTCGTCGACTTCGAGGACTTCCTCTAGAAGCGAATCGGTTTGTGAGTCAGGTGCGGCGTCTTGCTCGGGAGTTGTATCGGCCATAAGAACTCGCTTACGTGCGGCAGCGAACCTCTGGAAAAGTCCTCGTTGAGGCTATCCAAATTTGCTGAGCATACCAACTTGGAACCTTCTACCTCCCGGATATCTTCTGCACCGGCAGGGAAACCATAGTTTTGTCGAACAAGATTATCGTAACGAAGAAAGTATAAACGCCCTCTTCTTCGAATAACCACCCTGCCCACGACGTCGTAAACAGACATCTGTAGACCGGCTGGCCTCACACCCCATCTAGACGGTTTCGCTGGCAGCTAATGCAAGCCGGTTCCAGTCTCGTGATTTCCGCATACCAAACCGCCGAGTGGGCTTGCGAAACAACACTGGACTTCAACCGCCGGGTTGGTCTACAGGGTTGAGAATCCGAACCTCCCGTTGCGGGAATGGGATCTGCATCCCGTGCTCTTTGATCGACCGCCAGATGCCATGTAGGAGATCGGCACCCACCCGGTTTTTGCCATCATCGATCCCCATCATCCAGAATTCCACAAGGATATCGATGCCGGAATCGCCAAAGCCGGCTATCTCCGCATCGGGCTGAATTTCGAATTCATAGTCATCACCGCTCAGCACCTTGGGATGATCCCGGCACACCTGGCGAATGTTCTCGAACAAGAGATCCAGATCCGTGTTATACGCCACCTGGAACTCCAAAGAATAGCGCTGCATGGGGTCTTTGTGTGTCCAGTTGGTATATGACGTCGTAATGAACTGCTCATTAGGCACCATGATGTCCTTGCCTTCGTAGGTTTCAAGGACCGCAAAGCGCATGTTCAGCTCCCGCAACTGGCCGATGCGACCGTCTTCCAACTCGATGTAGTCGCCGATACTGATAGAGCGGTCCAGAAGGATGATGATTCCGGAGATAAAATTCGAAGCGATCTGCTGTAGCCCGAAGCCGATACCGACGCCGAGCGCGCCACCAAAAACTGCAAGCGCGGTCAGGTTGATGCCCATTATCTGTAGCAGCAACAGAAAAAGCACGACGTACAGACCGATTTCGAACAGCTTGGCAAACACCTCGCGCGTACCGATATCAAGAGAAGTGCGCGTGCGGATCGCCTGCTTACCAACGTCATTCGACAAACGGCCGAGCCAGAACAGAACGGCACCGAACAGCAGCGTGCGCAGTAGCACGTAGAGTGAAATACGAATGTTACCCGCCGAAAGCTGAATACTGTCCAGATATTCGGTCACATCGTCTAGCCAGCCGAATACGTGTAGAACCGCGACCGGAATACCGACCCAGAGGGCGAGCGCACGGATCATACCGCTGGTTACAAACTTGTCCGCAAGGCGATAGAGCAGCAGAACGGCGGCCAGGCCCTGGGCCAGCAGCACCAGCCAGTTCTGCTCGAGTGTCCGCTGTGCCACCGTGGCGGCGATGCTCAACATGAAAATGTTGAGCACGGGAAAAGCGATGCCGCGGAGCCTGAATAGTAACCGCGCAAGCTTCGGCATGCGGACCCTCGCGGAGGGCTCCTTTCGCCAGAAAGGCAGGCGCGCCCTGAGCACGGCTGCAATCAACCAGGCGAAAGCTACGGTGAGCAGGATGGCCCCGAACTGTGCGTAAAACTCGGGACTTGTTCCCCAGGCCAGCACATGATTCCAACTCTGTTCCCAGGCACTTGCGGCGCCTTGCAGCAGTTGGTCTATTGACTGTCCGGAAGCGTCGTCCATCGATTCGTCCTCCTTAATTTATTTGGTCGATTTCACCCGCTCAGTGACATTCGCTAAGTGCCCGATCGA
>DJFY01000003.1:24327-39844 GCA_002431545.1 Cellvibrionales bacterium UBA5860 | reverse complement strand
ATCGTCATTTCTCAATACCGTTCCGGGTTGCAGATCGATTATCCTGCCGATTCTTGTAGGTTGTCTTTAGGATCAGATGGTAGCGTATCTTCGCTGTCCAGGGTTTCGGGACGGGAATTCAAACAATCGCGCGGCTCCAGCGCGCAGTCGATGCGCAGGCCGATTACAGCGCTTTTGCGATATAACGCTAAGAGTACGCCAGAGCGTTGAACCCAATACTTGGAAACATTAATGTCACTTCCTGGCAGTATTTTTGCAACTAACGCAATTACCTTTTTTCTGAACACTTGGCTTCAAGAACTGAAAACCGGATAGCTAAACGCACGCCTCTGTAAAACAGCGTGTGATATCCGTTGCCGAATTAAAGGAAGATCAAACCATTCGGCAAATGGAGCTCGTCAAACTGGGGTCATCTCGTGTAATACCGTATGGCGCCGTGGGGCTGTCGATGCTTTGCTGTAGCAAAGCATCACCAAATACCGGGAGTAACATATGCGTATTGCTATTAATGGTTACGGCCGTATCGGCCGTTGTCTGGTCTGGGCGCTTCACGAACGCGGCCTGACTGACCGGTTCGAAGTCGTCGCCATCAATGATCTCGCCGATTTCAAAGTGCTAGCCCACCTCACCCGCTACGACTCGACCCACGGAAGATTTCCCGGCGAAGTCGCTCTCGACGGGGACACACTGACTATCAACAGCCAGGCTATTCGTATCAGTGCGGAGAAGGATACGGCAAACCTGCCCTGGGCTGAATTGGATGTGGATCTCGTCTTCGAGTGCTCCGGCAAGTTCAAGCAACGCGACCTGAACCAACAACACCTGGATGCCGGCGCCAAACGAGTGTTGATCAGTTACCCGGTGGCCGATGCCGATATCACCGTAGTCTACGGCGTTAACCACCGACAGCTTGATGCCGGCCATCGCATCATTTCCAACGCCTCGTGCACCACCAACTGCCTGGCGCCGGTGGCAAAAGTGCTGCACGACACCGTCGGTATCGAACACGGCAACATGACGACAGTGCACGCCTACACCAACGACCAGAACCTCATCGACAAGCAGCACAAAGATCTCTACCGTGCGCGCTCGGCGACCCAATCGATTATTCCCACCAAAACCGGGGCAAGCGCCGCGGTCGGCCTGGTCTTGCCGGAGCTGGCGGGTAAACTCACGGGCATGGCCCTGCGCGTGCCAACACTAAATGTGTCGCTGGTGGACTTTCATTTTACAACCGGCCGCGACACCAATGTCGCAGAGATAAACAACGCCATGCGCGACGCGGCTAACGGCGAGTTGTCTGGCATCCTGACCTACAACGACGCTCCACTGGTGTCTATCGATTTTAATCACCATCCGGCCTCATCAATATTCGACGCCGCCCAAACCCAAATCCAGGCGCGGCAGGCAAAGGTCATGAGCTGGTACGATAACGAGTGGGGCTTCTCCAACCGCATGCTCGATGTGGCGGCACTGCTTGACGCGCTTTAAATCCCGGCCAGCGGAACCCGGTCGGCGCCATCGGGTTTGACCGCCATGAACCGATCAGCGTAGGATCGCCGGCTTTGTCATTTTTAGAATCCCCACTTCAAGATATGGGTGTACCCGCGATGTCCAAGTTATTTGAACCCCTGAGTTTTCGCCACGGCCCGGCATTGAAAAACCGTTTTGTCCTGGCGCCCCTGACCAACCTGCAAAGTCACGAAGACGGTCGCCTGTCCGACGACGAATACAAATGGCTGACCATGCGCGCCGAAGGCGGCTTCGCGCTCACCATGACCTGCGCGGCCCACGTGCAGGCCGTGGGGCAGGGTTTTCCCGGCCAACTCGGCATTTTTTCCGACGACCATTTGCCGGGCCTCGACCGTCTTGCCGAAGGGATAAAAAAACACGACAGCCTGGCGGTGGTGCAAATCCATCACGCCGGCATGCGCTCGCCGGGCGACTTGATCGGCTGCCAGCCAGTGGCGCCTTCCGAGGACGAAGAAACCGGTGCTCGTGCTCTATCATTTGGCGAAGTCGAACAATTGATCGAGGATTTTATTCTCGCTGCAGAACGCGCCCAGCGCGCGGGCTTCGATGGTATCGAGATCCACGGCGCTCACGGTTACGTGCTGTGCCAGTTTCTCAGTGCCGAGACCAACCGGCGCGAGGACGACTTCGGTGGCTCCCTCGAAAACCGCTGTCGACCGATCACCCAGATTATCGATGGCATCCGTTCGCGCTGCGGCGAACAGTTCAATATCGGCCTGCGCCTGTCGCCAGAGCGCTTCGGTATCGAGCTAACGGAAGCAACGGCCCTGGCCCAGCGGGTGATGAGCGCCGGTCAAATCGACTATCTGGACATGTCGCTTTGGGATGTATTTAAGGAGCCTGCCGACCCGGCCTATCGGGGACGCAGCCTTGCATCCTATTTCACCGAACTCGACCGCGGCGAGGTGCGCCTAGGTTTTGCCGGCAAGATTCGAACACCGGCCGATGCCGTCCGCTGTATGGAAAGCGGCGTCGATTTTATTTTGCTGGGGCGCGCGGCAATTATTCACCACGATTTTCCGACGCAAATGGCCCGGGACGAGGGCTTCGAGCCAGTGGCTAACCCGGTATCAAAAGCGCACTTGCGCAAGGAAGGTTTGGGTGAGGCCTTTGTCGATTACATGACCACCTGGAAGGGTTTCGTAGAAGGCGGCAGCGGCCAGTTAGATTTTTAGACACCCGGCGTGCCAGCCTCCAGTTGCTACACCGCAAATACACCGGGCCTCCATTTCAACGCGTCCCGGTGCAAAACCGCATGGTTAAAAACCTGGTTGTTCACCGCCCGCTGTGGTTGATCGCTTCGCTCTCAGAGCGTCGTGGCACATCAGTTTCCGGCCCAGGGGCGAACAGGGCTTTCAGTAACCATTAGTGCTGCCCGATGGGGGTGTGTAGCACCAGGCCATCGAGGGTCGGCTCGGCTGTAATCTGACAGGCCAGGCGCGAATATTCGTCCCGACTATCGGCCAGTTCCAGCATGGCATTTTCAGTGTCTTCCATGGCGGGCAGTTTGTCGGCCCAGTCCGGGGCCACGTGCACGTGACAGGTGGCACAGGCACAGACACCGCCGCAGTCACCGTCAATGCCGGGCACCATGTTATCAAGGGCGGCGTCCATCAGGTTGACGCCCTCTTCGACCACGACCTCCCGTTCGGTACCATCGTGTTCAATGTAAGTGACTTTAATCGTCATATTCTGTCCTCTGGCTCGTTTTGTCGAGTTCGGCTTTATCGGCCTCAGCCGCGGCTGGCAACGGCTCTCCCACGGGGCATTGCAGCCTCGAAGTCGGCGGGCGATATGCTGTCGTCGGCGACGATCTCGGGTCCCGGCGACAGCCCCTGTTCAATCAATTTTCGAACGGCGACAAATTCGGCGGGGCGATTGATGGCATCCACCGCGATCAGACGCCCGGCGCAGTAATAGAACACCGCGAAGCTGTGGGTCTCCGGATCACCCCGCACCACGCTGAGATCAAAACCGCTGACCACGCCGGCGCTTTGCAGCTTGAGCGCGTACTGGTCGGACCAAAACCAGGGCACCTGGGTGTAAGGCCGGTTTTTGCCGCAGATACTCGCGGCCACGGTCTTGGCCTGCTCTACCGCGTTTGGCACAGACTCCAGGCGCATGCGCCGCCCATAGATGGCGCTCGGGTGGCTGGCACAGTCACCCGCCGCGTAGATATCCGGCACTGAGCAGCGCCCGTTTTCATCGGTACTGATGCCGTTGTCGCAGGCGATGCCGGCGGCCTCGGCGAGTTCGGTACTGGGTTCCAGACCGATACCGGCCACCACCAAGTCGGCCTCGAGGCTGTACTGGGCATCGGTATCGACCACCAGGTAGCCGCCCTCACTACGGATTGCAGTGACCGCCGTTTTACAGTGCAGCACCACCCCGGCCTCGCGATGGACCCGGGTAAAAAAGCGGCTCACTTCAGGGCCGCAAACCCGGTTCAGCACGGCGGGGCGCGCTACCAGTACGGTAACTTGCAGGCCATGCCTGGCCGCCACTGCCGCGGTCTCAAGACCCACGTACCCACCGCCGATGACTACCAGGCGCTTGCCGGCAACAAAATCGGCTTGCAGGCCCTGCACATCGGCCAGGGTGCGCAGGTAGTGGACGCGGGGGTCATCGGCGCCGGGGCAATTCAGCCGCCGCGCCCGGCCGCCGGTGGCGAGTACCAGGTGGCGGTAAGCAAGCGTATCGCCACCGGCCAGTCTTACCTGTCGGGCGCCGGGGTCGATGCCTTCCACTCTGGCGCTGGTCAGCAACTCGATGTCGGCTTTGTCGTAAAAGCCCTGGGGTTTGATGTAGAGGCGGGCCTCGGGCAGCTCGCCGGCCAGATAGGCCTTGGATAGGGGCGGGCGCTGGTAGGGCAGGGTGGGTTCGTCCCCTACCAGCACCACCCGCCCCTTAAAACCCTGTTGACGGAGGCTGAATGCGGCCTGGGCGCCGGCCTGACCGGCGCCGATGATGACGGCGTTGTTGTTAGTCGGGGCGTCCGTCATGGTGCTCACTGCGGTCGGCTCAGGCATTGATCCGCACCGGCATCTCGGTATAACCGCGTACCACCGGCGAGTAGACCCGCTTGGGCTCGCCGACCACCTCGATACAGGGCTCGGGCCAGAGTTTGAGGATTTCCTCCCAGAGGATCTTCAACTGCAGTTCCGCCAGGCGGTTACCGACACAACGGTGAATACCAAAGCCAAAGGAAATGTGCTGGCGCGGCCGCTTGCGATCGATAATGAACTGCTCGGGATTCTCGATGGCTTCTGGATCGCGGTTTGCCGAGGCATACCACATCACCACTTTGTCGCCCTTGTGGATGGTCTTGCCGCCCAGTTCGTAATCGGCCAGGGCGGTACGGCGCATGGACGACAGCGGCGTCTGCCAGCGAATCAGCTCCGGCACCATGCTCTCGACCAGCTTCGGGTTGTCGCAGAGCTTTTGGTACTGATCAGGGTTCTGGTTGAGGGCCAGTACGCTGCCACTCATGGTGTTACGGGTGGTGTCGTTGCCGCCGACAATCAGCAGGATCAGGTTGCCGAGAAACTCGTTGGGACCCATGTTGCGGGTCGCATCGGAGTGGGCCATCATTGAAATCAGGTCCGGGCCCGGCTCGGCATTGACCCGCTCATTCCAAAGCCGGGTGAAGTAAGCCAGGCATTCCGCCAGTTCCTCGCGACGCTGCTCTTCGGTCTCGTAGACACCGGTACCGGGCAGGGCTGTAGCCACCTCGGACCAGCGGGTCAGCTTGCGGCGGTCCTCCCAGGGAAAATCAAACAGCGTGGCCAGCATTTGGGTGGTCAGTTCAATGGAGACCTTCTCCACCCAGTTGAAGGTTTCGCCCACCGGCAGGCTGCTGAGGATACGCTGCGAACGCTCGCGGATGGTGCTTTCCAGCCGCGCCAGGTTTTCGGGCGAAACCATTGGGCTGACGGCCTTGCGCTGCGCATCGTGCTTGGGCGGATCCATGGCGATAAACATCTCGACGCCAAGACCCAGGTTGCCATCCTGGATGGTAATGCCGCCGTTGCTGGTATCGGAGGAGAACACCTCGTGGTGCATCTCCACCTCCATAATATCCTGATACCTGGTAATCGCCCAGTAGGGGCCAAACATCGAGTCCTTGCAGTAGTGCACCGGGTCCTCCCGGCGCAGGCGCTCGAAGTAGGGCCAGTGGGTATTGCTCTCATAAAGTGCCGGATCGGAGACATCGATATCCCCTAGGGGCATCGCATTAACTTTGTCGACCAGCTCCCCGGCGACCGCGGAATCTATAATTTTGTGCTGTCGAATATTCATTGTTGACCCTCCTGCCATATATCTTCTGTCGCCGGTTTATTACTGCGGGTTTAATCGCAGAAAACTTACCGGCCACGGAAAATGTATGCGGGCGCAGGCAGATCAATCAACGGCGTGGAAAAGTGACACAAGGCGGTCTGAAACTGACAAGACGCCGCTGCGGGATGGACAGAAAACCCGGAAAAACACAATAAATTCTTTTATATACAAGCCATTACAAATACACCGACAGAGCCCAAAAAGTTGGAGTACTGACCGACCTGGTCGGAAAAACCAGCGTTAACCTGCGACAATATGTCGCATAAATATTTTAGTTGGAGAGCAAAAATTCAGAAAAAATTTAGTTTTTCATGCGTTATGGTGAAAAGTAGTTGACGGCTACAGCGCAGCTTAGCGCGGATAAAAATAAAACCTGTCTGGCCGGGATAACCGGACTGATGTTAACAGGCCTTAGTAAAAACTCAGATGGCCGAAAATCGAGAAAAGAAAATCGGTGGCAACTTCACTGGTATCGAGCACGATGGCAACAAAAAGTACCGCACCCACCGTGTTGTTTTGCCGAAAAGCTGCAAAACAACCCTCGCGATCGCGGTCCCGGGCGATTAAATGCTGCTTGACGAATAGCAACGCTATAATAGCCACGCCGGCAAAATACCAACCCGTTAGAGAAAACGCCTGACCGGTGATCAACAAAGCGACGATGACACCGCCCTGCAACAGACCGATCAGCATCAGGTCCATTTCCGCAAACAAAATGGCCGTGGACTTAACGCCGATTTTCTTGTCGTCTTCGCGATCTACCATGGCATAAAACGTGTCAAACGCTACTGTCCACAGGACAACGCCAAGATAAAACGGCCAGATGTGGCGGCTTATGGTGCCCGTTTGCGCGGCAAATGCCATGGGCACGACCCATGCCCAGGCCGCTCCCAAAACCACCTGGGGCAGGTGCGTGTAGCGCTTGGCGAAAGGGTAAAGGGCGACCAGTATCGCGGCGACTACCGACAGCAATACCGTCAGAGAATTGGTTAACAAGACCAGGACGAAAGAGAGCAGGCTCAAGGCGGAAAAAACCGCCAACGCTTCCCTGGGAGAAACGCGGCCATCGGCCAGGGGTCTGTCGTGCGTGCGGGCGACCGCCCCGTCGATATTGCGGTCGGCGTAATCGTTGATCGCACAGCCGGCGGCTCGCATGAAGACAACGCCGAGAATAAAAATGATCAGAACATCGAACGCCGGGATGCCATCCGCCGCCAGCCACAAGGCGGACAAGGTCGGCCACAACAGCAACAGCGTGCCGATGGGTTTGTCAAAACGCATCAGTTCGAGAAAATCCTGGGCGCGATCGGACGAAAGTGACAGCATCGTTATTGTGGCTTAAGGCATTTTGGGTCGGGGCTATTGTACGGGGAAAACCCCGGTAAAAATATCTCGCAGACCAACAGCGGTTTGCCCCTGAGGTAAAACATGGAGCGCCGGCCCCAGACTGCTTCCCCTCCCGACAAAGCCGCTGGCACCAGGGCGTGCTCAGTATTAATCCTGGCAATCTGACGCAGACCGCATTGCATGGCCGGGTCGGCGAACAACAACGCGCCCAACGGCCTGTTGTCGAGTTTGCGCAATCGATAATAGGGGCCGGTCAAGGTCGCCGCCGGCAGAATACTGCGAGCGTACACCCAGGGCTGTCCAGCGCCAAAGAGCACCACTTCCCGGACCAGCGCTGCCTGTCGAGGCTGCATCCCAAGTAGTTGCCGCTCGGAAGCGAGAGGTTGCGCCCAGACCTGGTGCTGCACTTCCACATGAAATTGATTGTGACTCGCCGCAATCAGCTGTCGCGTCAGGGAGCTTCGATCCAGCAGCCAGTGTTGCCAGTGGCTAGATAGCGAAAGCATCGACACATGGTCGCTATCTACCCAGTTGGGTTCTGACAAGAATTCAATCCCCGACTATAACTAATTCGCGCAATGTGGCCGCGCGACTACAGTGAATAGGACAGGCTCAGGGAGCCATAATTGTGATGGTGCGGTTGTTTTTCGAACTCGCGGGTACGAAACACCCAGGCAAAGGAGGTCTTCCAGCGTCCCGCCAAAAAGCTCAGTCCGGCAGAAAAATCGGCGACGGCTTTTTCTTTGCTCACGCTGTGGCTGCTGCGGAAGGTATTGCCGTCGAGAAATATATCGTGAGCGACCAGGCGGCCGTCTGCCGAGACAAAGGCGTGCAAGCCATGCCAGAAAGACGCCCCTTCGCGCCGACGCAGATCGCCGCGCCCGGGTGCACTGTTATCGCCACCTGGACGAACGGCGGAGGTCCCGAAATCATTGGGTAAAATCCAGCCGATGCGATATTCGCCACCGACATTGGCGTACGTCGCCACATTGCCCAGACTGACACCGGCGTGGCCGATAAAATCGTGCTCCAGGCCCGTCGACCACAGGGGCGCGCTGAACAAGCGTCTTTTGTGTTCATACAGAAAAGTCAGTCCGGGCTCGTTTCTCAACTGGTTGTCCCAACCGTTGTATTTTTTGAAACCGCGCAAATCGTGGATAAAATCCTGAGCTTCCTCTCCCTGAGCCGCTGGCCCGACGATACCCAGGGATAATTCGAGCGTATCGAGCTGGTTCGCACTGCGCGTATGGTAGGCGAAGGTCGTATACAGATAGCCCGCGTAGGGTCGCTCGTCTCTAACCAGAGCTGTCGCCTCTGTATTGCTGGGGGTATACATCAATTGCCCGAAACTAATAACAAGATTGTGTTCGAGCTGTGCATCGACATGATTAAAAAACCGCAGTTTGCGATTGACCGCGCGCACCCACGAGGGAAAGATATCGTCTTGCACGTAGGAGTCAGTGTCCGGGGACACCCAGGAGAGGCGAATACCGTTGGTATAGTTTTGATCGGTCTCGCCGAACAGATCGTTCTCGAAATAAAGATTAAACGTCCAGGGATCCTCCGCCGCCCTGGCCGCCAGAGCACTCAAGAGAAGCGAAAAGAATAAAGCGAACCACACAACAAACCGGTACTTCGACATGGCGGCAATTATCCTCCGAGGCATGCGACAATAAAAGTGCGCTGCGGTAATATTGAATATGCTAGGGCCTGTGTACGACGGCAATAAAGACAAGACCTTGCTCACCTTCGACACTAAAGCGATAGACACAGCCCGACGCCGCGACCATGACCGCCGGCCACGCAGGTGTTGTCCCACAGGTCGGAAATCCGGTTTTAAAGACAAGCGCCACATGCATTCCTAGATACGGGAGACCCCCATGAGTCAGCAGCAATACGAAACTCTTGCCATCGAAAATAACAAAGGGGTCGATTATCTGACCTTGAACCGACCCGATGCGTTCAACGCCATCAACCAGAAAATGACCGAAGAGCTGCTCGATTATTTTGGTGGCCTGTATTTCAGGCACGAGGTGCGCGTGGTGGTACTGCGTGGCGCCGGCAAACACTTTTGCTCCGGTCTCGACCTTAACGACGCCGGCCATTTCGGGCAGAGCAACCCGGCCGACATGCGTGGTCAACGATTGATTTCCGAAATCATTATGCGCATGCGCCGCTGTCCACAACCCATCATCGCACTTGTGCAGGGCGCAGCTACCGGGGGCGGTTTTGCCTTTGCGCTGGCCTGCGACGTACGCTACGCCGCCGACAACGCTCGCATGAATGTCGCCATGACTCGGATTGGTCTTACCGGCTGCGATGTTGGCATCAGCTACTTCCTGCCCCGCGCGGTGGGCACATCCAATGCCGCGGAAATGATGATGGGTGGGCGCTTTGTCAACGCCGAAAAAGCATTGCGCATCGGCCTGGTGTCAGAGGTCGTACCGGCAGAGGCGCTAGACGCCACCGGCCAGACGCTGGTCGATGAAATGCTCGCCATGTCGCCTTTGGGACTGCGCATGACTAAAGAAGGTTTAAATATCTCGCAGGACGCGAGCAGCCTGGAAGCGGTGGTTGCCATGGAAGACCGGGGACAGGTGCTGTGTATTGCTCCGTTTCTGGAGGAAGGCGGCAAGGCCTTTCTGGAAAAACGACCGCCCGATTTTTCCGACGACTGAATATGCCACCGACTGCGCAGCATAGAACGCCATGTCGATAACAAGGAGAGCCGCTCTTGGAGGAGCACACTAAGCCGGTAGCTGAACATAGCGCACCTGCATCAGACGCGTCGCGTACCACGGAAAGCAGCCAATTCGCGCTACTTAAAACCCGGCGCTTCCTGCCCTTTTTTCTGACCCAGTTTTTCGGTGCGCTCAACGACAACCTATACAAAAACGCGCTGCTGGTGCTCCTGGTCAGCACCGGCATAGCAGGCGCCAGTGCCGACACCAACCTGCTGGTCAATATTGCCGCGGGCCTGTTTATTCTACCGTTCTTTCTGTTCTCTTCGCTTGCCGGCCAGCTCGCCGACAAATACGAAAAAGCAACTATTGTTCGCCGCATTAAAGTCGCCGAGATCCTAATCATGGCGGGCGGTTTTTGTGCTCTCTGGTTCAACGAAATCTGGCTGATGATGATCGTGCTCTTTGCCATGGGCACACAGTCGGCATTTTTTGGCCCAGTAAAATATTCAATCATTCCACAGCATTTGGCGACTCACGAACTGATCGGCGGCAATGCACAAATCGAGATGGGAACTTTTGTCGCCATACTTATCGGTACTATCGGTGGCAGCCTGATGGGTGGACTGGAAAATTCTGCCATCTGGGTCGGCACTGCCGTCATCGCCGTCGCCGGCATCGGCTGGCTCTGCAGCCGATCGGTGCCACCAGCCAGGGCCACTGCGCCCGATCTGAAACTCGATCTCAACCCGGTACGCGAGGGCGTCCAGCTGTTTCAACTGGCGCGCGAAAAATATGCCGTGCTGCTGGCGATTATGGGTATCTCCTGGTTCTGGATGGTGGGCGCCAGCTATCTCACACAAGCACCCAACTTTGCCGTCACCCACCTGCACGGCGGCCCTGGACTCGTCGCCCTGCTCCTGTGTGGTTTCACCGTCGGTATAGCTGCAGGCTCCCTGTTCTGCGAACGCATGAGTGGCCACAAGGTGGAGATCGGGCTGGTGCCTTTCGGTGCCATCGGCATCAGCCTGTTCGGTATCGATCTTTTTTTTGCGGCGGACGCTTATCAAAGTGGGCTCGCCGAGCTGACGACCCTGGTAAGCCCGTGGACCTTTTTCGCTCAGACCGGCGCCTGGCGGGTGCTGATCGACCTGATACTGATCGGCATGTTCGGCGGTTTTTATATTGTGCCCCTGTACGCCATGGTGCAGGCGCGAACCGATGAATCCAAACGCGCCCGTGTCATTGCCTTTAACAATATTCTCAACGCGCTGTTTATGGTGATCTCCAGCCTGCTCGGCGTGGTGTTCCTGGGCATGCTGGATATGGGTATCCCGACCTTCTACCTGGTGATCGCACTGATGAATATCGCCGTCGCTGTATTCATCTTCCAGCAGGTGCCGGAATTCACCATGCGCTTCCTGATCTGGATAGTCAGCCACAGTATTTACCGGGTGCGCCACGATGGCCTGGAAAACATCCCCGAGAAAGGCCCGGCCCTGATCGCCGCCAATCACGTCAGCTATGTCGACGCCCTGTTACTGGCCGGCGCCATCCGTCGACCCATTCGCTTTATCATGTACAAGCCCATTTACGAGATACCGGTGCTCAATTTCATCTTTCGCACGGGCCGCGCGATTCCGATCTGTTCGCCCAGGGAAGACGAACGTGTCTACAACGAAGCCATGGAGGCCATCGCACAGGGACTCGACAACGGCGACCTGCTATGTCTCTTTCCCGAGGGCAAACTCACCCGCGATGGTGAGATCGACGAGTTCCGTCCGGGTATCGAGCGCATTGTTGCACGTACACCCGTGCCGGTTATTCCGGTAGCTTTGCAGGGACTCTGGGGCGGTTTTTTCAGCCACAGCGGCGCCGGCGTTTTCCGTGCCCCTTTTCGACGCTTCTGGAGCCGCATCGGCATTCGCGCCGCCGAACCGGTAATGGCCGAGGCGCTCGATGCGCAAACCCTGCGTGAGCGGGTATTGGCGCTACGCGGCGACTGGCAATAATCCGCCCCCGGAGCGGCCCTAGCGACAGGACTAACGGAAAACCGCCAATGAGCTTATCGAGCAAGATTTTTCTCGGCATGGCCGCGGGTGTCGTTCTGGGCACACTGTTTAATATCATCGGCACAAATCAGTGGTTCGCCGCGGACCTCGTGGCCTGGCTGGTCAATTCTGCTTTCGACGTCGTCGGCCAAATCTTTATCGCCTCGCTTAAACTGCTGGTGGTGCCGCTGGTCTTCGTGTCGCTGGTATGCGGCGCTGCCGCCATGGGCGTCAATGCCCGCATGGGCCAGATGGCCATCAAAACCCTCTCGCTTTATCTGCTCACCACCGCCATCGCGGTTTCCAGCGCACTGCTGATCGCCAACCTGATCGATCCCGGTGTAGGTATCGAGATGACCAGCACCGCAACTTACGAAGCGGGGCCGGCGCCCTCAGTCAAAGAGGTGCTAATCAATATTTTCCCAACCAACCCCATTCGCGCCATGGCCGAAGGCAATATGTTGCAGATCATCGTCTTTGCGCTGCTTATGGGGGTGGCCATTACGCGGAGCGGAGACACCGGCAACCGCTTGCTGGATTTCTTTGAAAGCACCAACGCCGTAATCATGACCATGGTCACCTTCCTGATGCACCTGGCGCCCTGGGGCGTCTTTTGCCTGCTCACTAAACTGTTCAGTGAGCTGGGTATCGCTGCCATTGCCGATCTCGCCAAATATTTCTTTACTGTGGCCCTGGTCTTGCTGCTCCATGGTCTCGGCGTCTATTCGGTGCTGTTTAAAGTATTGACCCGCCTCAGCCCCTGGGTGCTGCTAAAAAATATAAGACCGGCCGTGCTATTCGCTTTCAGTACATCCTCGAGCAGCGCCACGGTACCTGTGACATTGAACGTGGCGGAAAAGCGCCTCGGCCTGGACAACTCGGTCGCATCCTTCACCGTGCCACTGGGCGCAACGATCAACATGGATGGCACCGCCATCATGCAGGGCGTGGCGACAGTATTCATCGCCCAGGCCTTTCAGGTCGATATCTCTCTGGGAGGGTATCTGGCGGTTATTCTCACGGCGACGCTGGCCTCGATTGGCACCGCCGGCGTCCCCGGCGTCGGCCTGGTTACACTGTCGCTGGTACTCCAGCAGGTGGGCCTGCCAGTCGAAGGCATCGCTCTGATTATCGGTGTCGATCGCCTTTTGGACATGATGCGAACAGCGGTCAATGTCACTGGAGACTGTATGGTTTCCACTGTTGTTGCACGAAGTGAGGGCTTACTTGACGAAGCGCTGTTTCAGGATATGACGGACCGGGATGAGTTCCAGGAGGGCGCCGACGAGCCCCCCGTCCACCGCCGGAGCGAGTAGTGTCGACGATCCCAATTGCAGCTGGCTTGCTGTCATATCCGCGTCACTTTGCACCGCTACTCTGTCTGCACCGATCCTCCGGACGGAGACAAATCCATGGCGCAAACCGACTCCCATTCAAAACCGGCACCGGCCGCGCAACAGACCCGCGAAATCGCCGGAGCACTGTTTATCGGCGCGTCGTTCTATTTCGCAGCAACCTGGTGGATGCAGTCGACCTTTTAGCGTCTTAGCCGATCGCGCAGGCAAAGCCACAAAGGCGGGCCACGTCGAAAGTGGTTTACGCTTGGCTGTAGCGCTCGTTGCCACCCAGCCAGCGCTGCACCAGGCGCTCTACATTGTCGGGATGTTCGCGCAGCAGTGCGCCCGCGGTTTCCTTGACCCGCTCGAGCAAGTGCGCATCGCGCTCGAGATCCGCTATACGCAAGCCCAATTCGCCGGTCTGGCGAGTGCCCAGCACTTCGCCCGGCCCACGGAGGCGTAGGTCTTCTTCGGCGATTCTGAAACCGTCGTTGGTCTGGCGCATGATCGCTATGCGATCCCGCGCCCGCTGTGATAACGGTGTGCCGTACAGCAAGACGCAATGGCTGGCGACTGCGCCCCGACCGACCCGACCCCGCAACTGGTGCAACTGGGCCAGACCCAGACGCTCCGGGTTTTCGATAATAATCAAACTTGCGTTGGGCACATCGACGCCCACCTCAATCACTGTCGTCGCCACCAGGAGTTCAATGTCACCGTCCTGAAACGCCGCCATGACCTTAGCTTTTTCAGCGGGCTTCAGACGCCCATGCACCAGCCCGATGCGGACTTCCGGCAACAATAGGACAAGCTCATTTGCCGTTACCTCGGCGGCCTGGGCAGCCAATGTCTCGGACTCCTCGATCAAAGTGCACACCCAGTATGCCTGCTGGCCGCGGCCGCAGGCGGCGCGTATACGTTCGACGACCGCTTCACGGCGCTCGTTGGCAATCGCCACCGTATTGACCGGCAGCCGGCCCGGGGGCAATTCGTCGATCACCGAGAAATCCAGGTCGGCGTAGGCGCTCATTGCCAGCGTGCGGGGAATCGGTGTGGCAGTCATGATCAACTGATGCGGCATGGCACCGGCGGCGCCCTTTTCGCGCAGGGCCAGTCGCTGATGTACGCCAAACCGGTGCTGCTCGTCAATGATCGTCAGGCCCAGCTTGTGGAAAACAACGTCGGCCTGAAACAGCGCATGAGTGCCGACGACAAGCTGCGCCTGCCCCCCGGCAATGGCATCCAGTATCGCTGCGCGCGCCTTGCCTTTGCTGCGACCGGTCAGCCAGACTACCTTTATATTCAAAGGGCGAAACCAGGTCTCGAAATTGTTCAGATGCTGCTCGGACAGGATCTCGGTCGGCGCCATCAGGGCCACCTGGTAGCCGGCACCAATGGCCTGCAAGGCTGCAAGCGCAGCGACAACAGTTTTCCCGGAGCCTACGTCGCCCTGAAGCAAGCGCAACATAGGCGTACCGCGGGATAAATCAGCGGCAATTTCCGCACTGACACGTTGTTGCGCTTGAGTCAGGGCGAAGGTCAACTGACTAAAAAACCGCTCCTGTAGCACCGTCGTTACCGCCAGGACCGGCGCCGCGCGCTTTTTGATTTGCTGGCGCATCCGTTGCAGGCTCAGGTGATGCGCCAGCAATTCCTCGAATGCCAGCCGTTGTTGAGCGGGGTGCTCGCCTGCTGCCAACAGGTGCAAAGACACATCCGACGGCGGCGCATGCAGCAGGCGCAGAGCATCGGCGAGAGACAGTGCCGACTGGCCACAAAGCGTACTCGGCAGGAGTTCCGCCAGTTCGCCGGCAGCGAGTTTTTCCAGGGCCTGTGCCGCCAGCTTGCGCAGACGCTGCTGTGTCAGCCCCTCGCCTGCCGGATAAATGGGGGTGAGTGTTTGCGCCAGAGCCGGAGGCGCCGCGTCGACAAACTGATATTCCGGATGGTACATCTCGAGTCCGGCGCGCCCGTAACGCAGTTCTCCGAAACAACGCACCCTGCCGCCGGATGCCAGGTTGTCGCGTTGCGCCTGGCTGAAATGAAAGAAGCGCAGCGTTGCCACACCCGAGTGATCCTGCACCTTGCACATCAGGCTGCGACGCCGGCCCGGCACGATGTCCGTGCCCTTGATGACGCCCTCGATCACGACTTCAGTGTTCGCCTGCAGGCTACCAATGGGCGTTATTCGGGTTCTGTCAACATAGCGCAGCGGCAGGTGAAACAGCAT
>DJFY01000003.1:19238-24028 GCA_002431545.1 Cellvibrionales bacterium UBA5860 | reverse complement strand
GCAGGGCAGTCACCGGCATCTGTTCCAGATTCGACATGGCCGCAGTGTAGGTCAGCGGCCATGACAAAGAAAAGCACGGCGGGGATGAGATGCGCCAGCCGGTTTGGGTTTCGCCTCTGAATTCTCCCCTGACTCAGCTGGGAAGGCGTTGCGCGATAACGCCCTGCTCGGTCAGTTTGTCGATTTCGGCAGCATTCAGGGCAAGCAGCTCGGAAAGTACCGCTGCGTTATGCTCGCCCAGGTAGGGCGCCTGCAAAGGCAGTTCGTCGGGAAACCTGGAAAAGCGCAGTGGCATACCGGGAATCTGAAGCTCGCCAAAACCGCGGTCCTCAACCGTGCGTACGATGCGCCGTTCAATAAAGTGCGGGTGTTGCATGGCCTCGGGCACGGAAAGCACCGGACCGATGGGAAAGTGGGCGCCCTCGAATTTTTCGAGTATCACCTCCCGGCTTGGCTGCTCGCGCAACCAGCCCTCGATAAAGTCGATAACCGCCTGATGGTTCTCCATGCGGGCCTCGTTGGTGGCGAAGCGCGGATCCTCCGCGTATTCGGGCCGACCGAGAAAGCGACAAAATTCACCCCAGCGTTCCGGCAGGACGATGATGCCGTAATATTCTTCCTCTCCCCGACCTTTGTAGATTCCAAGCGGGTGAATAACAAAATGATGATGCCCCGCTCGCTTGGGCACAAAAGCACCGTCTGTCGCACTGTGCATCTGCACGCCGATATCGTGCTGGTGAAAATAAGAGTCGATCAGTGAAATATCGATGAATTGACCCTCACCCGTTCTTTCGCGGTACAGCAAGGCGGCATTGATGGCCGCCAGCGCATGGACACCGGTTAAGCCATCGCCCACTGCCAGCTGGGGCAGTATAGGTGAGCCATCCGGGTAACCGAGGTTATCGAGCACCCCCGCATAGGCGGCTGCGATAAAATCAAAACCGGTCTTGCCGGACAGCGGACCCTGCTGCCCGAACCCGGAAATGGAACACATGACGATGCCCGGATTGAGTGCCTTTACCCGCTCGTAGCTCAAACCCAGGCGGGCAATGACACCAGCCGAGAAGTTCTCCACCAACACGTCGCACTTGGTGACCAGCTGTTCAAGAATGGCCTGCCCGGCTTCGGTACGCGGGTTAACACAAACACTTTTCTTGCCGCGGTTTTGCTGGATGAAGTATGAGGTGACACCCAGGCCTTCCCGGTCCACTGGCAGCGAGCGGGTGATGTCGCCGTTCGGGTAGAGCTCGACTTTGATCACTTCCGCACCCATTTCAGTCATCAGGCGAGTGGTCGTCGGGCCCGCGACAACCTGAGTAAAATCGAGGACGCGAAAGCCCTCCATGACATGACGTTGATTCATTATTGTTTTCCTCTATCGGATATACCCTAACTAAAGCAGGGACCCACTAATAGCGCCAGTCAAATGTCGGCTTGCGCCCGAATGCATCGGGCCAGGGTTCTAGTCATCGCCTGGCGGGATGGTCACTTCGGGGGGGCTGTTGAGAATCTGCACGCGATCCCCCAGCTGGATATATCCGGATCGGACAACGCTTGATATGCGACCACAGCGCCAATCCAGGGCGAGCGCGCTAGACAGCCCTTCGTGTTCAAGCTCCATACGCCAGCAGGGCGCCATTTCACCGTTAACTGCCAGTACCAGATCATCGCCAATTTCCAACCAATAGGGCTCGCGACTGTATATAGGCAGTTCAAGCCCGGAAATCAGCAAGTTGGCCCGGCGAGCGGTCCAGGGTAGTTGCGCGCGCAGCTCAAAGCCGACCTCCCGCCAGTCGCGTTCCAGCAAGATCGACACTTGCCGCGGACCGGGAAGGCCTCGGGGATCAAAGGCCACCCCGCATTCCCGCGTCACTGGCGCTGCTTCCAGTTCGATCATTGGACCCATGACACTTTCGCGCCGCGCGATGCCCGCGAGTTGACCCTTCATTCTGTTCTCCCCATATATTTGGTTTTGTCGAGTCGCAACCTCCTGGCAGGGCCCGACTCGCACGCTACTTCTTCAGGTTTCCCTTTCCCGACCCACGCCTTACCTCTTAGATTAGCCGTCGTTTAGCGGGCGATCACCACCACGCCTTCGCAGTGAACGCAATCCGGCTATTACCGCTAGCAACCGCATTTAAACCTTTCGTCCAACAAGCCGATAACCATTAAGCGCACGCTAAATCGCGTCCTGCAAACACTTCAAGGAGCGGAGACCGGGGGCAAGAAACCGGCCCCTGGCGGGAAAATAAATACAAAAAAAACAAAGGCTTATATAGACCTCTGGCTCACTGACCCTTAACAGGGACAAGAAAAACGTGAAGCCCGTCATAGATTTGACAGCGCCCTGCCAACTTAATGTATTACTTTATGTTCTTATGATAACCTGCCGGTGTTTATGGTGATGTCTATTAAGGGAAATATGGCTTTTTGCTGGTACAAGCGACTTGCTCTCGCTGGCGCGCTTATCGCGTTGACGGCCTGTGCGCCCGCGCCAATTAAAATGTCCGATCAGCATATCGCGGTCGACGAAAACAGCGTGGCGGGAGACATCCCGGAGCCGGTGATGAGTCATTCCTCAACTGGCCGGGAAGCGCCCGCGGAGCCACAAAGCGAAGAGGTTTACACCGTCGTCGTCAACGATGTGGATTTGCGCGGCCTGCTGTTTGCCCTGAGCCGGGATGCCACACTCGATATCGATATCGCGTCGGATATCGAGGGCAGTATTACCTTAAACGCCATTGATCAGACGCTGGCGCAGATCCTCAATCGTATCGTCGACCTGACTGACATTCGCTACCGTATCCGCAACGGCGTTCTCGTGATCGAAAAAGACAGTCCGTTTTTCGTTCACTACAAGGTCGACTACCTCAATATGAACCGCTCCAGCCAGTCGCTGGTGTCGATCTCGACGCAGGTTGCCACGACAGGCGTCGGTGCCAACACTGAAAATGGTGGTGGCGGCGCGAATAACAATTCCTCCACACACATCGAAAACGGCTCGAATCACCACTTCTGGCAGACGCTGACGCAAAACATTCGCGCCATTGTTTACGGCGGCGATAGCGTGGAGTCCACCCTGCGCGGCGAAAACAATGATGATACGGCCGAAGCCGGCGAAGCCGACGAGGAAAGCGCTGCGGAACTGGCCGATACCAGCATTATCGTCAACGCCGAAAGCGGCATTTTGACCGTAAAAACCACGCAGAAAAAACACAACGAAATCCAGCGCTTTCTCGATGAGGTACTCGATGGCGCGACGCGCCAGGTATTAATCGAAGCAACCATCGTCGAAGTCAAACTGAACGACACTTATCAGGCCGGTGTCGATTGGTCGCGCCTCATCGATGCCGGCACCAGCGGGCTTAGCTTTAACCAGACCCTGATCGGAGAAAACCTGGCGAAACCGCCGGTCTCCACCCTGACTTATACCGACGCCGGGTCCCACGATATTTCCGCCACCATCAAGATGCTGAGCGAATTCGGCAACACCAAGGTTCTGTCGACGCCCAAACTGATGGTGCTCAACAACCAGACGGCCCTGTTAAAGGTCGTGGACAACCTGATCTATTTCACGATCGATGTGGAAGAAGACGTCCAGGAAGGCTTTATCAACCGAACCTTTACCTCAGACATTCATAGCGTGCCTGTCGGGCTGGTAATGAGCGTGACCCCGCAGATCTCGGATGTCGAGCAGGTGACCCTCAACGTTCGCCCGACGATCTCGCGCGTACTGCGTTTTGTCGAGGACCCAAACCCGGCCCTGATCGGCACCACGGTTAAAAGCCTGATTCCGGAAATTTCCGTGCGGGAAATGGAATCGGTGATGCAGATCGCCGGCGGCGACATCGCCATCATCGGAGGCCTGATGCAGGACCAGCAAACCGACGCCACTTCGGGCGTGCCTGGGCTGTCCAAACTGCCCTGGGTTGGCGATCTGTTCAGTTACAAGGACAACGACTATTCGAAAGCCGAACTGATCATTTTTATTCGCCCCACCATTATCGAGCGCGCCAGCCTCCAGTCGCGGGAACTCGCTTCCTACAAAACCCTGCTGCCCGACGCGCTGGGCTCTGCCAAGCGCAACGAGCCGGCGACAAACACTTCGGAGTAGTCAACAGTGAGCTTGCTACTCGACGCGCTTAAAGAGGCTGAACAAACCCGCAACGCCAAAGCTGGCAGCAACGAGGGCGGGCCTGCCGATAACGCTCCACGGGAAACCCAACCGGCGCAACAGTCTCCGGAAGAACCCCTGCAGGAAGCAGTCGATCTGAATCTGGACGTATTTCCGGAAGCACAGAAAGCCGGTGCCCAGGCACCTGCGACTTCTGCTGGTGCCGGGCAGGCCACGTCGGCGCACCCGGCACCGCAATCGTCCGCGGTCACTGAAGCGCCAGCTAGGCCTCAATCACAATCTGCACCTGAATCGCAGACCGCGCCACAACAAGCGATCATGGATAATCAGGCCAGTCGCCGCATGGCTGCCGACGTATTCAAAAACCGGCGCTCCGAAGGCAGTACTTGGCAAACCTACCAAAAGCCCCTGCTTGCCGCCTTGCTATTAGCGGCCCTGCTTGCTGTCATCTGGTGGCTCTGGCCCAAAGGCGCGGCCTACGATCCGGCCCTGGACATCGCCTACGATATATCCGGCCGCGTCGACTCAGCGCCCAGCGGCAAATCCGCTCCCGCCACCATCGCGGCACCGGCTACGGCGACCGTCGCGCCTCAGGCCATAGGCGACGCCGACAACAGCCCCGCCAACGACAACACTGTTTCGCCCCGAGCTGACA
>DJFY01000003.1:18720-18936 GCA_002431545.1 Cellvibrionales bacterium UBA5860 | reverse complement strand
ACACCGACGAAAGCAGGCTCAATCCCGGCCAGACCGCGCCCTTCGCAGTCGAAGAGTCGGGCGTTAAAGCCATGTATACCGGCGGCGCGGCAGCGCCAGCAACCTATATTCCGGAGGTGCAGGACGCACAGGGCACAACCGCCAAATACGGCACGGGCAATGGCATTCAGATCAGCAAACGCTCGGTGCCGCGCAATACCGGGGCAGCCGAACTGG
>DJFY01000003.1:16736-18390 GCA_002431545.1 Cellvibrionales bacterium UBA5860 | reverse complement strand
CAACCCCAACACATTGCAGCAATGATCGGCCTGGCCGACACATTGGTTTTACAAAAGAATGTCGCTGCGGCTAAACCCTATTATCGCGCCGCACTCGAAATCGAACCCGGCAACGTAGCCGCTCGGGCCGGTCTGTTGAACATCGAAGCAACCGATCCCGCCAACCTGGCCGCGGGCAGTCAGCTCAAGCAACTGATTACACAGCACCCCGAGCGCGCGCACCTGCACGCTAGCCTGGGCGATTTTTACGCCAGGCGCAAACAGTGGGGCAAGGCCCAGGCAAGTTATTTTGAAGCGCTGGCGCTGGCGCAAGACAACCCCGATTACGCCTTTAATCTCGCCGTGATGCTGGACCGAATGGGTAAGACTTCGCCGGCTCGCGATTACTACCAGAAGGCGTTGGTACTGGCCACTGAAAAGCCCGCCCGGTTCGCTCAACAGGCGGCACAGAACCGCCTCCAGCAACTGCAAAGGACAGCACCGTGAACAGTCAGGCACGGCCACGCAAACTGATTGGCGATGAACTGATCGAAAAAGGCGTCATCACGCCGGACCAGCTAAAAATCGCCCTGCTCGAGCAGAAACGCAGCAACGGCCGCATAGGCGAAACCCTGGTCAAACTGGGTTTCCTGACCGAATCCGTACTCAACGAAGCGCTCGGCGAGTCACTGGGCCAGGAGACTGTCGACCTCAAAGACATCGTGCCGGATCCCGACGCGCTGCGACTGGTTGAAAAGAGCTTCGCAAAAAAACTCAACGTGATGCCAATCGCCTACCTGCCCGAGGAAAATGCCCTGCAGGTAGCGATGTCGGATACCTTCGACATTCTCACACTCGACCGCATCACCGCGGCCCTGCCCCCTGGCCTGCAGGTCGAACCGGTGCTGGCCAGCGAATCGGAAATCGAGTCAGCCATCGACCAGTTGTACGGCTATGAACTCTCCATTGACGGCATCCTAAACGAAATCGAAACCGGACAACTGGATACACGTACCGCGGATATTGAAGGTGCCGAGTACAGCCATCCGACGGTGCGCCTGGTCGACGCCTTCCTGACCGACGCGGTCAAAAAAGAAGCCTCAGATATACACTTCGAACCGGAGGAAGGCTTTCTGCGAGTACGCTATCGCATCGACGGGGTGCTGCGCCAGGTGCGCAGCCTGCACAAGAAATACTGGCCGTCTATCGTGGTGCGACTGAAAGTCCTGGCCGACATGAATATCGCGGAAACCCGCGCGCCACAGGACGGCCATATCTCGCTGAAAATTACCGGGCACCCCATCGACTTTCGCGTCGCCACCCAACCCACCATTCACGGGGAAAACATGGTGCTGCGTATACTCGACCGCAGCAAGGCCATTGTGCCGCTGGAAAAGCTCGATTTGTCCGAGGCACACCGCAACACCCTCAAGCTGATGATGGCGCGACCCGAGGGCATCATACTGGTCACCGGCCCTACCGGCAGCGGTAAAACGACCACGCTTTATTCTTTGCTGAATTACCTGAACGACGAAAGCGTCAACATCATGACGCTGGAGGATCCGGTCGAATACCCGATCAGCATGATCCGTCAATCTTCGCTCAACCCGGCCGTAAAAATGGATTTCGCCAGCGGCATTCGCTCGCTCATGCGTCAGGATCCTGACATTATTCT
>DJFY01000003.1:0-16465 GCA_002431545.1 Cellvibrionales bacterium UBA5860 | reverse complement strand
GTCGGCGAGATGCGCGACCTCGATACCGCCACCATGGGCTTTCGCGCCGCTATGACCGGCCATCAGGTTTTTTCCACCCTGCATACCAACTCCGCGCTGGGCAGCTTTGCCCGCCTGCTCGATATCGGCGTCGAGCCGGGCATTATTGCCGGCAACGTCATCGGCATCGTCGCCCAACGGCTGGTGCGTAAACTCTGTATGCACTGCCGCGAACAGGTGACACCCGGCGAGCTGGAACGGCAACTGCTGGGTGACGAAACGCCAGAATACATCTACCACGCCAGCGGCTGCGAGCGCTGCGAGCAACGCGGCTACAAAGGCCGTTTCGCCCTGCTGGAAATCCTCAAAATGGATGAAGACCTGGACGAGTTGATCGCCCGCGGCGCCTCCACCCGCGAAATCGGCGAAGCGGCTACTGCCAAAGGATTTTCGCGCCTGCTCGACGATGGCCTGGCGCGCGTTCGACAGGGCGACACCACTCTCGAGGAACTGTCGCGCGTCGTTGACTTCAGCGCCCGATTGAGCAACTGAGCGAGACCGGAACCGTGGCGCAATACGCCTACAAAGCCATCGACCGCAAGGGCAAATCCATATCCGGCCTGTATGAGGCCAGCGGGCTGGAAGACCTCGAATACCGGCTGAGTAACAATGGCCTCGACCTGGTCACGGCCCAGCCGGCACGTCAGAGCCAGACCCTGTTTGCCCGAAAACGACTGACGCGGCGCGATCTGATCGTGTTTTTTATCGACCTGGAGCAAATGGCGACCGCGGGCATTCCGATTATCGAATCCCTGGCCGAAATGCGCGACAGCATTGCCTCGCCAACGATGCGCGAGATCTTGTCAGGCCTCATCGACGCCATATCCGGTGGTAAGACCCTCTCCGAGGCAATGGCTGCCTACCCGAAAATATTCAACCAAATGACCATCAAATTGATAGTCGCAGGCGAAAAAAGCGGCAACATGGCCCACGTCTTCAAGGAAGCCAAAGACGCCCTGCGCTGGGAAGACGACGTCGTGCGCAAAACGCGCAAACTGGCCAGTTATCCGGCGTTTGTCGGTACCGTCGTCTTCGCCGTGGTTTGTTTTCTCATGATTTATCTGGTGCCCAAGCTGGTGACCTTTATTTTGTCGATGGACCAGGAAGTGCCCTTTATGACGCGCACCCTGATCGCCACATCCGAGATCTTTGTCAACCACTGGGTGGCGATATTAATCGCGCCAATTGTATTTTTTATCGCGAGCAGGCAGTTACTCAAACGCAGTCGACGCGCCCGGCTCTGGTACGACGAACATAAGCTCAGCGTTCCACTGCTGGGCGAAGCCATGCAAAAACTTCTGCTGTCGCGCTTCACGCGAAACTTTGCCCTGCTTTACGACGCCGGCGTCAGCATCCTGGATTGCCTGAAAATCAGCCAGGAAACCGTCACCAATACCTATCTGGCCGGCGAACTGGAATACATTCGCGAACAGGTAGCGGAAGGCGCCACGCTCAACGAAGCCTTCGCCACGGCGCGCCTGTTCCCGCCCCTGGTACTGCGCATGCTTAAAGTCGGTGAGACCACCGGCGAACTGGGCACCTCGATCACCAACGTCAGCGAGTTTTATTCGCGAGACGTGAACGAACTGATCGACCGGATCCAGGCCAAAATTGAACCCGGCATGACCATCTTTTTGGGGCTGATACTCGGCTGGATCATGCTTTCCGTGCTCGGGCCGATCTACAGCGTGATTACCAAGATACAGTTTTGAACAAGCACAAACGCATTTTTAGTTTCTCCGACGCTCATCTGCATGTTTACCGGGTGACTAGCGGCCGGTTGTCTGTCGAAGCGAGTTTTGATCTAAAGGATCCGGCGGCGCTGGATAGTTTTTCTCAGGCAGCACGCGCCTGGTCTGACGAAAAGGCTTGCCTGTTGCTGAACCTGCCGGGCGAAGAATACTACGAGGAAACCCTGCCCCATGTAACCGGCAAAGACCGGGCGCTCATGGTAGAACGCAAGATCGGTAAACTTTTCCCGGACACCGATTATGTCCATTACCAGCACCTGCGGCGAGAGAAAACCGGCCGCCGCGACGACATTTACTTTGTTGCAGGCGTACCGGATACCAACGCGATCGACGCCTACCTGGATGTCCTGGTCGCCTCGAACGTGGAAATCGTCGGCACCTATTCCGTACCGATGCTGCTGGGTCGGGCGATCAAACCGATTCGACACGACACCCAGGTTCTGGTCGTATCGATTGAAACCGAAGACAGCAGGCTATCGCTCCGCCAGACCTTTATCGACCGCGACCGCATCGCGTTCAGCCGCCACACGGCCCTTGCCGCCACTGCCGAGGATATCGCGCCACGGCTGCGCGAGGATGTGGAACGCACCTGGCAGTTCCTGAACAGCCGTCGTCAGCTGGAACCGAACACCGTCCTGCAAGTGCTGCTGATCGTACCGCCGACACTCCAGGGGATGCTCACCGGCGAACCGCCCGCGGCTCACTGCCGCTACGAATTCGTCGATCCGGCACTACTGGCCGGGCAGCACGAACTTCAACATCAGGAAGGCCCGGTCGGCATCACCTCACTGGCTGCTTATCTTGTCGGCAAACAAACACGGCTGAACCCCCATTACCACCCGGAAAAACTCCTGTACTACCGGCGCCACCAGCAGGTGCGGCGCGGCCTTGCCACCGTCACAGCGATTGCTGCACTTATCACGTTGAGTCTTGGTGGCAGCAATATGTGGCAGGCCTACCATTTAAACCGTGCCGCACAACAACTAACGCACGCAGGGGAACAAGAAGCGCAGGCGCTCGACACCATGCGTGAATCGGCGCTACTGCAAGATGTGAGCCCCGAGGAAATGCGCGATGTGGTGACCGCGACGCGCACTTTGTCCGCCACCAACCCGATGCCCGGGAAAATTTTCACGCTTGTCAGCAAGCACTATGCAGATTTTTCCGATCTATCGCTGACACTGCTTGAATGGCGGGCTGCGCCGGGTGATCAGGCTACGAAACTGCTCGAATCCAGCGCCAGCGACCAGTCCACATCGAGCGTCGCCGCTCCGGTATCCGCCGTAATAAATAGGGTAGCGGGTGAAAGCGCCAACAGTGTCGTCATCACGCTGGGTGGGGAAATCACGTCTTTTGCCGGCAACTATCGCCAGGTGATTGGTCGCATTCAAGCGTTCGCCCGCGTCCTCGACCAGGCACCGGAAATCGAGGCGGTGCGCATCCACCAGTTGCCGCTCAATATCGACCCCAGCGCCAAACTCAGCCGTTCATTGGCGGATCAAACACCGCCGGCATTTGTCCTGAAGCTGCTGCTACATCCGGGTGCATTGTGAAGACAAAACTCGACTTTACGCTGCTTCGCGCGCGCATTTTGCTGGTGGCTGTCGTCTGCGTTGTCGGCATCATTATGGTCATCAGCAGCAATCGTTACCGCATCCAGCAGGACATGCGCCAGCAAAGCGCGGCCACCGAACTCGAAGAAATTCGCGCTGAAACGGAACAAGTGCGCAAAACCATCAAGCTAGTGGAAACCTACCGAAATGACTACGACCGCGATATAGCACGCGGCTTTCTGGGACAGGAAAACCGCTTGTCGTGGATTGAACAACTCGAAGGCACCGCCAGGGCACTGGGCCTGAGCAACCTGCGTTATGACATTGAAGCCCAGCGCCCCGTAGCGTCATTGCTTGCTCACACGCCCTCAACAGTAAAGCTGCGGGAATCCAGGCTGCACATCACAACCGGCCTGCTCCACGAGGGCGACCTGATCACCCTGCTCGACAGCCTTGCCAGATTGCGCTCAGGTCTCTTCGTGATCGACCACTGCAAGATCAATCGCCCGGCAGACATGGCCGGGATCGCATCCACTGACGCCTTTCAGGCAGAGTGCGACACCCGCTGGTTTACCGCCAGCTACGATCCCGCTACCGGGGTCGACAACCCCTTCGACGAAGCGGAAGACTCGCTATGAAGACCCATATCGCTCATCGCGGAATCTGCGGTCTCGTACTCCTGACGCTTGCCACAGCTGCATCGGGCTTTGGCACCGTATTTACCACCCCCGAGCAACGGGCAAAACTGGACAAACAACGGGAAAAAGGCGTGATTAATCGCCCGACTCTCGACACAACCGCACTCCCGCCACAACGCCAGAGCCGCGTCTCTTTTGACGGCTATGTTATCCGCAAGGGCGGCCCGGATACCGCCTGGGTCGATAAGAAAATGACCTACGAGGGGGCGGATAACGCCGCCAGGGTTAATCTACAACATAACGGCGCAACCGCGGCGACCGTGCGACCCTCGCCAGGCTCGCGTACCGTACGCATGCGCCCGGGACAGAACGTCCACATCGAAACCGGCGTTATTGAGGAAAGCTACGCCCAGCGCCCCGTGAAACCGGCGCACCCGACAAGACCCAAGGACTATTCCGCAGCAGCTCCGATCGACCCCCACCCGGCTACCCCACCGAAGCAAAATGATGCTGATTCAAGCATAGCTGATTGCGATGGGTCCGAGTGCCCAGGGAGCTCACCATAGATGGGCCGCAAAATCCTGCGAACCAGATTTTCTCCCCCGGACCAGGACGGCGCAGTGTTGTTAATTCTGGTCGTCTTATTAGTAATTACCATGTCCGGCGCACTGATGACCGCTCTGAGTCTAAACAACAATAAGCTAGACAAATCCTTCGTCAATGCCAAAGCGCTGGCACAAGCAAAAGTAGCTCTTATCGCCCATGCGCGACTTTCCGATCCACTCAAAACGCTACCACCCGCGGGCCTGCAACAACGCTATCTACCTTGCCCTGATCTCGATGGCGATGGTGTCGAGGAGTCACCCTGCGGGGTGGGAGATGTCGCGGGCTGGTTACCCTGGCAAACCCTTGGTATCAAACCGTTACGCGACGCGAGCGGTAATTGCCTTCGTTACTACATCGGTGGCCCCTACAAGCTCGGCGCGCTATTACCGCCTCTCATAACAGCATTACCAATAGCTTCATTTGTCATCAGAGATGACGCCGGCGGCGTCGTTTCAAATGATGCAGTGGCCGTAATTTTCGCGCCTAACGAGCCTATTGCGGGACAGACGCGTGATATAGCACCAGGGATAACTACAGAATGTGGCAGCACAGTTATCGCTGCTCCAATTAACCAGAATTCAAACCTTCTGGATTCAATAGGCGGCATTAACAACGCGACGCCCCCCCAATTTGTCACGGCGCCGAAACAAATCGGGCCCACAACAAACTTCAACGACACGATGGTCTGGATAGACCGGAGCGAATTGTGAACATTTCATCCCAACCTTGCGTTCACGGCCGTAGTTGCCGGCGGATCGCCGGCCTTGAATCAGGTTTCTCACTACTAGAAATCGCTATCGTAATGGTAGTTATCGGCCTGATCCTGGGCGGTATATTGATACCGCTTTCCTCTCAGTTTGAAAAGCAGGATCGAGATAAAACCGCCCTGACGTTACCAGAGATACAAAAAGCGGTCGTCGGTTATGCCTTGGCGAATGGGCGCTTGCCCTGTCCAGACGCAGACGGCGACGGTACAGAGGACCTCGCGGTGACCTGCACAACCGTTGAGGGCAGCGTACCCTGGGTGGATCTTGGTGTCGGTCGTCTCGACGCGTGGGGGCAAGAGTTCACTTATCGGGTGACCGGAAACTTTGCCGACACAGTGGATGGTACCGGCTGCGGAGTACCAACTGCTGGCGTCTCATTCGAGCTATGCTCAAATGGAGATATCAGTGTCATGGACGCCGCCGGTGGCGCTGCCGTCGCAAACGGCGTGCCTGCGATTATTGTATCCCACGCCAAAAACTGGGCCACGACTACGAGCGTGGACGAAGCCGAGAACACCGATAATGACGTTAATTTTGTGGACAGGGCTTATTCCGCATCTGTAGCTCCGACCTTTGATGACTTGATCACGTGGGTCTCACCTAACGTATTGAAATCACACATGGTCGAGGCAGGGCTTTTACCGTGATCACCATCACAGATTTAAGCTAATACCGTTTAAAATTAACAAGTTATGCCTTATATTTAGACCCACTTGTAAAAACAAGGACGACGGGCGGCCATAAGTCATAATCAGCCACCCAAAAGTTAACAAACGACATTAGCGGAGTTTTGATATGAACAAACATCCGAAACATTTGAGAAAAAAGCCGGCGCAATCCGGTTTTACACTGGTCGAAATCGCCATTGTGCTGGTGATTATCGGTCTGATTCTGGGCGGCGTACTTCAAGGCCAGGTGATGATCGAAAACGCCAAGTACAAGAAGTTTGTCAAGGAAATTGACAGCTATCGGGCGGCGGTTTACACCTTTCAGGACAAGTACCAGGCCTTACCGGGCGATTTGGCGACCGCTAGCACCTTGCTCGATGCTGCGGCGGTTAACGGTAACGGCAATGGCGCCATCGCTGGAAGTACCTGCAATGCGGCGGGCGAAGAATCCTGTACGATCTGGTCGCACCTGCGTTATGAAGGCCTTATCGCCGGAGACCCCTCACAAACCGGTGCCGCCGCGCGGCCCAACCATGCTTATGGAGGCCTGGTCGACACAATTGCAACGGCTACCTGGGGTAACGGCGTTAACGAACTCAAGTTTTTTCTGCGCCTGATTCCCGGCGATGTGGCCCAGCGCTATGACAACGAGTTCGACGACGGTGATGCCACTAGCGGTCGCATCGCGCGCAACGGCGGCTCCGGTTCCACCTACAACCAGAATGCCCTGTTGAACGTCGTAACAACGCTATAACCGCTCGGTTACGATTTACATCTGGGGAGAGAAAACCGCTAATGTATATATCTGGCCACACAGGGAACAAGACTTGAGTGACTCGTCAGATAACCGTCGGCAGGGGCGTCGCGTCAGCGCGCCCTTTGTCGATATCAGGGTCCGTAAACGCGGGTTGGGCATTAACCGCTGGACCGACGAATGCAGCCTGGCCGACCTGAGTTCGAGCGGGCTGTCTTTCTTTTCCGCCGCGCTGCAACTGGAGACTCTGGACAAGGTCGACCTCGAGCTTACAGTCGAGGGTCGCCAGGTTAGCGGTTCGGCTATCGTCTGCCACAGCAGTTTTCACCACGGGCAGCGCAAATACGGTCTGCTGTTTATTCAGGCCGATGCCGAACTGGAAAACCTGCTCAGCGGCCAGGTTTTTTCAACCGGCGAAGTTCGCCATCTCGGCGAGGAGCTGGCAGAGCAGTTCATGCGCGAACGCAGCGCGAACAACGAGAACAGCGCCCGCTGGTTGCGAGCCAATCAGTTGATGCTGGATGCCGTGCGCGCCATGGTGTCGCGTCTCGGGGATCTCGGTTTGTTGATCTACGACGAGCACGGCCAGGAGGTGCGCCCCGCGGACGCGCTGGCGGCCAGCGACGACGGCGGCGTCAGCTTTCCCTGCCCCGGTACCGAAGGCGGGAAAACCCTGCGCGTATCGGTAGCCGCTGCCTGGAACACTGATACCGGTGCCGACGGATATATCCTGAGTACTGGGCAATCCTTCGCTTCGCTGCTGGAGCTCCTGGACTTTATCTGCTCCTGTTTCGGACGACTGGCGTCCGCCCCCAATAAAACTCTCGCCCGCTAGGGTCATTACAACACCCTGCATTCCTCTTAACGGTATTTGCCGTTGCGCATCAATTGCCGCAACAAATGGGATAAACTGGCGCGATGTATCATCAGTTTTTCGGCCTGACTAGCCCGCCCTTCCGGATCACGCCGGATACCGCGGCCTTTTATGCCGGAGCGGAACGGGAAGCGTTGCTCAATGCCGTGATCTACGCGATCAATCACGGCGACGGCATCATCAAGGTCGTCGGTGAAGTTGGCAGCGGCAAAACCATGTTGACGCGCATGCTGGAGAAACAGCTCCCCGATAGCGTCACGGTAATTTACCTGCCCAATCCCAGCCTGCCGGCCGAAGACCTGATCTTCGCCATTGCCCACGAGCTGAAACTATCTTTTGATAACGGGCAGGGCAAAACCCACGTTCTGCAACAAGTACATGCCGAACTATTAAACCTGCATGCCAAACAACAGCGTGTCGTGGTGTTTATCGACGAAGCCCAGTGTATGCCGTTGGACACCCTCGAAGAGCTGCGCCTGCTAAGCAATCTGGAGACCGAAACCGACAAACTGCTTCAACTGGTATTGTTCGGCCAACCGGAACTCGACACCCACCTGAGCCAACCCTCTGTTCGCCAGATTCGCGAACGCATCATTCACAACTTCTACCTTCACCCTTTTAGCACCGATGAGGTCGCCGAATACCTGGCCTTTCGTTTACACAAAGCCGGCCACAACGGTCCTTCCCTGTTTTCGAAGGGGGCGCTCAAATTATTGGCGCGTTACTCCAGGGGTTTGCCGCGAAAGCTCAGCATTCTGGCGGATAAAAGCCTGCTCGCCGCTTACGCCGACCAGTCGACTAAGGTGCAAAACCGCCACGTACACACGGCGCATCGAGACGACAGCCTGCGCGCGGCTAATTCCCGCTCGCTTGCCAAAGCTTTGTCAGTGGTTCTGTCGGTGGCTGCCCTTGCCGGCCTGACCTGGTTGCTGTCGAGCTACTGGCCGGCCCTGGAAAACCGCGTGGCCTCGACATGGGCCGAGCCCCAGGCGCAGTTGTCAGTAGAACCTTCGCCGGCCGGCACCACGCTGGCTCAGGAGCGCCAAAGTCCGCAACCTGCGAAACTTGAACAGCCGGAGAAAACACCCGCGACGCTGACCGCGCTGATCGACCCACCCCCCGCCACAGATGCCTCTACGGAAGACGTAATCAGTGCAGGGGAAGCGGCCGCGATATCACCGGCCACGAAAGAAAACACGATTATAGAAACGCACAAAGAGTTAAAAGACTCGGCACAAACCAGCTCGGTTGCCAGTAATACCCCCACCCTCGATGGCTTGCTGAAAAAAACCCGGCGCTGGATGCACGACTTTGGTGATGCGGGATACACCATCCAGATACTATCCGCCGACGGCGACGACCAGGCTCAACTCGAGAGGTTTCTCAATCAGGTCGGCGCCATGAAGCTTGAGGAAGAAATGTTCGTGCACCCGGTACTTGCCGGCGACTCTAAAATGTATGCGGTGACACTTGGCGCATTTACCGAGTATGCCGAAGCCAGGCGCCGCGCCCGTTCACTGCCGCGCGCCATTCGAAAATACCGGCCCTACACCAAAAATATCGACAGCTTTATTGAAGAACCGACGGCCGATGACGGGACTACGATCGCGCCTTGAACTTTCGACCCACCGTAACGACATTTTTGTCCGTTGAAAGCGGTTTTTGACAAAACTGCCCGCGCCATCGCGACCGCCCGGTGCAGCAATCGCCCCGCTCAACCGCCAACAAGCTCTACGACCGGCTAAATTCAACTTTGGCGCTTTGCTTTCCGGCCGCTGACAAGTAAAATTGCCCGCCTTTCAAAACACTAGCGAGACACCAGCCCGGCACGCGACTGATTCGCCAATGCCGATTCTCGCTGTCATCACATTGCAGCCGTCTTTTAATTTACCAGTCAGCAGTTTGTAATCAGCCCATGAAGCCGAATCAGAAACCTGTTAATCCGAATTTTTCCTCCGGCCCCTGCAGCAAACGGCCGGGCTACGATGTCGCTGCACTCGATTTGTCGACATTGGGTCGCTCGCATCGCGCCGCACCGGGCAAAGCTGCGCTGGCGCGAGCCTGTACCGACACCGCCAGCATACTTGGTCTGCCTAGCGGCTATCGCATAGGGATCGTGCCTGCATCGGACACCGGTGCCATGGAAATGGCCATGTGGTCTCTACTTGGCCCCCGGCCGGTGGACGTTTGTGCCTGGGAATCTTTTGGCAGCGGCTGGTTGAACGATATCAAGAGCCAACTCAAACTGGATAACGTCAATTCGCTGACCGCGGATTACGGCAAATTACCCGATCTGAGCCTGACCCGTTCCGACCACGATATTGTCTTTACCTGGAACGGCACGACCTCCGGCGTCAAAGTGCCAAACGGCGACTGGATCGACGAGCGGCGCACCGGCCTGACCATCTGCGACGCCACTTCGGCCGTGTTCGCCATGGATCTGCCCTGGGAAAAACTGGATGTCGCCACCTTCAGCTGGCAAAAGGTTCTGGGTGGCGAGGGTGGCCACGGCATGTTGATTCTGAGCCCGCGCGCGGTCGAGCGACTGGAGAGCTACACACCCCCCTGGCCGCTTCCCAAAATCTTTCGCCTGACAAAAAAGCAGGCTTTGATTGAGGGCATCTTTACCGGTGCCACCATCAACACACCCTCGATGCTATGCGTGGCGGACTATCTGGATGCCCTCGCCTGGGTCGAATCGGAAGGTGGCGTAGCGGAGTTGATCAACCGCTCACAGGCCAACCTGGCAGTGCTCGAGAACTTTGTGGCAACGCACCCGTGGATCGACTTTTTAGCCGACAGTGCAGACACGCGCTCCAACACCAGCGTGTGCCTGACGGTCGACCTGAACCCGCAACAGATCAAAACCATGACATCGTTACTCGACGACGAGCAGGCTGCTTTCGATATCGGTTCCTACCGCGACGCCCCGCCCGGACTTCGCATCTGGTGCGGCGCCACCGTGCAACGCGCCGATCTCGAAGCACTGATGCCCTGGCTGGAATGGGCCTACCAGGAAGCCCGTGCCAGCTAAACGCCGGACTCGCCCCGAAAACCACTGACAGCGGAAGGACAAAAGGACTCATCGATGTACCAGGTACTGACTTACAACCAAATTTCCAGCAAAGGCCTCGATCGCTTTCCACGAGATATGTATACAGTGGGCAGCGATGTGGACAAACCCGATGCGATTCTGCTGCGCAGCCAAAAGCTCCACGGCGAGCACATTCCCGAGAGTGTCGTCGCGGTAGCTCGCGCCGGGGCCGGGGTCAACAATATCCCGGTTGCCGAATACACTCACCAGGGCCTGGTTGTCTTTAACACGCCGGGAGCCAACGCCAATGCCGTAAAAGAGCTCGTCGCCGCAGGCCTGTTCCTGGCGTCGCGGGACATTTTTGGCGGCATGAACTACGTGCAGTCACTGACTGACATCGACAGTCCTGAAACCATGTCTCCACTGCTGGAAAAAGAAAAGAAACGCTTTGCCGGCAGCGAAATCCACGGCAAAACACTGGGCGTCGTCGGACTCGGTGCGATCGGCGCTATCGTCGCCAACATGGCGCTGGAACTGGGTATGAAAGTGGTCGGATACGATCCGGCGATTTCCGTCGAAGCAGCCTGGCGCCTGTCCAGTGCTGTGGAGAAAATGGACAGCCTCGAAGCCCTTCTGGGCCGCGCCGATTACATCACTCTGCACGTACCGGCGATCGAAGCCACGCGACATCTGATCAACGATGAGACGCTGGCACGCGTTCGCCCGGGAGCGCGCCTGCTCAATTTCGCACGCGAGGAGGTAGTCGATACCGGCGCAGTGGTACGCAGCCTCGATGCACAAAAACTAGCGGCCTATGTCACTGATTTCCCGGCACCCGACTTGCTCGGTCGCAAAGATGTGCTTCTGCTCCCTCACATTGGTGCCAGCACCGCCGAAGCCGAAGAAAACTGTGCCGTGATGGCCGCCGACCAACTGATGGACTTTCTGGAAAACGGCAACATTCGCAATTCGGTAAATTTTCCACCTACACATATGGCGCGTAACGGCGGTTTTCGTATCACCTTCAGCAACAACAACGTACCCAAGGTGCTGGGCAATGTGCTGGCTATTCTCGCGGACAGCAACAATAACGTTATTGACCTGGTAAACAAGAGCCGCGACGACGTCGCCTACAATATTATCGATGTGGAAACGCTCCCCGAAGAAAGCATCATCGAAGCCATCCGGCAGGTTGACGGCGTGTTGCGGGTACGCCTTTTGTAGCGGCTGTAGCGGTGTTTATTCAACGCGCTTTTTTGCGCCAAACAAGCAAGCGGTTGTTTGCCGGCATCGGGTAATCCTCACCCAACTCAAAGCCCTGACTGGCGGCCAGACGCTCGATGGCCTCGAAGTCTCGAATGCCCTGGTGGGACGCCTGCCGCCGTAACATTGCGTCGAAACGCGCATTGCTCGGCGAAGTAAATTCACCGCCGTAGTTGAAAGGCCCGTAAATGACCAGTGCCGCGCCTGCCCCAAGCAAGTGCGCGGCGCCGGCAAACATGTTTTCCACACTGGACCAGGCCATGATATGGCAGGTGTTGGCGGTAAATATGCCGTCGATATCCGCTGCTACTGGCCAGGGCTGGCGGTCGACATCAAGGTCGAGGGGGCGCCGCAGGTTATCGATCGGGTGAGCGTCGATCCATGCATCAATGCCTGCATGGTTTCGCACCAGATCGGAGGGCTGCCAGATGGTCGGGCTCAGTGCCGGCGCAAAATACGCGGCATGCTGGCCCGTGCCACTGCCAATTTCAAGAATACAACCACTGTCTGCAAATACCGCTCGCAGTACGTCGAGTATGGGCTGCCGATTGTTTTCACAGGCCTGGCTAAATGGGCGCATCACCCTGGCGCGTCACAACGCCGGTACGGCATCGCGAGTGAATACCCACTCTCGCGCAGAAGACATGGCTGCGTTGTAGTGATAGCCTTCCGCATCGAATAGCTTGAGCTTTTCTACGTTTTCAATGCGGTTACGAATCACGTAGCCCGCCATCAGGCCGCGTGCTTTTTTGGCATAGAAACTGATGACTTTATAGCCCTCGCCCTTGCGGTCTTTAAACACCGGCGTAATCACTTCCGCCTCCAGTTTCTTCCTGTCCACGGCCTTAAAGTATTCATTGGAAGCCAGGTTGACCAACGTCGGTTCCGGCTCGCTCTGCAGTACCGCGTTCAGGGCATGGGTTATTTTGTCACCCCAAAAAGCATACAGATCTTTACCCCGGGCGTTGTTAAAGCGCGTGCCCATTTCCAGCCGATAAGGCCGAATCAAATCCAGCGGGCGCAGCACACCGTACAATCCGGACAAAATGCGCAAGCGATCCTGGGCCCAGTGCAAATCCTCGTCAGACAAGGTCCCGGCGTCGATGCCAACGTAGACGTCACCCTTAAAAGCCAACAGGGCCTGGCGCGCCTCGCCAGGTTTCATTTTTTTCTTCCACTCGAGATAGCGACCAAAATTCAGGTTTCCGAGTTGGTCGCTGATTTTCATCAACTCTGACACTTGTGGCGGCGACAGTTGTCTCAGTTGCTTAATCAGCGTCTCGGCATCATCGAGAAAGTCGCACTGGCTGTATTCGGTCACCGCCGTATCCGCTTCGAAATCCAGCTTCTTGGCGGGAGAAATCACCATTAACATTTTTTATAATCCTCAACTCAAGCGCTTGAACAAAGCCCACATTATACCCCGCACCCTGCGTCGAAAAAGGAGCACCCCGTTGACCGCTTTTACGCGATGGATTGTCTGGCTGAGTGTTATCGCCGTCTTCACCAGTGGTTGCAGCGTCAACCCGGTCACCGGCAAACAGCAGTTTTCCCTGGTATCTCCAGAACAGGAGGTCGCCATTGGGGCGGGTCAATACAAGCCGGCCCAGCAATCCCAGGGTGGGCGCTATTATCTGGACCCGGAAGTCCAGGCTTACGTCAACGAAGTCGGACAAAAGCTGGCCCGGGTCAGCGACCGCTCCGGCCTCCCTTATGAATTTGTCGTCCTCAACAGCGGCATCCCCAACGCCTGGGCCCTGCCCGGCGGCAAAATCGCCATCAACCGGGGATTGCTCATGGTACTCGACGATGAAGCTGAACTCGCCGCGGTCCTGTCTCACGAAATTGTGCACGCCGCCGCCCGCCACGGCGCTGCGCAAATGACACGCGGCATGCTTGCGGGCATCGGGTTACAGGTACTCGGTAGCACAACTGACAGCGCCCTGGGCGGAATGGCGGCACAGCTTGGCACCGCCGCGTGGATGGCGCGTTATGGCCGCTCCGCGGAACTCGAATCCGATGCTTTCGGTATCGAATACATGGTGCGGGCCGGTTACGACCCTTATGGCGCTGTCGGCTTGCAGCAAAAATTTGTCGAGCTGAGCCAGGGTCGGCAAAGTGACCTGCTTAGCAGCCTGTTTGCCAGTCACCCGCCCTCGCAGGAGCGAGTCACCGCCAATCTCGCCAAAGCCAAAACCTACCCTGCCGGCGGCACTAAGAACAAAGCCCGCTATCAGCAAAAGACCGCCCGCATAAAAAAGGACCAACCCGCTTACGAGGCCCAGGATGAAGCCATGGCCGCCCTGCGCAAGCGCGATGCACGCAAGGCGCTGACTTTTCTGGACAAGGCGATTGCGCTGCAACCACGCGAGGGGCAGTTTTGGGAGCTAAGAGGCCATGCCTGGAAGATACTGGACGATCAGGGCAAAGCCCGTGAAGCCTTTACTACCGCAATCAGCAAAAACCCGGATTATTTCAGCCACCACCTGGCTCGGGGTATATTGGCCTACGAACAGAATCGGCCCACAGAGGCTAAGCCGGACTTATTGAAAAGCCACGCCTTACTGCCAACCCCCTACGCCAGCCTTTATCTGGGGGAGATTGCTCTGGCTGACAACGATCGCCAGGCGGCGATCAAATACCTGCGTGAAGCCGCCGGCGCCGACGGCGAAGTAGGCCGACGGGCGAAAGAACAACTCGCCGTGCTGGAAATCAGCGAAAACCCTAACCAGTACATTGCCAGTCAGACTGCTCTGGGCAAAGACGGCTATCTGTATGTCACTGTTCAGAATCGAAGCACCATACCTGTAAGCAACGTGGTCATTCAAACCAGCGAATCGATCAATGCTTTTCTCAGCGGGCCCTCCAGGCTCACGGAAGTGCCGGGCACCCTGAAACCGGGACAAAGCGTGACCCTTAAAACGCCCATCGGCCCGTTGCCCGACGCCGACAGCGCGACCCGCTACCGCGCCCTGGTGATCAAAGCGGCGCCCGTCACCCAATAGATTCGCGAGTGTGCGCTCTGTGCCAGGACGGGTGCAGATATGATCCAGATCATTTTTTCCAGCACTGCACCACCTATCTTGCGTCTGCTGCTGTTAATAAGCCTACAGCTTTGGTGTAGTCTGATACTTGTCAAAGGATCGAGCGCGCATCCGACCATTTAATGCCCTACAGTTTAGATAACCCCACCAGCAAGTCCTGTGGTTACCATTTATTCCGAACCAGACTGAGGACCCATCTATGAAATTCGCCTATTTCACCGAACGCCCCTACCGGCATATCGACGAAGATATCGTTTTAAAAAACAAAGCTTTTTTCGGCTGCCCGAACAGTCTTTACGATCCCGAGAAAGGCGCTCACGACTATAACCAGTTTATCGACGAATACTGCCTGGCGGAGGAGGTCGGCTTCGACGGTCTGGCGCTGAACGAGCACCACGGCAACCCCTACTGTATGGGAAACGTGATCAATATCGAAGCTGCCGTACTGGCGCGCGTCACCAGCAAAGCCAAAATCATCCTGATCGGGAACCCGCTACCGGTGGTCAAACATCCGCTGCGCGTAGCCGAAGAACTGGCCACGATCGACACCATATCCCGCGGCCGCCTGGTCTCCGGCTGGGTCCGCGGCGCCGGCAGCGAGCAGTTTTTTAACAACGCCAATCCGGCTTACAACCGGGAGATGTTCAACGAAGCCCACGACTTTATCATTCAGGCCTGGACCAGGGAGGGGCCCTGGCGCTACGAAGGCAAACACTTCCATTACCGGCACGTCAATCCCTGGGTGCTACCCTACCAGAAACCTTACCCGCAACAATGGATACCCGGCGTATTGTCACCGGAAACCGTATTGTGGTGCGCCGAAAAGCGGTACCCCTATGTCGGACTGGGCTCCGCTCTAGGCGCCACCTGTGATCTATGGGACATGTATGCCGACAAGGCGGCCGAACTCGGCTATCAGGCCGGCCCGGAAAACTTCGGCTATCTACTACCGTTATTCGTCTCGGACGACGAGAACGAAGCACAGCAGGTAGGTCGGGGTTTCGCCTTCGGCGGCGGCCAGAATGGCTTCAGCCGACCCGAACACACCCTGCCTCCCGGCTACAACTCCAAAGGCGCGATCCGGCTTATGGCTAAAGCCTCCCCCGGGGGCTCCTGGCTGGGCATCAGCAAGGAGAAGCTGGAGGGCGCGCGCAGCGGTAAGTGGCGGGAAGAGAGTATGGATGTCGTCAAACAAAAATTGTGGGCATCTTACGAACGCGCACAAGCGAATATGCAGATCGTCTGCGGCACGCCGGAACAGGTGATACCAAAGATTAAGGCCATATTGCGGGTCATTCGCCCTGGCTCTTTCACTGCATTTAACGTCCAGGGCGTGGCTTCGGATCAACAACGCAACCGCTCGATCGAGCTGATTGGGAAAGAAGTGCTTCCAGTTATTCGAGAATACGCCGAGGAAATCGGGCTGGTGGACTCCTTCCAGCGCGAACCGGGCTCGGTCAAGCTGGCGTCAGGG
>DJFY01000096.1:5628-6306 GCA_002431545.1 Cellvibrionales bacterium UBA5860 | reverse complement strand
CCGGCGACCGCGTTGGACTGGTTTTCTTCACTTCTTCCACTTCTTCCAGTGTTAAGGAAGTATGGATACTTGGTGGCAGCAGGTGATAGCAATGACCTCCTATAGCATTAAAGCGCAGCGCGGTTTTAGCTTGCTCGAGCTGATGATTGCTCTGGTGATTGTTGCCATTGTGGCTGCTATTGCTTTACCCGGTTATCAGGAGCAGACCCGTAAGACCCGCCGTTCTGTTTGCCAGGCCGACATGGTCGAACTGGCGAGCTTTATGCAGAGGTTTTATACAGAGAATAATCGCTTCGATCAGGATGCCGGTGGCACCGCTGTGGCGCTGCCTTTCACGCAGTGTCCCAAAGATAATCCGGATAAGTACTACAATATAACGCTAACTAACCTAAATACCTCAACCTACACATTGTCGGCTGCGCCAATCAGCGGTGCGGCTCAGGCCGGAGACTCCTGCGGCACTCTAACGCTGGCTCATACTGGAGCGAAAGGGCATTCGAGCGGTACGGATTGCTGGTAGATGGTATTTAAGGGTTTGTCAGGCCTGGGTTGAGAAAATGGGATTTTTGTCTAGCCGAGGCGGCAGTTCAAATTAGGTGCCGATTGACTTAGCCAACGTAAAGCGGGCGTCGCATCGCGCAGTATACAATTGTGTCCTTACCTTACCTTACCTTACCT
>DJFY01000096.1:1399-5382 GCA_002431545.1 Cellvibrionales bacterium UBA5860 | reverse complement strand
TTACCTTACCTTACCTTACCTTATTCTGTACTACACGGTTTAGGGCGGGATTAGCCAGCCGCCCGAAAGGCTTTACGTACTTCGTCGACAAATACTTCAGGCTGTTCGAAAGCGGCAAAGTGGCCGCCTTTGGGTAATTCATTCCAGTAAACAATATTCTTAAAGCGTCTCTCCGCCCAGCGGCGTGAGGCGCGAAAAATTTCTTTGGGATAAATACTGCACCCCGTTGGTAGCTTCACGTCGTCTCGAGAAATATCGTTAAAACTTTCCCAGTACAAGCGTGCCGAAGATGCCGGGCTCGTCGTGCACCAGTAGAGCATAATGTTGTCGAGCAATTCATCCTTGGTAAGGATGTTTTCGGGGTGACCATCGCAATCCATCCAGGACCAGAATTTTTCCGCGATCCACGCCATTTGTCCTACCGGCGAGTCGGCAAGTGCGTAACCTATTGTTTGTGGCCGGGTGCTTTGCTGTTTCGAATAGCCTGAGTCGTGATTTTGATAATGTTGTATGCCTTCTAAAGCGCTTCGTTCAAGGGGTGTCAAATCTTCCATGGTTGTGGGATCCGGTTCAACAAAGACCATATTTAAATGTATTGCTTCGCAGGCACCGCGGTTTTGCATGCCAATAGCTGCGGTCACCACGGCGCCCCAGTCCCCGCCCTGGGCGAAATATTTATCGTAGCCAAGTTTAAGCATGAGTTTGTCCCAGGTTTCGGCGATCTTTTCGACACTCCATCCTGGTGCTGTTGGCTTGCCGGAAAAGCCGTAGCCGGGCAGAGTGGGGCATACCACATGAAACGCGTCTTCCGCGTTGCCGCCGTGCGTGACCGGGTCAGTTAAGGGTGCGATGACTTTCTGAAACTCGACGATTGATCCCGGCCAGCCGTGTGTCATTACCAGCGGTTTTGCCTGAGAGTGGGGCGATCGTTCGTGAATAAAGTGAAAATCGATGCCGTCCAGCCGCGTCGTAAATTGATCGAAGGCGTTTAGTCTGGCCTCGCGACTGCGCCAGTCGTAATCATTGAGCCAGTAGTTCGCGAGTTCCTGGGTATAGGCCAGTGGGATACCCTGAGACCAGCCGTCAACGGTTTCCTTTTCTGGCCACCGGGTGTTTTTCAGACGCTCTTTGAGATCGGCAAGAATGTCGTCGCCGATGTCTATTTTGAAGGGTGTGATATCTCCGCTCATTATTGTTTATCCCCTTTTGGTTTGGTCGTTCCAGATTGGCATTGTCAGTAGCTATGACTCCGGCAACAAGCTGTTGATGTGATCGCAGGCGGCGAGATACTCGTTGACCATGGCCATCACTTGATCGCGGGCGCTGATTGTCGAGTTCATCGCGCCGACGATCTGGCCAACGGGATTAAAGGCGAAATCCTGAGATTTTTCCGGGTGTCGACTGACACGAAGCAGGGATTCGCCTGCCATCATCATCTGCATGGGGGCGCCCAGAGATTCCGGATTGCCCGGCGCGTCCCAGGCGTCTGTCCAGGCGTTCCGAAGCATACGTACCGGTTTGCCGGTAAAACTGCGCGAGCGGACCGTGTCGCTGGAAGTCGCCCTGAACATGGCTTGTTTAGCGGCCTCTGTTGTTTCGGCTTCGGTCGTGGTCAGCCAGACAGAGCCACACCACACGCCCTGGGCACCAGACGCCAGAGCAGCCAGCATTTGTCGGCCGCTACCGATGCCGCCAGCGGCGAGTACCGGAATGTCACCGGCTATATCGACGACCTGGGGCCAGAGTACGACACTACCGATGGTGCCGGTATGACCGCCACCCTCGCCGCCCTGGGCGATGATAAAGTCCAGGTCCGCGTCCACATGGTACTGGGCATGTTTTGCCGATCCGCAAAGCGCACCGATCATTACACCTGCTGATTTGACCTGCGAGATGACCTCCGCGGGCGGGGTACCGAGGGCATTGGCTATCAGGCGACAGTTTTTATGGCCCAGTGCAATGTCGACCAACGGCGTTGACACTGCGTCGGTCATGGACAGACGGTCTTCGAGCACCTTTCCAGGTGGCAAGGGCGGCACACCGCCGGCGTCCAGCAGGCTTCGGGCAAAGGTATAGTAGTCATCGGGTATGGCTGCGCGAACTTTCGCACGTTGTTTCTCAATGCCTTTTTCTTCCTGACCTTCGTAGCGCCGGGGAATGATAACGTCGACGCCGTAGGGTTTGTTGCCCACTTTTTCGTCTATCCAGCTCAGTTCGATTTCCAACTGCTCCGGTGTAAACCCAGTGGCGCCCAGGACGCCGAAACCACCTGAATTTGTGACAGCCGCAACGACGTCGCGGCAATGAGTAAAAGCGAATATAGGAAAATCAATACCCAGTTGTCTGGCCAACTTAGTCTGCATACATCGCCCCCCTGTCGGTTTTCCGGTTATGTTATACGAAATCACGGCCAGACATCTGTGGCCTGCGACGAACATAGCAGAAATCTATGTCCTGCTAAATGTCGTCGCCGTAACAGGCGATTGGGGCCACCTGGCGAATAACTGTTGTGGCGCTGGTCGTCACACCTTTGCTGTTTGGTAGCGCCTGAGTGTTCTAGGCTGTTAGTATTCAACCTTCGTCGTTACACCGATTTCCCGATTACAGCGACCCAGCGTGCGGCGAAACACAGAAAATAATTTGATCAGAACAGAGAATACGTAGTGGAACGAGAATTATTTACCGAAGAACAAAATATGTTTCGCGAGGCCTACCGTAAGTTTTTGCTGCAAGAGGTAGAGCCGCACAGAGAGAGTTGGCGTGAGGCGGGTGTCGTGCCTCGCGAGATGTTCAAAAAAATGGGGGATCAAGGCTATTTGCTGACCTGGGCCGACGAGAAATACGGGGGCCTCGGGATCGAGGATTTCCGCTACCAGCAAATCATGATTGAAGAGGATGCCAGCCATGGCGAAGCCGGTTTCTTTCATACCCTCCATAGCCGTCTGGTGGCGCCGTATCTGAAACATTTTGGCGATGAAGAACAGCACGCGCGTTTTATTCCCGGTGCGGTTTCCGGTGATTGTATTCTCGCCATTGCCATGACTGAGCCCGACGCGGGCAGCGATCTCGCAGGTATGAAGTCGCACGCGATAGACAAGGGTGATCACTGGTTGCTCAACGGGTCAAAGACTTATATTTCCAACGGTATCAATGCCGATCTTGTGATCGTAGCGGCCAAGACAAATCCGGATAATCCGCGCCAGATTGGTCTGTTTCTAATCGAGCGAGGCATGGCCGGATTTGAGCGTGGGCGAAATCTCAAGAAAATGGGGCTTAAAGCCCAGGATACCGCTGAATTGTTTTTCAACGACGTCAAGGTGCCTAAAACAAATATCCTGGGCGATCCCCACAAGGGATTCCATTATCTCATGCAGGGTTTGGCCGAGGAGCGTTTGATCGGGGCCGCCGGGTACGTGGCAGCGGCGCAGCGGGCCTTTGACCTGACGCGGGAATTCGTGATTGAGCGCAAGGCCTTTCGCCAGCGGTTGGCCGATTTCCAGAACACACGCTTTAAACTGGCCGACCTGAGAACCGAACTGGATATATGTCAGGTGTATATCGACAAATGTGTCGAGATGCACAATGCAGGGCGGTTAAGCGCCGATATGGCTGCCAAGGCCAAGCTCTATTCCAGTGAGCTTGAGGGGCGGATGATGGACGAAGGTGTTCAGCTTCACGGCGGTGCGGGCTATATGCAGGAGTACGAAATCTGCAATTTGTTTACCAACGCGCGTATATCGCGTATCTATGCAGGCTCGTCCGAGATTATGAGAGAAATAATAGCCCGGTCAGTACTCGACTGACCGGGTTACTGCGCAATCAGGCCCTAAGCGGTGAGGGCTTGTTCAAGCAAGGTCCGCAGAGCATTTTCGAAGCTCGTTGTGTGACGACTAATCGATTCCGGAAGCGAGTCTGCCGTTTTCCAGCCAGTTGGCCAGTTTTGGCTCCAGTTTCTCGGTCATGGCCTGGCGATAAAGCGCGAG
>DJFY01000096.1:0-1122 GCA_002431545.1 Cellvibrionales bacterium UBA5860 | reverse complement strand
CGTGTCCTTCCAGACGCCGTCCGTGACTTGCGGCGCATAACGATCTGCATTGGCTTTCATGTGTTCGAAGGACGCTGCATGGACAAGCTCGGGCCATAACGAAGGCTCGACTGAAATGCCAAGAAATTCGGCGATGCGTTTCATTTCTCCTTCCAGATCGGCTTTCAGGTCGCTGAAATGTACCATCAGGATGTTGGGCGAGTGTCGATACGTCCAGAAGCTTCTGACATAGTGCAGGACATCCGCGTGCGCGGCATGCTCGGGTGCACTCACACAGCTGCCGGTGATCCAGTGCTGAAACCATTCGCAGGGGTCTTCAGGCGATGGTGGTGGCGCGCGCCAGTCGTGCGTTGCATTGGCCTGTGCCAACTCGAGCGCCTCAAGGCGCATATTTTCCGTGTGATTTTTCAGCGAGATAAACGCGTCGCGGGGGTCGCGGCCGACACAGATATAATTGACCTGCTCAAAGTAGGGTAATCCATCCAGTGGCGTGTGGGTTTTGATAAAACGCCGGTGGCTCTGTGCATCGAGTTTGGCGATGACTTTATCTATAGGCGTCAGTAAAGCGTCGAGCCAGGGTGAATATTCTGTCAGCGGTTTTTCCAGGCTGGTTTTCTGGAAAATCAGTAAAGCACAGATCATTTGGGTCCAGGTAGTGCCACACTTGGCAGGAGTGCAGATCACGATGTCGCCATCGCGAGGCGTAAAGTGATCCCAGCGCCCACTCTCCATGACAAATTCGTTGTATTCGCGGGTTTTTTGCGGGAGTGTCGATAAATTCATAAGGGGCCTGTCAGTGTTGATTTTGTTCCGGCTGAAGTATCTATGGGTCGGATACGTCGTCTGCGTCAACCTGGCCACTCAGTCTTCGGCGGACATGAGACCAGGACATACCGATGGCGAGAATCAGGCAAAGTATAATCTCGGTGGTAAAAATGACCGCTGATCGGTCGTCAGTGGCGACGATGCCCCAGTCCACTACCATCCAGAACACCGTTGCAAAGAGCGCAACGACGAGCAAAATGCCGATGATGCCGAGGGAGCGTATTGTGGCACGAATAAAAATAACCCATCCGACGATCATTAACACGCCGAAAAATGCCTTGACGGGGGATATCCCGC
>DJFY01000048.1:30965-38703 GCA_002431545.1 Cellvibrionales bacterium UBA5860 | reverse complement strand
TAGCGATTATAGCCGCCAAAAAGTTCGTCTCCACCATCCCCGGTTAGTGCTACCGAAACCTCCTCTCGAGCGAATTTTGATACGAGATACGTCGGGATTTGAGAGGCGTCCGAAAATGGTTCATCGTAGATCGATGCAAGCTCATCGACGACGGCAAGTGTATCTGCCGGCGAGACGTAGTACTCTGTATGCGAGGTTCCCAAATACGTAGCAATTGCTTTTGCCTGCGGGGCTTCGTTATAGCGCTCTTCTGCGTATCCGATGGAAAATGTGCGTATAGCATTGCTCGATATATCCTGCATCAAAGCCACTATCGTCGACGAATCGATACCACCAGAAAGGAATGCACCATAGGGCACATCGCCTATCATTTGTTTTCGAACTGCGTCAGTTAAGACTGCGTCAAGTGCGTTTACAGCATCGATTTCCGAGCCGGCAAAAGGATTTTGCCTACTCGCTTTTATTACCTCGGCTCCGGACCAATAGGCTTTGGAAACAGACTCCCTCCTGGCAAAGTTAATTGCCAAGAAACATCCAGGCAGTAGTTTATAAATGTCTTTCCATATAGAGGAAGGTGCCTGAATGCAATTGTGACGCATTAACAATGTCAAGGCGTCTCGATCGATTTCACTTAAAAAAGAGGGGTGCACCTTTAACGCCTTGAGTTCGGAGCCGAATAAAAAAGTGTCTCCCTGCCACCCATAGTACAACGGCTTTTCGCCGAGGCGATCACGCGCCAGGATCAGATCTCCTGATACCTGATCCCATAAAGCAAATGCAAACATCCCGGTAGATCGCTGCAGGGTTTCCTCTACGCCCCAAGAATCAAAGCCGGCCAGCAAAGTTTCAGTGTCTGAACGACCACGCCAGGTATCTACTCTGCCGGATAACGCGCTGCGCAATTCGAGATGATTGTATATTTCACCGTTAAAAGAAATTACGTAACGATTAGACGGAGATACCATCGGCTGATGGCCCATCTGTGTTAAATCGATAATAGACAATCTTCTGTGGGCAAACGCAAAATTGCCGCATTTCGCCAGCCATACGCCCGCATCGTCCGGTCCCCGATGCGCTATTTGGTCGGCCATATTTCGGGCTATATCCGCGTCGGCCCTACCTCGTTGCCAATACCCAGCGATACCACACATATCAGGCCTCGCGCCTCCGCGCGTAAACCATAGACAAATATTCGGCCACGACGAACAGAGTAAACCAGTATATCGGATGACGGATAATGTAATGAAACAAGGAATAAACGATTAAACCGGCAGAGCCAGCAAATACCATCTTCTCGTTCAAGCGATAGGACATCACGGCATTTTTCACTGGCAGGTAATAAATAACTACCAACCCCAGAAGTCCGCCTATAGCCAATAGATCAATCGGCGTGTTATGCGCCTCAACACCTTCGAAGGCATTGTTAAACCCAGAAAAACTGCCAGCGCCGTTCCCCAAAAAGAAGGAAAGAAAGCCTGACAGCCATGCGTCAATGCCATTTGAAAATAGCGTCAGTCGGGTATCGCCCTCATCTGCCAGATACCATAAATAGGACACTTTCCGCTTGATATCGTCCAGTATTAACACCAAAAAAGAAGCGGGGACAATTAACGCGGGAATGAGTAAAACTGCTCTGTACTGTTGAGGCAACAGATGTAATACCACACTGGCGGATAACGTGCACACTAAAAACACAAAGAAAGCGTCGGAAACGGAAAGTACACCAAAAAAAATCGCTATGGCGACCAAAAGCAGTTTTACTGTCTTACCAAAACCAGAGGCAAACGTAAGTAGTACGCAACAAATAACAGCGAGCGCGAGTTGATTGGGATTTTTTGCACCACCGGTAAACCTAACAGCGTAGTACCAGGATTGCTCGCCACCAAACACATACTGGATACTAAAGATTAAAAGACAAAATATAACCGCCGCTCTGGCCGCTAAAGTTGTATTGACTTCGGTTACGACCATAGCCACGATCGCCAAGATAGCCAGCATATAAGCCAGCCAATCTCGAAAGGAACTTCCACTGTAGCCCTCGATATCGTGCACCAACGTAACCGGCAGGAGAACAAATATCATGTACCCCATCAGGACCAAGATCGCTTTGTGCCGCTGATGAAATTGCAGGGCGTTAGCTCTCACGCAACAAACTAAAAAAGCATAGCCTATAAACAGACCCAGACCGAATTCCCCCAAGCCCAGGTTTTCCGTCAAGCGATAGTTTGTTTGTGTGCTTATCGCAAGCAATAAGCCTATAAAAACGGCTAGACCGATTCGGATTTTTTCAGGCATTTTTAGCTTTCTATAAATTCACTCAACGCGTCTTTAAAATCCCGCAATCGGTACGATGAACAGTTTTGCAAGGCACTAGTAGAGTCACTTTTATTGATCAAGCAGTGGTTATCGAGGCGACCTGCCCGCTTTTAAAAATATTTTTATGAACAGAATAAACGTAAAGTATAAGAATCAGGAGATGCCCAAATACCGAGACTGTCGCCGCGCCTATTGCGCCAAACTCGGGAATCACCAGAAAATTGGCCCAAATGCTACACGCCGTAACAAGAGATAGATACCCTAATTTCTTTTTTATATAACCTTTTGCTTCTAAGGCTGTTTCGGCGGCTATTGCCGCAAATCGAACAGGTATACTCAGGCATAGAATGTAAAGGATTACTATCGCTGCCGAATATTTATCGCCAAACATTAATTGAATAAACCATGCTCCTACAAAATACAATCCGACCATGCACAAAACACCCAATATCGCCATGAATTTCCAGCCAAAGCTATAAACATGAAGAAATCCAATAAAGTTTTGATATACCATTCTATAAAGCCTAGGCCTCATAAACTTTTGGTAAATTGCGACTGGCAACTGATAGACCGCTAAAATAATTAGGGCAGCCACATTATAAAATGCAGCAGACTCAGCTGAATCCAGATATTTTAGAAGAATGACCTCGCCCTGGTACAACATGAGAAAATAAAAATTATCGACACCGAAAGGCCACGAGCGACCCGCGACCTGTCTCAATTTTGGAGAACGGCCAGTCGAAGGGAAAGCAGGTGTGGCCACGCGAACCACATCGTGGCCCTTGAGATCGAACTTCCCCTGGTACAGGCGGAACAGCGGCCTAGCTCCGAAAGCAGACATGATTAGGGCAGCAACAGCGTAGCTATAGGCAACCAGCCTGGCGCTTACTTCCACTAACACAGATAACACCAGGAACCCGACCAAAGCCAACCTCAGCGCGTTTTGCATCGTCAACCACAGGGCCAAGGCGTTAAACCGCTCTTCCAACTGTAGCTTGGCCGATACCAGACCAATGACCAGCTGACCCAAGACACAGACAATTAATATCATGTGTAATTGTTGGCTCTGCGTATCGTGGGGCCCGTACAACCCCCATAACGTCAACGTTGCAATTACGATAAATGTACTTATAAAAATGTATCTAAATGATGCTGGCAACCAACGGTTGGCAAGCCAGCCTTCTTTGCCGAATACTATTAGCCATAATCCGGAAACCCCAAAACCGGCTAACGGGCAAAGCAATGTAATAGTCGCTAAAGCGGCAGAAAATTCACCGAAACTGACGGGGCCAAGCTGACGAGCTAGAATCACCTGAGTCAGAAAGGCAAGCACCGCGCTTCCTATTAGACTTAGCCATAGCACCGATACGGATTTAATCGCCTGACGATAACTCATGGAGCCAACATTAAAGTAGAGACCTTACCTATGTGACTTGATTATCACAGCAAGCCCGGATCTAAATCGAAGTTTACAATTTGCGTAACATGGCGATTAGTATTATCCGAAACCAGACAGGTTTACCGAAATCAGAAAGATCACTACAACGCGATGTTTGGGGCCCACGCCATTTGATCTTTCCTCAATCGCGCAACAAAAATCAATGCTATTCTGCAGTTAATTTCGAACAATTCATGAGCGTTTTTGGATAGGATGATAGAGAGATTACACTTTCATTCTATGATCCGGGAAAACTCACGAGTGCCCATTTTACGACAGCGGCTATTTACGCCAAACGTCGTGCGGACCTTTTTAATCGACTGTGAACACTCGGACGAAAGCCCTGAGAAGCATTACCTGACCTTGACCAGAATCGAATTACTTGTTCGTTTAAATCAGTCAGAAAGCAGCCGCAGAATCACACCGGCCAAAACTGTGCAATTAGCACTCTGCAGACCTGAAGCCCATACACCGCCTAAGTCTTAGCCATGATAATCGTAGTGATATACATACCCACCGTAACCGTACTTGGCAGCAAAACTCTTGACATCGTTTAATACAAATCCATCTATGTTTACGCCAGCCTGCTCAAACTTCTTAACACTCTGCTGAATTTCCCTTACGGTGTGGTTATTCGATTTCAATACCATTAATACGGTAGCCGCGTAGCGTCCAATAATTGCTGCGTCTGATACCGCAAGAATGGGTGGCGTATCGATGACCAGATAATCGAAATCCTTGGCCGCCGCCGCCATGACCTTGGTCACGTTCTTGTGCAATAACAATTCGGAGGGATTGTTGGGATATTCCCCTGCGGTAATCACCTTAACCGCGTCAAAACTGGTATCTTTAATGACGCCTGAAAGCTCCGACCTACCCGTAACAAGGTCGGACAGCCCGCCGTATTTAGCAAGATTGAAAGTCGCATGCAAAGAACCGCGCCGCAGATCCGCATCGATAAGTAATACTTTTTTGCCGTTCTCTGCAAGTATTCCGGAGAGATTGGCAGCCAAAAAAGACTTGCCAATCCCAGGACTTGCACCGCAAATCATAATTATGTTGTTCGACGCACTTTCAAGCTTGAAATGAAGCGTAGTACGCAGGCTCCTCATACACTCTATTGCAGGATCGTCCAGATTTTTTGCCAGTAACGGATCGCTTATTTTTTTTCTGGAGATTTGTTTTTGATTTTCGCTATGCATTACAGAAGCATAGACAGGGATATCAAATTTCTGCTCCAGCTCATCGGGATCTTCAATACCGCCTTTTATCAGTTTGTGACAAAAAGACAGAATGACGCCACATACGGCGCCAGCGACAATTGAGAGTGCGATAATAAGCATGCTCTTGGGCTTGATTGGCCTGTCCGGTATGACTGCATGATCAATGACCCGCACATTGCCAACGGTTCCCGCTTTAGCAACCCGAAGCTCCTGCGTCGTGTTCAGGAGCTTGTTATACAGCAAAGTATTGAGCTGCAAATCACGCTCCAGACGCAAAACGTGTTGCTGCGTTTTCGGTAAACGTGCTGCCTTACCATCCAGTTTCGACAGTTCATTTTCCAGACTGCTGATTTTTTTATCCAGCCCTTTAATGACTGGATGAGCTTCCTTGAAATTCTGCCGTAACTCCCCCCGCTCCTGACGAAAAGTGAGCAGCTCGCTATTGATTTTAAGTATATTTTCCAGAACCCCTTTAGTTTCTATACCTAAATCCACAGAGCCATGCAGTATTCGGTAGCTTTCGTACGCTTTCTCTGCCGTATCCACCTGCTCTCTAACAACGGGTAATTGTTCCTCGAGGAAATCCAGCGATTTCTGCGCTTCGGCTGAACGCCGCGATACATTTCTTTCGACATAGATATTGGCGATGGCGTTAAGAGTTTTGCCAAGCTTTTGTTTATCAGCACCATCCATCGTGAGTACCAATATGCCGGAATTCTTATGTTTTTCATTGACAACCAACATGTCGGTCACAATAGATACCGCCTGCGGGAGTGAATACTTTGTGACATAAAACTCAGTCCCCGGCCGGGCTCTCAATTCAGTCACATAAAGTTTGATGCTGGCATCCCCAGGCGAAGCCGAGTATTCTCCGACTTGTCCTTCAACCAATAGATCACCCGCCTCACCGACTAATTGGTATTGGTTGTCACCTGCGGCAACTAACGTTAGTTTTCGCGCCAGAAGATGCTCCGGGACACGAAGCGTTTCAATACTTAAACGTTCACCACCCCACGCATAGCTATCGGCGTAAAACAAGGGGTCAGCGAGATCCTCCTCACTTCCCTTCTGTCGTTGCCTTTTTTCATAAGAACGAACGGCAGCGGGGCCGATAACAGGAAAATATTTCGGCGCTATTTCTATATCCAGATTCAGCTTATCGATAACATCGCGCATCACCATTCTGGACTTAAGAATCTCTATTTCGGCTGTGGTTTTGGACTGCCCATCCAAGATATCGGTAATGTCTCCCAAGGCACTCAAACCACTGGATATCTTTTCCTCAACCTGTAACAAAGCATCTACCCGGTAAATAGGGGTCGATAATATCGAGTACAACACCGCAAACAAAAGCGCAGCGACAGTCACACTCGATATGAGCCAGCGATAGGTCAGAAATATACCTAAAACTTCCCGCAAATCGACGACACCCTCGTCGATCACATTATTTAGACGACGGCGAGTCTGCCCCTGGTCCGAACCGGGTTTCGTGCTGTCAGTTGTATCGGTATGATTCATGGACTAGGACGACTAGTTATTGCCCCCGCCCTGGAATAGAGGGAAATCGGTCGCGCTGGCGGAATTTAGCGTTGATACGGTTTGCGATACATTGCTTATTATTCTGTTCCAGCGAACAATTTTTGCCGTATCGACATATACGACGTCTCGTGGCCGCAAAGGGAACCGATCCGCCAGGATCATCGAATCGGGAGACCGGCCATCCAAGTGATAGATCTCTGACTTGCCCTCAAAACTTCTCACGACAAAGATTTGTCCTGGGTTCGATGTCTCCTGGTTAACACCACCAGAATCAGCCAGCGCTTCCGCCAGGGATTTTCTGTGTTTAACCATCGGGTAAGAGCCCGGCCTGATCACCTCACCCATGACAAACACTTTATTCAGACTGTCATCCCATATATTGACTACATCTCCGGGTGCCAAGAGTACGTTTTCGCCCATCTGACCCAGCTCATAAAGCGCTTGTAAATCGACACGATAAGTCGTCGATTCACGTGTCAATGTAATATTTTTTCTATCGGCCAGTTCTGTAAAACCGCCCGCACGGTTAATCATCTCGACTACAGTGGGCGGGATATCGTCAATGACCTGAACACCGGGATTTTTCACTTCTCCTACCACATATACCCGCTGGCTACGAAAAACAACGATCTGAACATCGAGTTTTACGTTTTCGATGTATTTGTCCAGCTTTTTAGTCAGCAGTTCGCGAACTTCAGTCAGCGTTTTACCTGCGACCTTCACCGAACCTGCATAGGGGTAATAAATTGTGCCGTTGTTGGCGACACGGTAACCGGCCGTTTCAGCGGACCGGAAAGATCCGGCCGGGATAGTCAGCTCAGGGTGCTCCCAGACTGTGACCGAAACGATATCACCAGGCCCCAGTTTATAAGCATATGCACCCAAATCCGGGTTGCTATGAGCATTTTTACTGTTTTCAGCTTCCCGTCTTATATGCCCTTCCAGCTCCAGAATCAGCCCGGAGGATATGGACTTAACATCTACGTTGGCTGGCGGCGCTTCCTGCCCCTGAGGCCCGGGCAACTCAACACTCGATGAGTTTCGCATGCCGCTGGCACTCATTCCGGGCGCGACCCCGCAAGAGGTTAAGCCAAATATGGCCAATGAAAGTAAACTAAAGCTATAGAGTAACGACTTAGACATGTCTCCCCGACCCCGCTTTAAATTTGCAACCGATTTCGCAACACTATATCAACCAATATCAATAACTCGTATCAATAAC
>DJFY01000048.1:2369-30721 GCA_002431545.1 Cellvibrionales bacterium UBA5860 | reverse complement strand
CAATAACTCGTATCAATAACTCGAAACAATTAGACTAAAACGCCCACCAAGAATAGTATTATGTAATAAAAGAAGTCGCACGTCTTGGCTGTGATCATAAATCAGCACAATTTTTATACTTCCTGGCAACCACCGAGCGTCGCGAAATCTACCTCAAGTGGTAATGGGGTTTTTCCACTGCCGAGCGCCGTTTACAATAACTGGATTAATTCTTGGTTTTACGCGTAACTGTTTGATACTAAATACACAATCGTAAACAATCCGGACCACACACAGAAAACCTTGGCCCATCCAATAGCTTCCCGGGCTTTAATGGCTCCTCCAGGCAATGATCAATAACGTACTCGTCGTATGCACAGGCAACATTTGCCGCAGCCCGATGGCCGCAGAACTATTAAGAGATATGCTGGATAGTAGGGCCGGCCGGGATGTTAGTGTCGAGTCCGCCGGCATACACGCACTGGTAGACCATCCGGCAGATCCCTACGCACAGGAATTGATGGAGCATCGCGGGCTTCCCATCGATATGCACATCGCCCGGCAAATTAATCCTAATTTGCTTAATTGGGCGGACATTATTCTGGTCATGGAAAGAAACCAAAAGACATTTATCGAGAGGAAATACCCACAAACTCGCGGCAAGGTTTTTCGACTGGGAGAATGGACCAGTTCAGAAATCCACGACCCCTACCGTAAGAACAAAGAATATTTTACCCGCGCACTTTCGCTGATCGAGGATGCTGCGAAAACCTGGGTGGAAAAAATCATCAATGCCTCATAGATCCCGGCGTCATTTATTTCGCGAGCACTGGATATACCAGTCCATGGCGATCCCAAGCCCCTCACCAACTTCATGAGTTGGGCAGTACCCAAGCCCCTTACGGGCCTTACCGATTTCTGCCAGTGAATGCCGAACATCTCCGGCGCGAAATTCACGATAAACCGGTGAGCACTTCGCCAGGTTTGGTAATCTTTCTAACAATCGCGTTTCTATAAATTCAAAAAGCTGGTTAAGTGTGGTTTGATCGCCTACGGCGACGTTATAGACGGTATTTGCGTGTTCACGGGGCGCAACTGCGGCGAGAAGATTGGCCTGGACCGCATTGTCGATATAGCAAAAATCCCTACTGGTCTCGCCATCGCCGTTAATGTAAACCGAATCTCCGCGAATATACGCGTCGATCCATTTGGGAATCACCGCCGCATAAGCGCCGTTGGGGTCCTGGCGCGGGCCAAAAACATTAAAGTAGCGCAACCCGACACTTTCCAGGCCATACACGCTAGCAAAAACATCGGCGTATAACTCGTTGACGTACTTGGTAACGGCATAGGGGCTAAGCGGCTTACCGATTTTATCTTCAACCTTTGGCAAGCCCGGATGGTCTCCATAGGTGGAGCTGGAAGCGGCGTAGACAACGCGAGCCACACCTTCATCTTTAGCCGCCGTTAATACATTGAGGAAACCATCGATATTGGCTCTGTTGGTCGCGACAGGGTCTTCGATCGAACGGGGCACTGAGCCCAGGGCAGCCTGATGCAACACATAGTCGACACCGACAATCGCCTGGCGACATGTATCGAGATCACAAATATCGCCTTCGATAAAGGTCAGTAGCTCCGGACAAGCGCCACGTGCTGCCAATACTTCATTGAGGTTGTGTCGATATCCCGTTGAAAAATTGTCGAGGCCAACCACGCGCTGGCCCAAGGCCAGCAATTGTTCCAGTAGATTGGATCCGATAAACCCCGCCACCCCCGTCACCAGCCAGGTCCTGGGGTGATTTTGCAGATCAAGCTTTACTGCCTCGTAGCGGGTACCAGCCATTTGCCTAAAGTCGTCCGTCGACGAAGCGGCTTTCAAATACACTCTTCACGTCGTATAAAATATGTTCGGCTTTGCCGAGCTGGCGAATAGCATCCACGCCCATTTCCCTGAATTCCCGATGGGCGACCGCGAGAATGATTGCATCGTAATCGCCACTCACCGGCGCACCAATCAGGCTAAAATCGTCTGAATCCACATCTGACGGTTCTACCCAGGGGTCATACACTTCGACTCTGGCATGAAACTCGACAAATTTTTTGATAACACCCGTCACTTTTGTATTGCGAATATCGGGACAATTTTCCTTAAACGTCATACCGAGCACAAGGATACGGGCATCGACAACCTGAATTCGCTTTTTTGTCATCAGATTTATGACTTGACTCGCGATATGCTCTGCCATCCCGTCGTTGATTCGACGACCGGCCAGAATCATTTCGGGATGATAACCGAGTTCCATTGCCTTGTATGTCAGATAATAGGGATCGACACCAATACAGTGCCCACCGACCAGGCCGGGACGAAACGGCAAAAAATTCCACTTGGTGCCAGCAGCTTCCAGCACCTCCTGCGTATCGATGCCGGCGCGCGCAAAAACAATCGCCAGCTCATTAATAAGCGCGATGTTGACATCGCGCTGAATATTTTCAATCACCTTGGCGGCTTCCGCGACACGTATCGAAGAAGCGCGGTGCGTGCCAGCGCTGATAATCGAAGCATAAAGTTCTTCGACAAATGCGGCTGTTTCCGGCGTAGATCCCGAGACAACCTTTTTGATATCGGGCAGGCGACGGTCGGGATCTCCCGGGTTGATTCGCTCCGGACTATAGCCCACATGGAAATCGACGTTGAAACCGAGACCCGACACCCGCTCAAGCACCGGTACGCAAACCTCTTCGGTCAAGCCCGGATAAACCGTGGATTCGAAAATAACCACATCGCCCTTCGACAACACTGAAGCCACCGCTTCGCTGGCGCCCAGCAAAGGTGTGAAATCCGGTTGATTATGGCTATCAATGGGAGTGGGGACCGTGACAATATAAATGTTGCAGCTACGGATATCTTCGATGTCCCGAGTAAACACAACACCCGTGTCACTACCGTCTTTGCGTTGTACCGCTTCCAGGTCAGCACGCGCTACCTCTCGAGTACTATCGATACCATCCGTCAGTTGCTCGATACGGCGCAAATTAATATCAAAACCCCATGTCGAATACTTCTTTGCAAACTCAACGGCCAACGGCAGACCTACATAGCCTAGCCCCAATACGGCTATCTCTAACCTTCCTTTGTCCACCTGCATACACAGTGCCTCTAAGAGTAACTAATACTCGTTTCTCACAGCTCTTTAGTATATCAACGTGAATTAGACACTAATGTGAAATCAGTCAGCTTGGCAACCCTCCTGGTCGGGCCAGATATCAGCAGAATCGGGTTGATCTCTGACAAATAGACTCCACTTGAATAGAAAACGAGCGCATATTTGCGATCCAAATGCTCCCTGAGATGCATACCGATAAAAAACCGCCGTCGTTAACGACTATAAAACGGCATACACCGGACAAGACGACGGCAACCCAATCTTGTTTCTGCATGGCAATCCCACTTCCTCCTATCTGTGGCGCAAAGCCATCCTCCATCCATAAACTGGGCCGCTGTATGGCGCCCGCTCTGATGGGCATGGGCAATCCGAACAAACGCCCCCTCTTGGGCCCGGTATACACTTCATAAGCAAAATTCCGCCGAAAACATCAGTAACACCATTGCCGCCGGGCTGAAAACAATTCGTCCCCACGGCACTTGCCAAAGAGTCGGGCAAGCAGGTGGAGGCTTCATAGCCAATAGGCTACTCTAGTAGCTCCAATAATAATTAGAATCCGGAGAAACCGTGGCTTCCCCCTACGCGACCGCACCCGAGCGCAGCATGCGCCGGGTGGCTCTGACCGCCCTGGCGGGCACCAGCATCGAGTGGTTTGATTTTTTTATCTACGGCATGGCAGCCGCACTGGTGTTTCCAGCCGCCTTTTTCCCAGAGGACATGCCGGAACTCGTCAGCCTGATCGCCGCCTTTGGCACTTTTGCCGTAGGTTTTATCGCCCGCCCTATCGGCGGCATGATCTTTGGGCACTTTGGCGACCGCATCGGCCGCAAAGCCACCCTGGTCAGCGCTTTGATGCTCATGGGCGTGGCCACCACATTGATCGGTGTGCTGCCCACCTATGCCAGCATTGGCATTGCTGCGCCATTGATACTCACCCTGTTACGTTTTGCCCAGGGTCTGGCGGTCGGCGGGCAGTGGGGCGGGGCCATGCTGCTGGTTACAGAGAATGCGCCAGCAAATCGCCGTGGCTATTACGGCGCCTTTGCCCAGGCTGGTGCGCCTGTAGGCATGATTCTAGCCAATCTCGCCTTTCTCGGCGTTAACGCTCTGGTCACCGATCAGCAGTTTCAGGACTGGGGCTGGCGCATTCCCTTTCTGGCCAGCATCGTGTTGATCGGTCTCAGTATGTACGTGCAATTACACCTGGAGGAAACACCGGCGTTTAAAGAGTTGCAGAACTACCAGGAAGAACACACGGCTGGAACCAGCCGGGACACAGCGCATGCTAAAGACAATAAGCTACCTACGGCCACCCAGGCCTCAAAAAAGGGCCGCCTTAAAGATTCACCAGTATTGCAAGCCATCACATCTCACCCCCGACAAATCCTGCTCGCCGCCGGCGCTTTTATCGCGGTGCAGGTGACTTTTTATATTCTGGTGGTATTTGTAGTGGCCTATGGCACCCAGAGCTCCGGCCTTAACCTGCCTCGGGAGTTCCTGCTCACGGCCATTTTGATTTCATCGTTCGTGCAAATCGCCGCCAACTTCGGTGCGGCCATTTATTCCGACCGCATGGGCCGACGGGGAATTTACATGGCTGGTGCAGTTCTAGGCGGCATCTGGGCCTTCGCCCTGTTTCCACTGATCGACACCGGCAGTTTTCTTTGGATTACCGTGGCCATCAGTATCGCCCAGATATTTATGGGATTGATGTACGGCCCCCAGGCCGCGCTACTGGCGGAGCTGTTCAGCACCCACGTGCGCTACTCGGGGGCCTCTCTGGGTTATCAACTGGGCGCCATCCTCGGAGGAGCACTGGCGCCGATGATTGCCACCGCCCTCTGGCATCAGTTTGGTGTGTTTTATGTGGCCGTCTACATCGCTGCCGCCTCAGTGCTGACCCTCATCTCAGTGGTTATGTTGACCGAAACCAGTGGCCGAAACCTGCAGGAGACCTGAGCGCGAAACGGTCTGATATGAGAAGCGGACTAATGTGGGGCGCGCGCGCCGCGATAATGGTCAACCAGTGCGGCGCTTGCCCGCTGGCTGTCGGCAATACGTTTAACCACCCGCTCCAGGTGCTCGCCGCGAACATTGAGATCCCACAGTGCTGGGGTGCCATTGGCAATTTCGTGGTACGTATCAAAGAGGTCATCCCTGAACGTAAACATACCGACACCCTGCGCTACCACGCGATTACCACGGCTAAAGCGGTTAACTGAACGAAAGCTGGCCACGTAACGCACGTAGCCCCGCCGAGCGTTACATACCGGCTCTAACATATCCCACAACCAACAATCACCATCCTTGTACCAGTCTTCGGCCATCATGCGGGAAATGGCCTCGCGCCCGTGAACCGCACCGTAAATGGCATCGTGGTAAACCGCATCCTCGGTAAAGAGGGCGCCGAAGGCTTGGCCGTCCCGCCCCTCAACCGCGCAGACGAATCGTTGCAGCTTATCGGCAAAGTCTTTCATATAAAGTTACAGTTCTTCATACAGGTTCCTCGTACTAGTCCTTCAAAAACTTTTAATACTAAATATTTGTGATACTTGGCGCTTTCGAGGGGGATTACGCCGGTTAATGGTGTCGTTTACATCAACACGCTCTAATCCTCACATCCTAAAGTCGCCCCCGTGTTAGGGGCTGCACCAGCAAACCGCCATGTTATTCACCCTTGAACTGAGGTTTGCGTTTTTCCAGAAAAGCGCGCTGGCCTTCCTTTAAATCAGCGCTGGCAAAAGCCTCGGCCACCAGTTTTTTGGATTCGGCTTTCAGGTCTCCAGCAAATTCCGGCGCTTCCACCATATTCATAATGCGCTTTATGCCCCGTAGTGCCAGCGGTGCATTGCCGGCGATTTCTTCGGCAAATTCAAATACGGTTGGCGCCAATGCCTCTTTGGGCACCAGCTGGCGCACTAGGCCCATATCGACAATTTCCCGACCGCGGTAGGCGCGACCGGTAAACAGGAGTTCGCGTGCTCGCGCGCTGCCAAGCACCTGGATAAACTCGAGCAACCCCTCGGGTCCGTAAACGACACCGAGCTTGGCCGGCGGCATACCCATGGAGATATGATCGGCAGCGACTCGCAAATCACAGCATAGAGCAAGGTGTAAGGCGCCGCCAAAGCAATGGCCATTAATCATGGCTATGGTTGGATAGGGGAAATTTCTGACTTCGCCAAGCGCGCGCTCAAAGGGTGTGGCGCTGCCGCCATCTGCCTTCTTCTCCTTGTGACCCGGTCCCACCGTTTCAATGGCGCTGATGTCGTAACCGGCAGAAAAGGCTTTGTCGCCGGCGCCAGTAAATATCACCACCCTAATTTCGCCAGAATCTGCCCAGCGGGCGAGTACTTCGCTCAACTCCCGCAGCAGTTGCGGTGACAACGCATTGCGCTGTTCGGGTCGATTAAAAGTAATGAGGCCAATATGGCCACGCCGCTCATGCAATAGAACCTTTTCTTCATCGGTCATCGTCACCATTACCACCCTAATTATCGTGTATGTTCCAGACGTTATTCACCGGCACATCATCATTTTCGTGCGGCATCATACACCGCGCCCGTCTTCGTAAAGCTATCACTTTGCGGGCTCAAGACAGCCCAATTACGAAGAGGCAATTCAGCCCCTCTCCACACAATTAATGCAGGCATAGTCATTACGGCCCGCGTCACGCTGATATCCCGAAAAGATTTCATGGTCATTCTTACGTTTTCAGATCTCAACCCAGCACTATTAATTCTATTTTCACTAACCTATGTCGCGCTTAATAAGCACTCTCGGCCAAAGTTAACCCTCTCGGTGTTAGCTGGCCCTACCCTAAACGAAACTCAAGCCCTACATATAAAAATACGATACTGCAGCACCCTCTTTAACGCTCATCCGGGTGAGCCTACCTCCACCAGTGGCACGACATTTGCTGGAACTCATAGTGCCATGATGGCGTTTTACCGCACCGGTTCGCGTCTGCGGGACATGTCGCCCGCTTTTTTGCGGCCGGTCACCTGACAAATTAATTCAAGGTAATAGAGCAAAGAAGCTCACCGGCCAACATCCGCTGTTGACACCGGTGGGCTTCTTTAGGCTATGTAGATGGCTATTAATAATTCAGTCCGGCCAGCGACGGCTGCCAGCCCTGAAAGCACGTTACAGCACAAGGTAACCGCTGTAACTCCATCGGTACCGCGCATCATCGTGATTGGCAGCGGTCCCGTCGGTGTGCGCTTTGTTCAAAATTATTATCAACGCCAGCCAGAAGCCTCGATTCACTTATTCGGCAATGAACCGTATCGCCCATATAACCGTGTACAGCTGTCAGCGATGCTGGCCAGTGAAGTTTCAAGAGAAGCAATAGATTTAAAATTACCGGCAACATCGGAACATCCAAAATTTAAATTCACCATTTCGGTGATCAAGTGCATTGATCCGGTGCAAAAAACCGTGACCGATGCCTCCGGGACGGTACACGCCTACGATAAATTAATATTGGCCACCGGCGCTCGCGCTCATATACCTTCAGTTAAAGGCGTCGATCAAACAGGGGTTTATACCTTTCGTAATTTGAAGGACGCCGAGTTTCTTTACGCCCGCCTTGCCAGGACACGGCATGTGATTGTAGTCGGGGGTGGTCTGCTCGGAGTCGAGGCGGCCAAAGCACTTAGGCATTTCAACACCAGGGTCACGTTGATTCAGCAGGGGCCACGCCTGATGAATCGGCAACTTGATGACGAAGCATCGTCTTTACTGCAGACCGCGGTGGAAAAATTTGATATCGAAATCAAAACCAACGCCGGCGTAAGAGAAATATACGGCAACGGGAGAGTGACTGGCGTACTGAAATACGATGGAGAGACTATCGAATGTGACACGGTTTTGCTTTGCGCGGGCATCACGCCAAACGTCGAGATCGCGCGTGCCGCCGGACTTGCGGTACGCCGGGGCATCGTCGTCGACGATCAGTTACGCACATCCAACCCTGATATTTTTGCAATTGGTGAATGCTGTGAACACCGCGGCCTCACCTACGGCATCGTTAACCCAGGATACGAACAAGCTGCAGTCGCCGTAGAAGCAATTTGTGGCAGCAAAAAATCCCACTATGTCGGCTCACAAGTAGTTAACCGCTTGAAAGTGGTCGGCGAAAACATATGCAGTATAGGCGAGGTGGCCGAGCTATCAGAACGTCCGTTCCAGAAAAGCTACATTTATCGGGACGCGGAGACGGGTGTTTACCGGCGCCTGGTCACCTACCGCAAGCGGCTTTTCGGCGTTGTCAGCGTCGGTGACTGGCTGGAGCTGAGTCGTATACAGGAAGCGTTTACCGCGCAACGCCGCATACACTGGTACCAGCTCGCGCGCTTTCAACGAAGCGGCAGTTTATGGTCAAGCAAGGACGAAGAAGACATCAAAAGCTGGCCAGCCACCGCGGTCATCTGTCAATGCAACAACATTACCCAAGGACAACTGATGGCACACGCGACGCAAGGTTGCACCACAGTTGAATCACTCCAGAATAAAACTCAGGCAGGCACAGTCTGCGGATCCTGCAAACCGCTTATGACGCGCCTGGTAAGCGAATTGGGAGGCATGCCACAACGTCTGGAAAAAGAATGGGGCTCTCGATCGCTTCTGGTCACGTGCATTGCCGCCGTGGCCGTGATTGCAATTATCGCCGCTGTACCCGAACAGCAAAGTGCCTCTAGCGTGCAATCAGTCAGTTGGTTTGAATCGATCTGGAATGACAAATTGTGGAAGCAGGTGACCGGTTTCAGCCTGGTCGGCTTAACTCTAGTCGGACTTTTGATGTCTCTGCGCAAACGATTAGGTTATTCGTGGCTGGGTACTTTCGCAGCGTGGCGGCTGAGTCATGCAAGCCTCGGAACAGTAGCTGCCTTGTTGTTGATCCTGCATACCGGGTTACAACTAGGCATTAATCTCAATTTTTTCTTAATGCTTAACTTTCTTGTCGTGCTGGGGATGGGCGCAGCTACCGGGGCGGTAGTGGCGCTAAATCATTACGTGAATCCGCTACGCGCCCAAAAGCTCCGCAGCGCCTGTAACTGGCTGCATATCGCAGTGAGTTGGCCCCTACCCGCCCTGATTCTCACCCATATTGTCAGTGTGTACTACTTTTAGGCGAGCCGTGGATAGGAAGACGACTATTGAAAAAGTATGTCTGGTTGGCGTGGTTACTCATTACCGCGGGTATAGCAGGCTTTTACGGATTCAAAATGTTCATTGACCCTGATAAACAATCTTTATTGGTGGGTGAACCTACATGGGGGCATCACCAAATTGAAATGGCCTGTACCGCATGTCATAGCGAAGCCTTTGGCGGGAAAGACACACTGCAAAACGCTTGCATCAATTGCCACGGCGCCGAACTGGAGGCCGCTCAAGACTCTCATCCCAGGAAAAAATTTACCGACCCGAGAAATGCCGACAGGCTTGACGTCCTCGACGCCCGCTACTGCATTACCTGCCATATCGAACACCAACAGGAGCATACGCGAATCATGGGCGTCACATTACCCGACGATTATTGCTACCACTGTCACCAGGATATCAGCGAGGAAAGGCCCAGCCACCAAGATCTCGAATTTAATTCCTGCGCCAGCGCGGGATGCCACAATTATCATGACAATAGGGCCCTATACGAGGACTTTCTCGCTGCTAACGCCATGGGCGAATGGCTGAAGAACATCCGGGAAATTCCGCTCCCCCAAGCCGCTGCCGTCGGCACAGCAAGCCTCGACATACAGCGTTTTCCCCGGTTCAGCGACAAGCAGCAACTGCATAGCCAGCAACATGGAGAGTGGCTGGCCAGTAGTCATGCCCAGGCCGGCGTAAGCTGCGGCGCATGTCATAGCAACGACGATGGCGACTGGCTCGACAAGCCGAAGTTGGCGCAATGCGAGACCTGCCACGACAAGGAAGCAGAAGGATTTCTCGCCGGCAAGCACGGCATGCGACTGGCTCAGGGTCTCGAAGCCATAACGCCAGCCGAGGCCAAGCTACCTATGAAGCCACTTAGCCGGGACACACAGCACTCTTGCGTTGCCTGTCACAGCGCCCATGACTTCGACACGCAACGCGCTGCGGTGGCCGCTTGTCTCAACTGTCACGATGACACTCATAGCCTGGCCTTTGAACAATCGCCCCACGGCAAACTTGCTGCCCGCGCAGCAGCAGGCGAACTGCCCCCAGAACAAGCAGTAACTTGCGCCACCTGCCATATGCCACGCCGGCCCATCTCAGCAAAAGTCGACGCCGTATTGGGAGTGGAACACAACCAGAATATGCACCTGCGGCCCAACGAAAAAATGATTCGCCCCATCTGTATGCAATGTCACAGTCTCGGCTTTGCTATCGACGCTCTGGCCGACAAAAAACTGATCGACAAAAATTTTGCGGGGCGACCTGCAAAACATGTCCCTTCCATTGATTGGGCCGTGAAACGGGAGCAAACCCCGTAAATTTCTTTACTTCCAGGAGATACCGCTATGAAAAACAAACCAATACTTGCCGGCGCACTCGCCATTGCTGCCGCAGGAATGATCGGTTGCGGCGAAAAACAAGCGGGCGTAGATCCCAAACTTTATACCGACTCGCTATTCGCCGTCATGAAGGCAGATCGCACGAACTACACCAAACTGATCATTCAACGCCTGGGGCCCAACGGCGTCAACACCATTAAGCCGGACGAGCACTGGCAGGATATAGACAACGGTGCACCGCTGCCCGCGCAAATGTTTAGAGCTGGCGCAGAAAGGGTCGCCGACATGACCGACGAATTCACCTACTCCTTGCAATCAATCTGGCCAGTGAACAAACAAAATGCACCTAAAACCGAGATGGAAAAACAGGGATTGCAGTATGTAGCAGATAATCCCGGGGAAAACTTTTACGGTTCAGAGGAACTTGGAGGGGTCACCTACTATACCGCTGTGTATCCGGACGTCGCAGTATCGGAGGCCTGTATAAGCTGCCATAACGAGCACAAAGATTCCCCAAAAACCGACTTCAAAATGGGTGACGTGATGGGGGGCGTGGTCATACGCGTACCACTCAAATGACACCCCCGCAACCGGCGGCACGTTTCACCAACAAAAAAAACAACCTTAACCGGATTGGGGCGCTCTTGGCCATCACCCTCAGTCTAACCAGTTGCGGTGAAAATGAATCCGGACCCGGCGCGAGCGTCAATCAGCAGAGTGCGGGAGCAAAGCTGGTGGCGGAAAACTGCAAAGTTTGCCATGCCCAGGGACTTAACGGCGCACCGATTATCGGCAATGGCAAGATGTGGGCAGGACGTTTGGATCAGGGGGTCGACGTTTTGATTGAGCACGCCATCAACGGCTTCGGGTTGATGCCGCCAAAAGGCGGCAAATCTGAGCTGACGGACGAAGAGGTGGCAGAGGCCGTGCGCTACATGGCCAGTCAGGTGCAATGATCCGGCAAAAGACCGTGTTATTGCAGATTTTTAACTTAGCGACTTACCAAGGTGATTCTCATGTCTCTATTTGATGAACTGGGCGGCGCAGATGCCATCGACACCGCCGTCGATATTTTTTACCGCAAGGTACTGGCTGACGACCGAATCAGCCATTTTTTCGACACCGTCGACATGGAAGGCCAACACACCAAACAAAAGGCTTTTCTGACGATGGCCTTTGGCGGCCCCAACAATTACACGGGCAAGGATTTACGCGAGGCCCACCGGCACATGAACCTCACAGAAGAGCATTTCAACGCGGTAGCCGAGGACTTACTGGCTACGCTGGAAGAGCTCAATGTGCCACAGGTAAAAATAGATGAAGTCATGTCCATCGTCGGCGGCACCAAATCCGACATCCTCAACCTGTAACGGCGTTATAAGTCGTGCCCGCGATTTTTTTTGAAGGCGAGGAACTCGACTGCCGACCCGGGGAATCGGTCCTCGACGCGCTAAACCGGCACGGCAAAGAAATCCCCAGTGGTTGTCGCGCAGGTGTTTGTCAGGCCTGTGTTCTGCTTACGGATGAGCAACAGGTCGCCGCGCGGCACCAGCAAGGCCTGAGTGCCGCTCAACGGGATCTGAACTACTTCCTCAGCTGCCAATGCCAACCGACATCCGCCATTCACGTGCGTCGCCCGGACAGTGGCGCCAACCGCGTGCGCGGCAAACTGGTCAACCGGGAATGGCTGTCGGACCAGGTGGTACGCTTGCAGCTAGACGCCGACATGGACTATCGACCGGGGCAGTACATCACGCTCTGGAAAGATTCCTCCACAGCGCGCAGCTACTCTCTCGCCAGCCACCAAACACAGGACAAATGGCTCGAATTGCATGTCAAACATATTCCCGGAGGCGCCATAAGTCCCTGGCTCTGCAACGATCTCAAGTGTGGGGACGAACTCACATTACAGGGACCGATGGGCAGTTGCGTATATTCCCATACTCAGGATCGCCCGCTGTTACTGGCTGCCATCGGTACCGGCCTGGCACCCGTGCTCGGGGTACTCAAAGATGCTCTGGTAAATGGACACCACGGACCAATTTACCTGCTCGTTGGCGCCGCGCGCCATTCCGGGTTTTATTACCAAGGAGCCCTGTTACGTCTGGTCGAAGAATTCCCCCAGGTCGAACTGCAATTTCTGGTGCAAACATGGGAAGGAAAAGCTTGCCCGGGACTCATTGAAGCCGATATCTACCAGTATTGTCGTGAGCGCTTTTCGGATTTATCCGGTTATGGCGTGTATTTGTGCGGCGCGCCCACTTTCGTCCAAAAAATGCGCAAACAGGCTTTTATGGCAGGCGCCGCGATGTCAGATATAGCTACCGACGCTTTCCTTGCGTTTGGTGAAACAAGTTAACGCCATTGAGACTCCCGGCGAGAGCAACGCGAAAAACGGAATTTGGTTAAACGCAAGCAGTGTTGCTGCATTCCGGGCCGAATAAAACCAGCCCACCACGACTGTTATTAGCTATTAACCGCTCGCGTCGCGGCAAACAGTTAACAGCCCGATGCACTTTAGATCCGGCTTTATTCAACCTAACACTGCAATCAGCTCAACATCAAAAATCAACGTAGCATAGGGGCCGATCAAACCACCCGCGCCTTTCTCCCCGTATGCCAGGTGATAAGGGACGTACAAGCGCCATTTGGCACCTTCCTCCATCAACTGCAGGGCTTCTGTCCAGCCAGCTATTACCCCGCTTACCGGAAACTCGGCAGGTTGCCCACGCTGATAGGAGCTGTCGAAGACACGTCCATCGATCAACTTACCCTCGTAATGGGTGCTGACTTTGGAAGAAACACCAGGCGTTTTGCCGCTGCCCGCTTCGAGTACCTCATATTGCAGGCCGGACTCGGTAACCGTCACCTCTCCCCGTTGGGCATTTTCTGCGAGGAATTTTTCGCCTTCTGAGGCATGCTTTTCTTTATCTTCCGCCTTGCGCGCCTCGATACCTTTATTGACCTCGTCAAATGCGGAGCGAATTACATCAACCTCGACTTGACTGGGCTTGCCCTGAATGGCATCGGATATACCGTCGACGAGCGCACTCAGGTCGAGGTCTTCAAAAGGGCTGTTGTTGAGCTGGTCACCCATTTGACGGCCGATACCATAACTGACCTGCAGCTCGGCAGTGCTGTATTTATCAGACATAACAAAGTTTGCTCCGGGATATGAACAAACAGTCTAGCACGATGCCACGGCTACCGCGGCTCGCGGGGCAGGCTCAGCGCCTTTTGGACGGGGACCGATGAATCGAAATACATCCAGGAAAGCGGCAGGAATAGCCAAATCAAGCCGTTAGCGAAGTGATACCGTCATCGTTAGTTTAACACCCGGTAACCCCGGCCTCGCAGGCAATTACGCACCACCTGACGTTTTTCCCGGTGTGCAGCCCCAACGCCTTCGGCGCCACCGAGGACACCGCCAGCGCCTGCCGCTCTTTTTGCCGTGCCACTATCGCCGACAATGGCACCTACTGCGCCGCCGACGATGGCGCCACCAATAGCGCGACCCAGGGTTTTCTCACCAGATTTCACCTGCGCGGCGTAATTTCGGCACTCGTGCAAATCCTGGTAGTACATTTCCATATCGACATTTTTCGTGTCGATAATAATGTCGCCGCCCTGCCGGTGGCGTCCCGCGCAAGCCGACAGTAAGAGCGCTATCGCCAAAGTGATCAACACGCTGGAAAGTTTCATGGCCGTTATTCATTCCAATACCTAGACTGAACCATGTTAAAACGCACGAAAGAGGCGCAGGTTGACCTACAACAGGTATTACCCATGGACAAGACGTCGTCTGGCCGCTGTAATTAGCACGCCTTACCGAACATGGGCTTGATTATTCGGTCTAAGTAATCGTCTACCGTCGACCCGACCTTTCGGCCTCATCGACGGATAGCGAGCGGTAACAACCCAAGTTATGGAAACCTTGACAGAACTTTAGACACAAGCATGAAGATTGGCATCCCCAGGGAAATCAAAGTCGCAGAAGAAAGAGTGGCGATGACGCCAGCGGGCGCTGGTCAATTGGTGCAGGCCGGCCACAGCGTCCTGGTGGAAAAGAACGCGGGCCACGGCGCGGGCTTTAGCGACACCGACTACAGGGAGGCTGGCGCTGAACTCGTCGAGCACCCATCCGAGGCCTGGCAGGCAGATCTGGTAGTAAAGGTAAAAGAGCCGTTAGCGGAGGAATTTGCTTTTCTGCGCGGTCAGATGTTGTTTACCTATCTTCATCTGGCTGGCGTCACGTCAACACTTACCGACACGCTATTGGCGTCCAAAACACTGGCAATTGCCTACGAAACCGTCGAAAACGCAGCCGGGCAATTACCTCTGCTCGCGCCCATGAGCGCAGTCGCTGGCAGTATGGCTGTCACTATGGGCAACTATCATTTGGCCCGGCACAATGGTGGCAGGGGCATGCTGCTGTCAGAGTTGTTTGATCGACGCTTTGGTAAAGTACTCGTCGTCGGCGACGGGGTCGTCGGACAACACAGCGCAAAAGTTGCCCACAACCTTGGTGCGTCAGTTGTGATTGCAGGGCATAACCCAAGCAAAACCCGCCTGCTGGAATCCGCATTAAACACACGTCTTAGATTTATCGAGTCCAATCAGAGCAATATCGAGGTCGAACTCGAAGATATTGATTTACTGGTGGGCGCAGTACTCGTTCGCGGGGCCCGCGCGCCCGCCGTGATCAGTGAAAATATGGTGAAAACCATGCCTCGGGGCTCGGTGATTGTCGACGTCAGTATTGACCAGGGCGGCTGTGTCGCGACGTCGCGACCGACAACCCACACCGACCCGGTCTACGAAAAGCACGGTGTGATCCACTATTGCGTCGCCAATATGCCCGGCGCTTACCCCCGTTTGTCTACGCTGGCGCTAACCGAGGCGACACTGCCATACGTGATAAAACTTGCTGAGGAGGGCGTCTCGGCGCTTCGCGACGACGCCGGATTTGCCATGGGCGTAAACACCGCAGAGGGCCATATCACTTGTCAGGCTGTGGCGGACAGCCTGGGTAGAGCCGCCGACTTCCGGGCTTTTACGTAGTGCGCGTGGCGCCTGGCATCAACCTGCGAGGCCTTGAAAGAATTTGCGCAGAGCTGTTTCGCCACCCTCTTCCCAGGCTTTCAGGGCGGCAGTGCCAATAATGGCGATTTCCGCTTTGCCCTGAAGAAAATCCAAATCGGCTTTTTCGCTGACGCCGAAACCAACACCAACAGGCAGGCTCGTGTGCTGCCGACACCGTGCGATAAATGCCTCCAGATCCGCGCCCATTTCCGTTTTGTCGCCGGTCACGCCCTTGCGGGCGACAGCGTAAATCATGCCTCGGGCGACCTGGCCGAGCATCTCGAGACGGGCATCGCTGTTAGTCGGCGTCATCAGCACAATGGGCGACAACCCGCGTTCGGCAGACAACTGGTGCAGGTGACCCGCTTCCTGCACCGGCAAATCGGGCACGATGTAGCCACAACCGCCGGCCTTGGCAAGCGCGTCGAGAAACGCCGCCTCACCCATTTTAAATACGGTATTGTAATAACCCATCATCAGCACTTTGAACGGAAAGTGCTCACTGACCCGCGCCATAAACTCAAAACACTGGTCTCGGCGCACGCCCCGCTCCAGAGACAGCTGGTTGGCCTTGACAAACAGTGGGCCATCGGCGGACGGCTCGGAAAACGGAAACTGCAGTTCGACCAGATCGACGCCCGCTTCAGCCATGACTTCCAGCTCGCGCCAGTTGTCGTCAAAGGAGGGATAACCGCAAACCACATGGGTCATCAACAACAGCGGTTTTTGTGCCAGGCGCTGGCGTAAATACGCCTCCAGATGATCGGCTCCCGAGGCCCTGCCAGCCGCCATCTGCTTTTCGCTCTCAGTCCTCTCCATATTCAGCCGCCTTATCGCGAATAAACTGCCGCCAGTGGCGATCGTCAATGGCATCGGCAACGGTAAAAATATCCTTGTCGCCGCGGCCGGACTGATTGATCAGAATAACTTCGTCTTTAGACATTTTCGGCGCCTCGACAATGGCCTGGGCAAACGCGTGGGTACTCTCCAGAGCCGGGATCAAGCCTTCCGTGCGCATGGTCAACTGCAGCGCTTCGCGCACCGCATCGTCAGTGGCGGCTTCAAAGCGCACGCGCTCCTGTTGCCACAAATTCACCAGAATCGGGTTGATGCCAATGTAGTCGAGTCCCGCTGCGATCGAATGGGTTTCGAGCATATTGCCGTCGTCGTTTTGCAAAAAATACGTTTTGTAACCCTGTGCAACGCCGACCGAGGCATCGTCGTAGGCTAACCTGGCGGCATGCAAACCGGAACCGGGGCCGTGACCACCGGCCTCGACTCCTACCAGCTCCACGTTGTCATCCATGAAACCCTGGAAAATTCCAATGGCGTTGGAACCACCACCGACGCAGGCAAAAACCCTGTCCGGTAGCCGCCCGGCTTCGGCGACGATTTGCTCGCGTGCTTCTCGTCCGATAATGGCCTGAAAAAAACTCACCATTTCCGGGAAGGGATGGGGTCCGCAGGCCGTGCCCAGCACGTAGTGCGTATCCGCCATGTTGGTGACCCAGTCGCGCAGACACTCGTTAATGGCGTCTTTCAATGTGCGCTGGCCGTCTTCGACGGCGACCACGGTGGCACCGAGGTTTTCCATCCAGAACACGTTGGGGCGCTGTCGGGCGACATCCACTGCACCCATGTAGATCTTGCACTCAAAACCAAAGCGGGCAGCCATCGTCGCGGTGGCAAAACCGTGCTGCCCGGCGCCGGTCTCGGCGATCACGCGCTTCTTGCCCAGACGTTTGCAAACCAGACCCTGCCCCATCACGTTGTTGATCTTGTGAGAACCGGTATGTCCCAGATCTTCCCGCTTGACGTAGATTCGCGCGCCGCCCAGTTTATTGCTGAGATTTTCCAGGTAAGTGACCGGTGTCGGACGCCCGGAATAGCTCCTCATCAGCTCGACGAACTCCTGCCAGAATGCGGGGTCGCTTTTGCACTCGCGAAAGCAGGCCTGCAACTCTTCAATAGTTGTCGTGAGAATCTCCGGCAAAAAAGCGCCGCCGTAATCGCCATAATAACCTTCGCGGCCATCGGCAAAATCAAATAAGTCCATAGGGGTGCCCGGATCGGGGTACAACAGAACCGCGCATGGTAGCCAAGGCGGTGTCAATCAACAAGTCACCTTATCCGCAACCGCGTTAGCTAACGCCGAGAATCCAGCCTTCGAGACGCGCCCGCTTCTGCTCGGGCAGGGATAGTGGAGGAAGGAAATAACGGCCCAGGGTGCCCCGTCGATCGGTTTCCTGCAGCCAGGTGGCAATCGACCAGGCGTCGTGCTCATCCGTAGAGCGCGCACCCTGCGAATAGCGCCGTTTGTAGAGGGCCGGATAAGCCTCGGCAATAACGGAGCGCCCGGTGGGCACTTCAAAGCCGTCAAAGGGCCAGAAATGAACATGTGCCTTAGTCGCCTGCCGCAACCACAACAGCCAGGGCAGGCCGGCATGGGTCGACTTGGCTACCGAGCCATTGACGTCGAACTGAAAGGCACTCTTTGCCGTTGCCGTCCACTGTTCGCACAAACGCAGTTCCGAAGCATCACCCGTGCGGGGGTTGTCGGGACGAAGAAACTCGACGTAGTTGTAATCTTCGTGGGTCGGCCAGTGATGCATAAAATCGCGCAGAAAAACGTCCCAGCTATTGAGCCCGTAGCGCGTCATGTAACTCATGGGCAAAGAAAAATTATGGTCGATACCGATAATGACCGGTCGCGTCTGGGCCAGCGCCTCCTGACAGAATTGCGTAATTTCACGACGGCACCAGTTTTTTACGCCGGGTTGCTTTGGCGATTGTTTTTGCGGTGCGCCGTCACGCCCCGCCGTGTAGACCTGTAGCGCGCGCAAACGACTCTCCGGTCCTTTGGCTCCTGAATAGTCAATGCCGATATACTTTTCAAATCTCACGCAAATATCTCCATAAGCGCGGAAATATACAAATTGCCGGAGCCCTTAGGGCCAGTTAACGCTATACCTCCTGTCGAGAGCGATATTCTTGCTCAACCTTCCAGCCGCCGCAGAGGGCATTTATCGCCACAGCTTCAGGGCATGCGGGCGATAGAAGCCCGATCGAGACCCTGATGATCCCGGTGCGTGGCGACGGCGGCCAATCCGGCCGCCCCCAGGGCTCGGCGCACCTCCCCGGCCTGTTGAAAACCATGCTCCAATAGCAAGTATCCAGCGGGTGCCAGAAAGTCGACACTCTCTGCAATAATCTTTTCCAGGGCGGAAAAACCGGCGTGCTCGGCGACCAACGCTGAAGCCGGTTCAAAGCGTAGATCCCCCTGCCGCAAATGCGGATCGTCTGCCGCCACGTAGGGTGGATTCGCGATAATCAGATCAAAGGTCGCTTGTGGTACCGCCGCAAACCAATCGCTGATTGCCACTCGAACGTTACCGAAACCGAGCCGACGGCGGTTGCGCTCGGCCAGCGCCACCGCTTCCGGCACCATGTCTACCGCGAGGATTTGCCAGTCGGGCCGCTCGCTGGCCAGCGCCAGGGCGATAGCGCCGGTACCGGTACCCAGATCCAGCACGCTGGCAACAGATGCTTCGACCCTTTCCAGCGCCAGTTCCACCAGCAATTCGGTCTCGGGACGCGGAATCAGGGTGCTGTCATTCACTTCGAGCTTTAAGGTCCAGAACTCACGATAACCCAGAATATGCGCGATCGGCACGCCTCGCTTGCGCTGCGCTATCAGGCCGTGAAATTGCCCGGTTTGCGCTGTAGCTACGCTTCGGTCGGGCCAGGTATAGATGAAGGCGCGATCCTGGTCGAGAACATGGCAGAGGATCAGTTCAGCATCGAGTCTCGGGCTGTCTGACGTTTGTCGGAGAGCCGATACGCCCTGACCGAGCAAAGTCGCTATGTTGCTGTCTGCCGCCACCTGATCGTTCCGGGCGCTTGAAAGAAAACTGCGGGCGCTATTCCGGCCATTATCCGGCCAGGGCCGCCAACTGCTCGGTCTGGTGTTCGTTGATCAGCGGCTGCACCAGTTGGTCGAGGTCACCCTGCATGACTTCCTCAATTTTGTATAGGGTCAGGTTGATGCGATGATCGGTGACCCGCCCCTGCGGGAAGTTGTAGGTGCGAATGCGCTCGGAACGGTCGCCGCTGCCCACCAGGCCGCGCCGCAGCTCGGACTGCTCCTGGGATTGCTGCTCGCGCATGCCGCCCAGGATCCGCGCCTGCAGCAAGGACATGGCTTTGGCCTTGTTCTTGTGTTGCGAGCGCTCTTCCTGACACTCCACGACGATGCCGGTCGGTATATGAGTGATACGAATGGCCGAGTCGGTTTTGTTGACATGCTGACCGCCGGCACCGGAAGCGCGAAAGGTATCAATGCGCAGATCGGCCTTATTGACCTCCACACCCTCGATCTCCTCAACCTCGGGCAGTATGGCGACGGTGCAGGCCGACGTGTGCACACGTCCCTGGGATTCGGTTTCCGGCACCCGTTGCACCCGGTGTGCGCCCGACTCGAACTTCAGGTGGGAATACACCTGTTGGCCGACTATACGCGCTATCACTTCTTTGTAACCGCCGTGCTCGCCCAGCCGCTCGCTGATGAGTTCCACTTTCCAGCCCCGGGATTCTGCATAGCGCGCATACATGCGAAACAGGTCGCCGGAAAAAATAGCTGCCTCGTCACCGCCCGTGCCCGCGCGTATCTCCAAAAAAACATTGCAGTTGTCGTTGGGGTCCCTGGGCAATAGTAGCCGTTGCAGATTCTCTTCCAGTTCATCCCGCTCGGCCTCACCGCTGCGGATTTCGTCCTGCGCCAACTCCCGCATATCGACATCACTATCCTTTAACAGCGTCTGTGCCGCTTCGAGATCCTCGCCGACACGCACATAGCGGCGATAGGTTTTCGCCACCGGCTCGAGCTCGGCATACTCCATGGACAGTGTGCGAAACCTGTCCTGATCGCTAATAATCTCGGCTTCGCTAAGCAGGCGCCCTACTTCGTCGTAGCGCTCGTTAAGGTTGTCGAGTTTTTCCAGTAGTGAAGTCTTCATTCGGTCTCATCGCTCGAATCAGCAGAATCCGGCGGCAGGGGCAGGTCAAACAGCTCGTGGGCCCAGCGTATGCGATCCAGGCGCCCCTGCTCTCCGGCCTGTTTCAGGTGCGCGGTAGGCGCGTGCAACAGCTTGTTGGTCAGCCCGTGAGCCAGATGCCGCAAGACTTCTTCTGCCGGGCGACCCTGTTGTATCGCTGCCAGCGCCTTGGCCAGTTCCCGATCCCGTTGCGCGCCAGCGGCGCTGCGAAAGGCGCGAATCGTACCCGCAGCATCCTGGCCGCGCAATTGCTCCAGCCACAATCTGACGCCATCCTCAATAATATCCGCAGCTTCCAGCGCCGCAGTTTCCCGATCGCGCATATTGGAGGCTATCACCGATTGCAGATCGTCGACGGTATATAAATAGACGTCGTCCAGCCGTTCGACCTCCGGCTCGATATCCCGCGGGACGGCGATATCGACCATAAACATGGGTTTGTGTTTGCGCTGTTTGAGAGCTGACTCAACCGCACCCTTACCCAACACCGGTAACTGACTCGCCGTCGAGGAAATCACAATATCCGCCCGCGGCAGATAGTCGTGAATATCCGACAACAAAATGGCATCGGCCGAGAATAGCTCCGCCAGTTCCTGCGCCCGCGCCAGAGTTCTATTGGCGACCGTAATGTGACCCACCCCCTGCTCGCGCAGGTGCCTGGCCAGTAATTCGACAGTCTCCCCGGCGCCAATCAGCAGGGCCTCGACATCTTTCAGACGGGCGAAGATCTGCTGCGCCAGGGTCACCGCCGCGTAGGCTACCGACACCGGATTTTGCCCGATCGCCGTCTCCCGCCGCACGCGCTTGGCGGTGGAAAACACCTGCTGAAACGCGTGATCGAGCACGCCGTCTACGGTACCGGCCTTCTGCGCCACCGCAAAACATGATTTCATCTGACCCAGGATTTGCGGCTCGCCCAGCACCATAGAGTCGAGACCGCTGGCGACTTTCATCATGTGACGCACCGCTTCCTCATTTGAATAGATATAGCAACAGGCTTGCAGATCGGCGATATCGAGAGCTCGCAGGTGCGCCAGCCAGGCCAGCACGTCCGGGGCGGGATCGGCACGCTCGCCCGCCACGTAGATTTCGGTACGGTTGCAAGTCGACAAAACGGCAATATTGTCGACGCCCAGCTCCCCCTGCCCGCATTTCAGCTCGGTCATGGTTTGTTCCGGGGCAAACGCTACTCGTTCGCGCACACTTAGTGGCGCCGAGCGATGATTGATTCCAAGTGCAGTCAGGGACATGAAATGGGCGCTGTATTTTGCTGTCTAAAACCGGGCCGACGATTAAACTATTTGCATGCTAGTTGTCTTACTCATACTTGTTACAATGGCAAGCCGCTAGCGGCGTATTATACGAGACCCCAACCCATGTTTTCGCGAGCCACCCTGTTGGCACTTTTTACGGCCGGCGCATTGATGCTGTCGGGCTGTGCCAACCTCGACTATCCGACTATCGGCGCCAGTACCGATTCGGCCACGGAAGACAGTGACGGCCGTCCCGACGACGGGCCCGGCGCCGACGATTATCCCGTTCGCGCCTTTCCCCAAGGTGCCTTTTACGAGCTGCTTGTCGCCGAGTTTGCCGGTGTCAGGGGAGATTACGAGCTCGCGCTCGATAAATACCTCGAACAGGCCCGCAATACCCGCGACCCCAACGTTACACGACGGGCGGCACGCACGGCATCCTACCTGAACGACCGCGACGCCTTGAAAGAACTGAGCGAGCTGTGGGTCGATATAGAACCCGAAAACCAGAAAGCCAAGAGACTGGTATTTTATTACCGGTCGGTGGCTGGCGACATCGAGGGTGCTTTTGATTACGGCAAGCGCCTATTCCTCGAAGGCGATAGCGAGGCACTCAAATCCCTGCCCGCACTGACCGCCAAATCCGACGACGAAACCCGGGCCAAGCTCCTGGCCGGCTATACTGCGCTGGCTCGCGACTATCCCAATAACAAGGATATCCTGCTCGGTAAAATCCAGCTTGAGGGCCAACAGGGCGAAACCCAGGCAGCGCTGGAAACCGGCAAAGCTCTGCTTAAACTGGAACCGAAAAATGAAAGCGCCCGCCTGACCCTGGCCCAACTGCTCTACAAGGAGGGCGAGCAAAAACAGGCCATGAGTACCCTGAAGAAGGGACTGAGCATCAATCCGGAGAGTAAAAAACTCCGATTACAGCTTATTCGCTTCATCGCTGAAACCGACGTGGCGGAAGCACGACGCCAGATGAGCGAACTGGTGGCTGCCAACGAGGACGACTTTAACCTGAAATATTCGCTTGCCCTCTTGAACAAGGAACTGGGCCAGCGGGACGAAGCGAAGGCACAGTTAAAACACCTGATTCAGAATAACAAGCGCGTTAGCGACGCCCATTTTCAACTGGCGCTGCTCGCGGAAGAAGACGACAACGACGACGAAGCCATCACCCAGTACGGCCTGGTCGGCAAAGGCAACAATTTGTTGCCTGCAATGAGCCGCCTTACGCAGCTGCTGAGCGAAAACGAGCGACTGCAGGACGCGCGCGCTTATCTGCACCGGCAACGCCTGCAATACCCGGAGTTGGTCGTGCCGCTTTATCGCATGGAATCCGAACTGCTCGTGACCTCGAAACACTACGAGACTGCCCACGAACTGTTAACGGAGGGCCTCGGGTCCCACCCCGACAATTTCGATTTACTGTATTCCCGGTCACTGGTCAGCGAAAAGCTCAACGACATTGCCAGCGTCGAAGCCGACCTGCGCACTATTCTGCAGCACGACGCGGATAACCCTTCGGTACTTAATGCCCTCGGTTATACCCTGACCGTCCATACGGAGCGTTTCGAAGAGGCTTATGGCCTGATCGAGCGCGCGCTGGAATTACAGCCCAACGACCCCGCGATTATCGACAGTATGGGATGGGTGCTGTATCGACAGGGCAAAAATGAGGACGCGCTGAAATATCTGCGCCGTGCCATGGCCGCCATGCCCGACCCCGAGGTGGCGGCGCATTTGGGAGAGGTGTTGTGGGCTATTGGCGAGCGGGAAGAGGCAAAGCAGGTGTGGCGCGACGCTCTTGAGGAAGATCCGGAGAGCGACCATATTTCCGAAACTCTCAAGCGTCTCGAGGTAGAACTCTGAGGTTTACGGGTCGGGCCCTGACCCTCGCGTTGTTCCTGCAACTGGCCTGGCTCGGCGGCTGTGCGTCCTGGGCGACGCGCGATAGCGCGCGATTGAGTACCGCATCCCCACCTGGCTGGCAGAACCACCGGGCCGCCATGCTCGCGATTAGCGGCTGGCATATCAAGGGCAAGATTGGCTATCGATCCGATGCCGACGCCGGCAGTGCCTGGCTGGATTGGCGCCAACACCAGGAACAATTTGACCTGCACCTGGGTGGCCCTTTCGGCGCTGGCACCGTTCAGCTTGTTGGCGACGAACGCTCGGCAATCCTGCGCCAGGCGGACGAACCGGAAATCTCGGCCCACTCGGCGGCCGACCTCTCGGTAAAAGTGCTGGGATGGCGGCTTCCCGTCGACGCCCTTGTCTACTGGATTCGGGGTATTCCCGCACCCCAACAGAGCCACACTGAAGCACACTATACTCCGGACGGCGCGTTGAACCGTTTCGAACAAAGCGGCTGGCAACTCAAACTCTCCCGCTATCGCGACACATCGGCCGGCCGCTTGCCCGGCAAGATTATTGCGACGCGGGACAGCGTCCGCTTCACGCTGCTGATTCAGGATATACAATTGCCGATATAATTCGGTGTCGGTATAGCTCTCGCGATGGCTTCCCTTACTCTGTCCGCACCTGCGAAACTCAACCTCTTTCTGCACATCACCGGCCGCAGAGCCGACGGTTACCACGAATTACAGACCCTGTTCCAGTTGCTTGATTATGGCGACATCCTGTCTTTCAGCACACGGGACGACGGCGATATTCGCCTCGCTGTCGACGGAGAGATGGCGTATTCGGTGCCCGACAGCGAAGACAATCTGGTTGTGCGCGCCGCGAAGCGATTACAGGCGATAACACAATGCCGGCAAGGTGCCGACATCAGGCTGGAAAAGCGGCTGCCTGTGGGCGGCGGCCTTGGCGGCGGCAGCAGCGATGCCGCCAGCACGCTGCTTGCTCTCAACACCCTCTGGCGTACCCATTGCGATATCGCCACCCTGCAAAAGGTCGGCCTGCTCCTGGGAGCCGATGTGCCGGTTTTCATTCGGGGACGTACCGCCTGGGCAGAGGGCATCGGCGAGCGGCTCGAAACCGTCGATATACCCTCATCCTGGTACGCTGTGGTGTACCCCAACTGCGCGGTATCGACAGCCAAGATCTTTAACGACGCGGAATTGACAAGGAACTCGCCGCCGATCACAATACGCGCCTTTCGTGCGCAGGGCGCCGGCAACGTTTGCCAGGCGGTGGTGGAAAAACAGTATCCCGAGGTGCAGGCTGCCAGGCTCTGGCTTGCCCAATACGCCCCCGCGCAATTGACCGGCACCGGCTCGTGTGTGTTCGCCGCACTCGAAAGCCGGGAACAGGCGGATTCGATACTGGCAGATTTACCCCAGGACTGGCGAGGTTTTGTCGCGCAGGGTATTAACCAGTCGCCGGTGTATCGGGAACTGGGAGTATGAACCGCCAGGACAAGCGCAGCAGCACGTTAATTTAATGCTAGTGGGGCGTCGCCAAGTGGCTAAGGCAACGGGTTTTGATCCCGTCATTCGGAGGTTCGAGTCCTCCCGCCCCAGCCATTCAAATTAAAGGAGTGACACCCGACAAGCGTTGTGTCCGACAGCAGCCAACACAACCTGCGGACACTGAACCGAAACTCTGGCGGACCACCGCCAGGACAAGTCGCTAACCCGAGCACCCAATCCCCGTCACGCTACGATCGCGCGCAACTTCTCAGGATAATCCCATGGCCAATTTGATGCTTTTTACCGGCAATGCCAATACGGAACTGGCCGGGGAAATCGCGCAACACCTGGGTATCCCGGTCGGCAAGGCCGTGGTCTCGCAGTTTTCCGACGGCGAAATCAGCGTCGAGATACACGAGAACGTGCGTGGCCGCGACGTTTTTGTCATCCAACCCACCTGTTCGCCGACGCACAAAAACATCATGGAACTGGTATTCATTGTCGACGCCCTGCGCCGCGCATCGGCGGGCCGCATCACTGCGGTGGTGCCCTATTTCGGGTACGCGCGCCAGGATCGCCGCGTGCGTTCGGCACGCGTGCCGATCAGCGCGAAAGTGGTTGCCGACATGATTAACAACGTTGGCGTGAATCGCGTGCTGACTGTCGATTTACACGCGGAACAGATTCAGGGCTTTTTCGATTGTGCGGTCGACAACGTCTACGGCTCACCGGTATTGCTCGCCGACATCGAAAAGCAAAATTACGACAACCTCCTGGTGGTGTCACCGGACATCGGCGGCGTGGTAAGGGCCAGGGCTTTTGCCAAACAGCTGAACTCGGACTTGGCGATCATCGACAAGCGTCGCCCCGAAGCCAATCAGGCCCAGGTCATGAATATTATCGGGGAAGTCGAAGACCGCACCTGTCTGCTCGTCGACGACATCGTCGATACTGCCGGCACGCTTTGCACGGCCGCCACGGCGCTCAAGAAGGAAGGCGCAAGACAGGTGGTCGCTTACTGTACCCACCCGGTGCTGTCCGGCCCCGCTATTGAAAACCTGGGCAATTCCCAGCTGGACGCGCTGGTTGTAACCAACAGTATTCCACTCAGTGAAAAGGCACTGGCATGCCCAACCATTCGCCAGTTATCACTGGGACAAATGCTGGCCGAAGCCATTCGGCGGGTCAGTAACGAAGAATCCATCAGCGCAATGTTTGACTAGCGCAGGATAAACCGCCGCGCTGTCGGCGCGGCTTTGATTAATCCCTGGACAGTTTCGGTCGCAGAAACGGACCAGGATAAACCAAGGAGACAAGGCAATGGTCGATTATGTCCTCAATGCCAAGGCCCGGAACGAAGTAGGGAAAGGTGCGAGCCGCCGCCTGCGTCGTCTGGCGCAGGAAATTCCTGGCATCGTGTACGGTGGCCAGCAAGCACCTGAAATCATCGCGCTGGCGGAAAACGAACTCCACCACGCGCTGGAAAACGAGGCGTTTTACTCGCATATCATTACGCTGAACACGGACGGTAAAAGCCAGGACGTGATTCTAAAAGACGTGCAACGCCATCCGGCTAAGCCCGTGATTTTGCACGTCGATTTTATGCGCGTCAGTAAAACCCAAAAACTCACCACGCGGGTACCGCTGCACTTTATCAACGAAGAGAGCTGTGTGGGCGTCAAGCTGGAAGGCGGCATCATCGCTCACTCCATGACCGACCTGGAAATCGAATGTCTACCCGGCGACCTGCCAGAGTACATTGAAGTCGACATGGAACAACTCTCCGTCGGCGACAATCTGCACATTTCCGACCTTTCCCTGCCCCAGGGCGTGGAAAGTGTTGCCCTGCAACATGGCGAAGATCACGACCTTCCCGTGGCGGCAGTCAACAAGAAGAAAGGTGAGGAAGTGGATGAAGAGGCTGCCGCTGAAGGTACCGGCGAAGCAGCCCAACCGTCTGCGGAGGCTGGCGAAGCCGAAGGCGGCGACAGCGAGGACTGAGCCTGAACGGGCGCGCCGCTCTTGGACTCGCCAATCAGGCTCATTGCGGGGCTGGGTAACCCTGGCCCCGAATATCAGCACACGCGTCACAATGCCGGCGCGGACTTCGTCGAGGCACTTGCCCACAGGTACGGCGTACCCCTGCGCCACCAGGCACGTTTTTTCGGCGCCACCGCCCGGCTGACTCTGGAAGGCCAGGACATTCACCTGCTGATACCGGCTACCTACATGAACAAAAGCGGGCAATCAGTAGCGGCGATGGCCCGCTTTTTTCAGGTTGCCCCGGCGGAAATACTTGTCGCTCACGACGAACTGGACTTGCCACCTGGCATCAGCCGCCTGAAAATCGGCGGTGGTCACGGCGGGCACAACGGCCTGCGCGATATTGTTAAAGCACTCGCTAACGACCGCGGTTTCGCGCGCCTGCGCATCGGTATTGGCCACCCCGGCCATGCCAGCGAGGTCGTAAACTACGTGCTGCGACGGGCCCCGCAAGCGGAACAGCGGCAGATCGAAGCCAGTATTGAGGGCGCCCTCGATGCACTGCCTCTCGCAGTCAAAGGCGCCTGGAACGAAGCCATGACACGCTTACACACCAAACCTGACGAGGACCCGGCCTAGTGGGATTCAAATGCGGTATTGTCGGTTTGCCCAACGTTGGTAAATCGACTCTCTTTAATGCCCTGACCAAGGCAGGTATAGACGCGGAAAACTTTCCGTTCTGCACAATCGAGCCAAACACCGGTATCGTGCCGGTGCCCGACCCGCGCCTGGATGCTCTGGCGGCCATTGTCGATCCCCAGAACACCATCGCCACGACGATGGAGTTTGTCGATATCGCCGGTCTCGTCGCCGGCGCCTCGAAAGGCGAAGGCCTGGGCAATCAGTTCCTCGCCAATATTCGAGAAACGGACGCCATTGCCCACGTGGTGCGCTGCTTCGA
>DJFY01000048.1:0-2084 GCA_002431545.1 Cellvibrionales bacterium UBA5860 | reverse complement strand
CCATTAATCCCATCGCCGATATCGAAATCATCAATACCGAACTGGCCCTTGCCGACCTGGACACGGTCGACAAAGCACATCAGAAAGCGGTGCGGGCCGCCAAAGGCAACGACAAACAGGCAATCGCGCTGGTCGCACTGCTGGAAAAACTGCTGCCTCACCTGAATGAAGCCAGGCCCCTGCGCGCGCTGTCACTCAACAGTGACGAGCGCGTTCGCCTGCGCGAACTGAGTTTACTCACGCTCAAGCCGACGCTTTATATCGCCAATGTAGCGGAAGACGGTTTTACCGATAACCCACACCTGGCTGCCGTCGAAGCGCTGGCCACGACAGAAAACGCCGAAGTCGTACCTATCTGCAACAAGCTGGAAGCAGAGATTGCCGAACTCGACGACGCCGACAAAACCGAATTCCTCGCGGAAATGGGCATGGAAGAAGCCGGGCTAAACCGCGTCATTCGAGCCGGTTATAGTCTGCTCAATCTCCACACTTACTTTACAGCCGGAGAAAAAGAAGTGCGCGCCTGGACCATACCGGTTGGCGCAACTGCGCCACAAGCGGCGGGCAAAATTCATACGGACTTTGAAAAAGGCTTTATTCGCGCAGAAGTCATAAGCTACGAGGATTATATTGCCTGCGGCGGCGAGGCCGGCGCGAAAGATGCCGGCAAATGGCGCCTGGAAGGGAAGGAGTATGTCGTGCAGGATGGCGACGTCGTGCATTTTCGTTTCAACGTATAGTATTCGGTTTTCCACCACATTTCGGAAACGCCCCATGGCAGCACAGACCCACGCGATATCCGGGCGACGCGCATACGGTTTTTCTCTCGCGCTGCTCGCCTGCGTCATCTGGGGTCTGTTTCCCATCGCCGCGAAAAGCGTTCTGCTTGAACTCGACGTGCATACGCTGAACTTCTATCGCTTCGCCCTGGCCGGCGCGCTACTGTTACCATTTATGTATTCGCGGCGACAGCTCGACATTCTTAAACGCAGCCGCGAGCCAAATGTTCGAATGCGTATGTTTCTGTGCGCCGCACTACTCATTGCCAATTATTTCTTTTACGCCAATGGCGTTAAGCGCGTCACCCCCGAGGGCACACAGATCCTGATTCAGCTGGCCACCATCCTGTTACTGTTGTCGGGTGTTTTTTTCTTTGGCGAAGTATTCACCAGACGCCAGTGGTTGGGTTGCGCGGTTTTTGTAATCGGCCTTGTCGCCTTTTTTCACCCACGGATTCTGATCATGCTCGAGGGCGTGGACAGTTACGGCATCGGCATGGGGCTCATCGTTCTGGCTGCTGTGAGCTGGACCAGCTATGCGATTTTGCAAAAACAGCTCCTTAGCCACATGACCTCGTCGCAGGTCATGATCGTGATCTATTTACTCGGGACGGCTGCTTTTTTACCTTTCGCGCATCCCGCCCAAATCAGCTCGCTGGACACCCCGACCATCCTGGTGCTGGTATTTTGTGGCGCCAGCACGGTACTCGGCGCGGGAAGCTTTGCCGAGGCGCTGGCTCACCTGGAGGCCTCAAGGGTCAGCGCGGTACTCGCAACGCTGCCACTGTTCACAGTCGGATTCATGTGGTTTTTTAGCCAGTGGCCCCAATTCAGCATCGAGGCCGAACCCATGACCCCGGGCACCGTTGCGGGTGCGGTACTGGTGGTTTTCGGCGCGCTTATGGTCGCACGCACCTCGGAAAGCGGCAGACCCGCAGACCTGCCCGACGAGCCCCACGGCGCCGGATAACCTCGACTCCGGTTGCCGCCGTGTTGTTGACAACAAAGACCAAAATCGCCAAAATCCTGCGCCCTCGCCATCTCGATCTCATGTGGCTACGTAGCTCAGCTGGTTAGAGCACAGCATTCATAATGCTGGGGTCGGCGGTTCAAGTCCGCCCGTAGCTACCATTAAATCAATAACTTATAAATCCTCCTGCTTTTCAATGCCGCCTTTTGCGTGATTTTTGCGTGAACCCTTGGGGCGCAGCGAGGTTCGGGTCGGAATAAGTGAGCACCACCAGATCGACAGTGCCCCCCGAAACAGGGCTGAGTCTTGGCCCGCCGCAGTCCGCTGTAAAAGCT
>DJFY01000098.1:43185-47282 GCA_002431545.1 Cellvibrionales bacterium UBA5860 | reverse complement strand
CTATAGTCATCGAAGCACCATATGGGCTTGGTCTGTCAACACCACAAAACCTTTGACGGTTTGTAATTGATCCTCGACGCCTTCCAGCAACGGCACGAACGCCGGGTCGACAAATACCCACTGATCTTCCGCGTGGTTGGCAATGTAGGTGATTTGCTCAGGGAACAAACGCGGATTAATAGTGTGACAAACATACCCCGAGCAACTGATGGCATAGTAAAGCTCGAAGTGGCGGTAATCATTCCAGGCCAGCGTAGCCAGGCAATCACCCTCTTTACAGCCCAGTTTGGCAATAGCGTTGGCAAGTTTTCCCGCCCGCCTGAAAGTCTCTGCAAATGTTGTCCGGTGGCGCGGATTATCGGCCGTCAAAGATACTATTTCGGTCTCGGGAAACACTCGCTCAGCGTATTTCATTATTGAAGTGATGGTCAGAGCATCACTCATCATTTCGCCCAGCATTATTCTCTCCAGATAGTTGTTGAACAAAAGCGCGCGCTGCGCCCAATCGCTTACTATATCGAGCCACAACCCGGAATGACAATCGCCTTCGCACCACAGCCAAACTGGGAAAACGGCCTTTCAGGTAGCATCCCGTAATGGTGTCGTCTCGTTACGGAATGACGACCACGATAAGATCTTATTGGACCCTCACTATAAACCCCCCGGGGCAAAGAAGGGGACAGGGATTCTAGCGGGAGTTTGCAAGAAAGTAGACGACCGGTTTGCCAGCTAAAAGCGCATACCGCAAGTATTAACTGAGCAGGTGCAGCAGGAAGGAAACAACGTTGAGTATCGCTCGTGCAGAGATTCAGTTGAGCTCGCGGCGCGCAACTCTACATCCCTTCGCGCAACTAACCCTATATGCCATCAAACGCCATCGCGTAACTCTAAACTCAGGTTTTCGAGGAAATCAAAGTCGGGAATCATCACAGATTCTCCTGCCAGGCGCGCCTCACACAACACACCCACCTTGTTCGGCACGGCCGTCACGGGGAAAGTGTCCTCTAGGCTATACATGCGTAAAGGGCGGGGCAACCAATTCAGCATGATCGCGTAATAACCCCGCTGCGCAGCCGGGCCTACGGCATTAAGCACAGCGATACGGCAGTTCGATGTGATTGGCGCATGAGCGTTACCCGCCAGGCCTTCAAACGAGATCAGGGGAAGACGCTGGTCACGCCAGTGGATCCAGCCGAAAAAGCGTTGGTCCGTAGCGTCGACAATATCTACCGACAACTCTCCGCTGACGATTTCGGCAATGGCCGACATGGGTACGAGTAATGACACATCGGCCATCGGTAATAACATGGCATTGAGCACTTGGTTCTCGACATATGACTTCTCGCTGTGTCCGTTCATCGGGGGCTCCAAAATACGCGTTTAGGCGCCTTGCGCGCGAAGCGAGCGTCCTTCCTCGACCTGTCTTCGCTGATTGAAATTATCCGCAAAAGTAGCGATATCGCCGAGTAAATGATGAGCTCCTCGGGTCAGCACCGCTTCCGGCAACGCAGAGACAATACAGGTGGCAGGCGACTGTACCCACACCGAGCCACCACTGGCTTCGATGAGCTGACTGCCCTCAACGCCGTTATCTCCCATACCGGTAAACACGATCATGCTTGCGCCATCGCGATAATAATTGACCAATTGCGCGGCGACAGCATCGATACACGGTGAATAAGGGCCTGTCCAGGAACGTCCGGCGAACTCGAGCGTGCCGTCATGGCGAATCGCGAACTCTTCGCCGGGTGAAACCACGGCGACTTCCCCCTCAGCAACATAGTCGCCATCAGACAACATCTTGACCGGCCACCGGCAACGCCGCTCGATCATCTTCACCAGTTGACCCGCCTGCTCCGTCTCGATGTGTTGGGCATATAGAAAACCGATATCCGGCAGTGGTCTGATGCTGGCCAGAAAAGCGCTCACAGCGCGCAGACCGCCCGTAGAGGCAGCCAGCAGCCAGACCTCCGAAGCCGGCTTGCCGGCAGAGCCCATCAATTGCCGCCCCCCCGGCCGAGCCCGGCCGCAAACATACTCTTGATTGCGGCCAACAAATTATCTTCCTGGTAAGGTTTACCGAGGAACAAATTCACACCGCAGCCGAGCGCTTTTTCCTTGTGCTTTTCCCCGGATCGGGACGATATCATGATAATGGGAAGGTCTTTGGTCTCCGCGGTATTGCGTACCAATCGCGCCACTTCAAAGCCATCCATGCGCGGCATCTCAATATCCAGCAGCATTAGATCCGGTTTTAAATCCCGAATGGCGTCGATTGCCTCGACGCCATCTTTGGCGGTGTGTACTCGATAGCCCTCACGCTCGAGAAAGCGCGAAGTCACCTTGCGGACAGTCACCGAGTCGTCCACGACCAGAATCGACAACGGTCGCGCTAAATCTGCTTCTGCGTAGCCACCGGTAACCTCCAACTCCTCCGGTTCCGGTTCATTCGCAGCACTGGGCAAAGCACTGCCGGGAATCAAATCCGGCAGCACCATTTCGTCGCTATTGCGGGCAAACGTTCGCACTGACATACGACGACATAAAGCCAGGAGATCGAGGATAACCAGCACTTCGCCATTACCCATCAGCGTGACACCGGACAATCCCGTGACGCCGTTAAACAGCGGTCCCAGTCCTTTAACGACGATTTCCTGGCTACTGTCGACACGGTCCACCTGAACCGCGAAATGCCTGTTTTCCGAAGACGCCAGTACCAGCGGCGCTTTTTCACCTTCGGCGACGAATGGCGCGGGCGTTCGCGCATCGAGCAATTGGCCCAGATAACACACATGGTAATCGACACCACCGTAGCTGAGCATACTACCGCCGCTTTCGTGGCAAGCAGCCAGTTCTCTGGCGGACAGACGTACAACTCCCATCACAGTATTGACCGGAACGGCGTAACGGTCGCCTCCAACGCGCACCATAAGCGCCGAGTTAACAGCTACTGTAAAGGGCAGGCGAATAGTAAAACTGGTGCCCATGCCGCGCCGCGAATTTAGCGAGATCGATCCGCCCAATTCGCGGACTTCGTTGGCCACCACATCGAGGCCGACGCCCCGTCCGGAAACCTGGCTCACCTTGCTCGAAGTTGAGAACCCGGGCAAAAAAATCAGCTGCAGCAAGTCCTCTTCGTCAACCACCGCGTCCCCGGCAATAATGCCGCGATTTACAGCCTGGCGGCGAATCGATTCGGCGTCCAGGCCCTTGCCGTCGTCGGTCACCTTGATGACGACCTCGCCACCTTCGCGATTGAAGATCAAAGCGATGGTGCCCTCTTCAGGTTTATCTGCCTGACGCCGGCCTTCGGGGTCCTCGATACCGTGATCGATCGCGTTGCGGATCATGTGTTCAAGTGGCCCAACCAACTTGCCGAGAATAGTGCGATCCATTTCGCCGTCGATATTGCTCAACTCGAGCTTGACAGGTTTATCAAGATCGCTACTGACCTGACGTACGACCCTGCGCAAGCGAGGCACCAGCTTGGCGAAAGGTGTCATCTGCGTCTGGGTCAGGTTCTCCTGCAGGTCGGAGTTAACCCGGGACTGATGGAACAATAAAGACTCTGCGGTTTTGAAACGCTCCAGCAGATTACCTTTGAGTTCCTGGAGGTCGGAAGCCGACTCCATCAAAGCTCGTGACAATTGCTGGAGCTGCGAATACCGATCCAGCTCCAGGGGATCGAAGTCGGCGCCCTCCTCACCGATTTGCTCACGGCGATACTGAATCTGGGCCTCGTTTTCTATCCCGAGGCGGCGCACCTGATCCTGCAGGCGCTCGACGGTGGCATCCATCTCTTCCAGGGCGGCGGCGAACTCGGTGACTTCCTGCTCGACGCGGCCGCTAGCAATACTCGTTTCACCCGCCAGATTGACGATATTGTCCAGCATGTGAGCGGCAACCTTGACCATTTCCTGCGAGCCGCCCGCCGCTGCGACTTTGCCACCCCCGGGCGGTGCCCCCCGGGAAAACTGCTTGTGGGTCTGAAAGGGAATAACGCGCGCAATGGATGGCGCTGGTGCGTTTGGCGTTTCCTGAGCCGGGCTTTTCCCAACCGGGCTTTCCTGAGAAGGCTTTTCCGCCACAGAGCTGTC
>DJFY01000098.1:40814-42886 GCA_002431545.1 Cellvibrionales bacterium UBA5860 | reverse complement strand
GCGCTTCCCCAGCAGCTGCTTCACGATCCCCGGAATCTTCTTCTGCAAGGTTTTCGCTGTCGGCAAAGGCCTGTGGCGAGGTTTCCTCGTGATCAGCAGTCACTGCAGAATCAGTCCCCACTTGGTCGGCCAGCTCCGGGGAACGGCCGGCACGATCGATCATGCCAACGAGCTCATCATAGCGTTGTAGGAGAGTATCGAAAAAGGACACATCGAGGTTAGTGTGTCGATACTGCTCTTCCAGGAAGCTTTCCAGACTGTGGCTGAAGTCCCCAATGGCAGAAAAACCGGCGACGCGCGCACCGCCCTTCAGGGTATGCAACTCCCGCGTCAGTGTTTCATAATTCGCGCTATCGTTAGGCGAGTCTCGCCAGGACTGTATCGCCTGTTCGATTTGCTCGAGCAGTTCTTCCGCTTCTTCACGAAAAATCGCAGCAATCTCGGGGTCTATCGACTCCTCCCACTGACTGGAATCCATATCCTCTGGGTGGCTGGGCGAAGTACCCACCGTTGTCGCTTCAACCGACGCAGCCGGTTCCACTTCCACAGGCTCGGTACTCGGCACATCACCTGCGTCCGACACAGCGAGCTCCGCTTCCAGGGATAGGTCTGTCTCTGACTCACCAATCGGCGGCACGACAACGGCCGCATCAGCCTCCGCCGCCAGTGCGCGCAGCTTATCCAGCAAGCCGGCATCCCGTGCAGGCGGCTGCATTGCCGGACCCGAAGCGTAGGCGTCGATCAAGGACAATAGCATCGAATGAGCGATCAGCAACGTATCCGCCTGCGTTTCGTCAGCACCACCGACGTCCGCAAGCGCACTTAAAGTCTCCCGATAACGATCCGCGAGTTCGCCGAGCACCTTGGCTTCATCCTTCGCAGCGTCGCATAGTGCCGACAGCTCCAGCAATAGCGCATCAAACCGGGAGCCGTAACTGGAAGGCTCCCGACACCATTGCAGCAGCCATTCATCGGTCTCCAATATTTCCTGCAAACCGCCAATAATCAGAGCGTCGAGATCACTTTGCCTTTGCGCACCTATTTCCTGCACAGTCTGTTTTTGTTCGCGGTGACGCTGCAGGATAGACTGCGCCAATGCTTCGACATAAGCGGGGTCTGCTGAGTTGCCAAGCAGTTCATACAACGCGGCGACGCTATCCGCCAGCAAGGAAGTCAGAGTATCGGGCAGGGCACGCGCGCTGTTGCGCCATTGACTAAGCGTACCCTCAAGGGCTTCGGCTACTTCGCCAATCGCGGTTTGCTCGGCTACACGCGCACTCCCTTTCAGCATATGCAGCGCGCGAAATACCGTAGGCTCATCGCCGAAGCCAGGGTACACGTTATCTCCAAGCCGGGAGACAAACCCGGACAAGACGTCCAAATATTCCTCGGCTTCGGCAGCAAATATAGTCTGCAGGTCGCTTTCCGCCCCCTTCGGCGCAGCCACCTCGGAGACCTCGCCGATCTCTGCCACCGTCTCTGCGGGCGTGCTTCCCGCATCGACCGCGATCTCGCCCTCAATGAATTCACTCGGGGCGCCGACGGTAGTATCGCCTACCTCATCAACATGTTCTTCTGTCTCCGCGAGTAGCGCAGCGGACGACGCTTTCGTCGTTTCAGCCGGCACATAGTCAAAGCTGGGTATTTCGCCATTGAGCACCGCCTGTGCCGCCTGCACCAGTTGACTCACTGGGGACGCTTCCTCCTGCTGACGCCCGGCTTTAAACGACTCGATCAATCGTGGGATCAGTAATAGTGACTCAGCAACCGTAGCATCGGCATGGATACTCCAGCTCAACCCGCCGTCAATGTGTCGGTTAAAAAGCTCTTCAAGGGCCGCGCCAAGCTCGCCAATATAGGTCGCTCCGGCCACGCGGCCACTGCCCTTTAACGAGTGGAAAAACCGTCGCACGGTTACCAGTGCCTCTTGATCACTGCGCGTGCGCTGCCACCGGGGATAAGCCTCCCTGAGCCCGCCGAGGATTTCTGATGCCTCTTCTACAAAAATATCGACCAGCTCGGGGTCAATTGTTTCGTCTTCGAGAGCCCGTTCGGGTTCGGGTTCGGGTTCG
>DJFY01000098.1:0-40526 GCA_002431545.1 Cellvibrionales bacterium UBA5860 | reverse complement strand
TTCGGGTTCGGGTTCGGGTTCGGATTCAACAACAGATTCGACAACTGGGGAGGCGGGCACATCCCTTGGCACAGAATCAACAGCACCCCCAACAATATCTTCAACCGGTAACCGGGCTATTCCGCTCTCGGCAATGTCGATAAGACCGCGCCGGTCTTCGGAATTGCCGCGCGCGATTTCCTCGAGGTAGAACTCAATACCTGTTATAGCATCGGCAAGCGCATCCAGTTGGCTCCAGTCGGGCTCCGTTTCGCCCAGCAGCCTTTGCGATACATACCGCTGCAAATGCCGCGCCACGCGAGCTGGTCGTTCCAGGTCGACAAGGGTCAGCGCGCCTCCGATATGTCCCAGCAACGCCGGAATGTCCAGTAAAAACTTGCTGTCCCAGCGGGAAGAAATATAGCCGACGACCGCTTCTTTGATAGTTTCGATGTTATTGCGCACTTCCCGCACCAGCGAGGATTGCGCGTCATCAAGAAGATAGGTCGTTTCTGCCAGGTCGTCTTTGACAACACCGCCTTTTTGATAATTGACAAGCCAGGATTTGAGCGCGATGTCGAGGTCGACAAGCCGTGTTGCCACCGGTCCGATTTCTTCTGCACCGGGAAATTCAGTTTCGGAAAACGTCGCCGTTAAGCTCTCGGATATCTCCTGTACCAGTTGGCGAAGCCGGGACTGGCCAACCATCGCCAAGGTATCGGCGATACGCTCGAAAACCGGCACTACATTTTCCAGTGTTTGCTGCGGGTTGCCGCCTTCATCGAGATAGCTATTGAGCTTGGCCTTGGCAAGTTCAATCTCTTCCGACAGGGATTTGACCAGGGCGTTAATCACGCTCCGGTCGTAGCTCGGGATCAAACCGTCATCCATGTGCACCAGTGCACCCGAGGGCAAAGCCTGGTCGAGCTTGTAGTCGCTTTGGATCGTGGCGATACTGGTTACACTGGGTTTTGCCACCGTCAGGTAGTACAGCAGATTTTTGAAGAGCACTGCCGGAAAAGCTTCATCGAGCGCGCTGATCCCCTCCTTTGCCAGCTTCCGAATGTGAGAATCTATTCCCCACAAGAGGCTTTTCACCGCTGGACCACTGTCCACCACGCCGGTTTTCAGGCCTCCAAGCACGGCTGCAGCGACTCGCCACATTTGTTCCAGGCGGGCGCCCCTGAACACCTCCTCCAGGCGGTTAAGCACCTTCAACAGCTTGTTGAGATTAACTGCTGCTTCTTTGTTCTTACTTAAATCCAGTAGCGCATACTGGTAAACATGACTGAGCCGATCAATCAGCTCAAGAATCACCTTCTCGTTAGCCAGCGGTGCGTCTATCCTGCCGGGCAATGAATCCAGAAACGAAAGATCGGGGTTAAAGACACTGCCACCGGAGACAAGACTCTCGTTGCGTAACGCCCGGTGATCATTAAGTATGCTGATCAGTACCGAAGGCTCATCGACACAGTTGGTAATACAGTTCTGCAGATAGCGCGGCACCTCGATAAAGGCTTTTAGCAGCACTTCGACCGCCGCTTCACGATCGGCAATTTTGTCGTCCAGCAGTCCCTGGACAAGGGCCTCCATCTGCTCACCCAGCAAGACACCGCCATGACATTCCGCGATTTTCAACGAGCCGGCGACCTGGTGAATATGCCCCTTACAGAACCTCAGCTGGGAGACATCGTCATCCTGTGCGATATAAGATTCCAGAGCGTTACAGGCCTCAGTCAGGCTGGCTTCGACCTCGCCGACGAGCCACTCGAGACCCTGGACATGACGGCTGGATTCAAACATCTTCGATAGGCGTCCAATGATTATTGTTTTTCAAAAGCCAGCACCTCGGCCGCAGTCACGCGGCGCGCTCCTGACGGCAGCCAGTCACTGACTTCGCCGGGCCCAAGAATCAGGCAACCACCGGGAGAAAGACACTCAACGAGGCTATTGACCACATCCCGTCGCCGCCACTGCTTAAAGTAGACCAGTACGTTCTGGCAAAAAATAATATCCATACCACCGTACAGCCGTTGATCGATTTCTAGAACGTTAGCCAACATAAAAGCCGTTTTTTGCTTCACCTCATCATGCACTGCGGCAAGCCCGTCATTACGCGTAAAGTAGCGCGCCACCGTGCCTGCTGCGATCTCGGTCAGGCAGGTGGCTGGATACAGACCACGGCGCGCCTGGTGAATTGCGTCGTGACTGATATCGGTGCCCTGCACAGAAAACCGGACACCGCACGGCAGATTTTCCATGGCGTCGATGGCCAGCGAATAACTTTCCTCGCCACTAGCGCATCCGACACTCCAGATATGACAGTGCTCTCGGTCTCGGTCTAGGGCAAATGCAGCCAGACGCTCGCGTATAAATTCATGCGAGGGGCTGTGGCGAAAAAAACGTGTCTCCTTGACCAGCAAACGATCGAGAAGCTGACCCCATTCGTTTACCCCGTTCAGCGTCCGCGATACTTCATCCAGATACCGGTCTGCACTGGTATATCCCCGTTCAGCCATACGCAGAGAAATTTGCTCCCGAACATACGCTTCGCGAGCCAGAGCAATGCGCACCCCGGTTCGATTTTCCAGCATCTCGGCCCAAAGCCGGTACTGACGATCACTCAACGCCGGAGCTTCAATACATCCTTCGGCGACGGGTTGCAACATGGGAGACTGCGGCTCCAGGCTGGTTTGGTCAGGATCTGACGCTCGACGGTTCGTCCAGCTCCAGGTCGAACTCATCGAGATCAATACTCGCCAGTTCCGCTTCCAACTCCTCAGCAAAAGAGTCGTCCATCAACCCAAGATCATCGTCCAACGAGGCGGCCTGAACATTGAGCAGCGTGCTCTCGGCTTCGGCTAGCGTCGCCTCGAGGTCATTTTCTTCCGCGTCCTGCATGGCGCGTTCAGAAAGGTAATCGATTTCGTCCAACGCGACACTTTGCTCGGCGAGCACATCCTTGAATCGCTGCGTATCGGCCGCAGGTTTGACCGACTTCGGCGTAGCATCGACTTCCGCAAACGCTTCTTCCAGTTCACTATCGTCGAAAACGGGCTCTTGTGCAGGCGTTTCGGCTGGGCTTTTCGTCTCGAACAATGCGGCGGGGGTTTCACTGGGGCCTTCCCGCGAGGCAGGCTCCTCCTTGATTGGCGAAAGCGCAGTTGGGGCTGCGGCTGTCCCCGCAAGAGCGGCTGCCGGGGCTGCAGAAAATACCGGTTTCGCCCTGTCTTCGACTTTGCCGGTTAGCGCCTGTTGCGTGCGCACGGCAGAATCACCTGGTAATTTGAATCCGGCAACCGATTCCCGCAACTCAACTGCCATATCCGCCAGTTCACCTACCGAGGCGGCAGTGCGGTTGGTACCGTCCAGACTCTTGGTGGTAATACCCTGAATAACGTTCATGGTTTTCGAGATATGTCCGGCCGTAACCGATTGGTGCCGGGCAGCAGTGGAGATATCCTGAATCAACTCCGCCAGGTTGCTGGAGACCGTTTCAATTTCGCTAAGAGCGACACCGGCATCCTGTGCCAAGGAGGCACCGGAGACCACTTCGGAGGTGGTCTGTTCCATCGACGCAACCGCCTCGTTGGTATCGGTCTGAATGGTTTTAACCAGGGCGGCGATCTGTTTGGTGGCATTGGCGGAACGCTCCGCAAGCCGCTGCACTTCGTCGGCAACTACCGCGAAACCGCGACCCGCTTCTCCGGCCATGGATGCCTGGATGGCCGCATTAAGAGCGAGAATATTGGTTTGATCCGCGATATCGTTAATCAAAGAAACGATATCGCCAATTTCCTGCGAACTCTCACCGAGGCGTTTGATGCGCTTGGACGTATCCTGAATCTGCTCGCGAATACCGTCCATGCCCGACATCGTGCTGCGCACTATCTCTGCGCCCTTGTTCGCGATCGAAACAGACTTTTCGGCAACAGCGGCGGACTCGGCGGCATTCGCCGAAACCTGATCGATGGTCACCGCCATCTCGTTGATCGCGGCGGAAGCCCCGGCGATTTCTTCGGCCTGGTGTTCGGAAAGCTCCGCTGCCTGCATCACCGTGGCACGAGCAGCCCCGGTTGAGGAGGACAGATTGCCCGCCGTATCGACAATACGCGAGACGAGTTCCCGGAGTTGCTCGACGTTGAGATTAATAGCATCCGCAATAGCGCTGGTAATACCCTCGGTAACACTCGCCTCGACCGTCAAATCACCTTCACCCAAGCCCTCGATTTCGTCGAGAAGCTGGCCAATGGCGTCCTGGTTAGCCTTGTTGGCCTCTGCGGTGGTCTTGAGACGCTCGCGCGTACCGAGATAAAACGTCAGCCCAAGCAGCGACAGACCAACGACGAGGAACAGGCCGGCGTAGAGCGCCATTTGCGGACTTTCCAGACCGCGACTAACCCCTCGCGCCAACACCGGGTCGGTAAGCAACGCCACATGCTCGAGCAAGGCCGGGTTGCGACCCTCCAGCGCGGCGCTGGCCTGCTGAGCAAGCAGCACTTGCTCAGCAGCTTTATAATGCGCCTCGGCCGCAACCGGCGTGAGGCCAAATAGTTGCTTGACGCTGTCAAGTTTCTCGCGCGCATCGCTCGGAATCAGACGATTTATTCCCAACGCCGCATCGCCACTTTCAAGCGCTGCCATTATGCGGTCGACCAGGGCGGCGTCGCGCTTGTACTGATCAGCTGCCTCGAGACTGTAGCCCCCGGCAGCAAGCTTCTCGACGTTGCGGCCGATTCGCTCCACCCGCCAACGCAACTCCTGCACCGCGGCGAGCGTACTGCCGGCAACTCGCCGCGCCATTAGCAACTCCACAAGTTCGGTCAGCCCCGCCTGCAAAGCCTCTTGATTACCGCGGTAAACACGCACCATACCGCTTAGCGCGAGGGCATCCTTGTCTGCCGCCAGAATGATCTGAATGTCTTTTTTAGTGTCGTTCCAGATTGAATCAAAGGCCGCCACGTCGGGCTGGAGGCCGACAAAAACTGAATCCATACGCAGCTCGTCCCAGCGCGCGTCGAGCTCCTGAACCAGTTGCGACAGATCTTTCAATGCGCCCGCATCGCCGCCACTGGCACGCGCGGACAAATCGCTGAGCCGATAGGATCCGGCGCGCATGTCACTGGCGGCGGCACGACTGGCTGAAGCTTTGTCACTGCCGCCTCCACTCATGCTGTAAAAGGAAAATGCCAAATAACCGACCATTGCCAACATCACCAGCACCAGGGCGACGACGAGCAAGCTGATTTTTGGTTTTCCCGCAGCGGTATTCATGACTTACTCCTGGTCTTTAACTAGAGCCTTCTAGGTATACACATTTGGTCCGGGGTCAAGCAGCCACGTCCCGAAAGGATTGGTCTGCCATCAATTGCGCCGGGCTAAAAAGATAAGTGGCGCTGGAGTTGTCAATAAAACAACCCATGACGTAGCGCTTCAATGTTTCAGGCAGCTCGGATTTGTCGCTCTGAAAAGAATCGACGTTAAAATGTCGTAGCCCACGGACATTATCCACCAGCAGGCCAACAGAAATCCCCTGCTGTTCCAGCACCAGCACGCGCTGCTGTTTGGAAACACCACCCGGCGAAGCACCGAGAAACAGGGAAAAATCTACTATCGGCAACAGCTTGCCCCTAACGCTGGCTATACCCGAAAGCCAGTCCTTTACGCTGGGCAGGCGAGTGAAGCGCGGCGGTTCTAGCACCTCGGCGATCTCGTCAATAGGCACGCAAAGTGGTTTTCCCAGCACGGCGAAACAGATCGTCGTCGTCACCGGTTTAAAATTGACTTCCGCGGGAAAATCCTTCGAACTGCGCTCGAAACGCGCCGCCATGTCGCGCACCACCTCGTAAACGGTGGCGTTATCCAATTGCACCGCCCCTGTCACAATCGCGCTACTTGCATGATGGTATTTAGTAACTGCTTCTCGGAAACCGGCTTGGTGAGATAGGCCTTGGCACCTTGCCGCTGGCCCCAGATTCGATCGGTTTCCTGGTCTTTCATGGAAACAATAATAACCGGAATATCCTCGGTCTCGGCGGATTTGGATAATTGCCGAGTAGCCTGGAAGCCGTTGACGCCCGGCATCACCACATCCATCAGGACAACATCGGGTCGCTCTTTGCTTGCGGTCTGGACAGCAGCCTCGGCCGTGTCGGACGCAACCACAGAATAGCCGTGCTTGGTGAGAATCTGGGTTAGTTTGTGAATTTCGGTTGGCGAGTCATCAATGATGAGCACTTTAGCCATTAGCGTGCCTCAAATCCTTTGGGTAATTGTGGTGACCGCGATCGACTGGTTCATCAGGCCTCGGGTAACACCTCCGCTGTTTTTTTGGCTTTCGCGGCAATTTTTTCCAACACTTCAAACAACTCGTTTTTGCTGAACGGCTTGGTCAGATATTCGTCGGCACCGACAATTCTGCCCTTTGCCTTGTCAAAAAGACCGTCCTTGCTGGACAACATAACCACCGGTGTTTCCTTGAACTGATTGTTATTCTTGATCAGCGCGCAGGTCTGGTATCCGTCCAGGCGCGGCATCATGATATCGACAAAGATAACGTCCGGTTCGCTGTCTGCGATCTTGGCTAATGAGTCAAAACCGTCGACCGCAGTGATAACATCGCAGCCCGCTTTGGCTAGCAGCGTTTCTGCGGTTCGGCGTATCGTGTTGCTATCATCGATTATCATGACTTTCATCGCTTCCAGATCACTTGCCATACGCACCTCACCCAACCACAATTTAAGCGGCTATAAGGGCTAACCGTTACTGCCGCACACTTTTAACACAATATTCGGACATTATCCATAAAGGCAGGAATCATGATGTAATTACGTCTCATTTTCGCAAGAAAGATGATTTTTTTATCGTGAACACACACCTCAACCCGGCCATGCAAAATAACCCAGGTCAAGCAAGATGACGATTTCCATCGGCGTCGTAATGGATCCCATTGCCGACATCAATTTTAAAAAAGACACAACCCTCGCGCTGTTGCTGGCCGCACAAAACCGCAACTGGCATATCACCTACATGGAACCGGCCGATCTCGCTCTGGTCGACGGAGAACCTGTCGCCCGACAACGCCCGCTCACGGTTTACGACGATCCGACGCGCTGGTATGAACTCGGCTCTCCTGAGAATGCGCCGCTCGCCCGGCTCGACTGCATCCTGATGCGCAAAGACCCCCCCTTCGACAGCGAATACATTTATTCAACTTACATACTGGAAGCAGCGGAACAGCGCGGCACTTTGATCATCAACCGGCCGGCCAGCCTGCGCGACTGCAACGAAAAAGTTTTCGCCACCTGGTTTCCCCAGTGTACGCCGACACTGCTGGTGTCCAGAGACCAGCAAAGGCTGCGTGAATTTCACAATGCCCATGGGGATGTGATCTACAAGCCCCTCGACGGTATGGGCGGCACCGGTATCTTTCGTGCCGGACCCAACGATCCGAATGTAGCCGTCATTATTGAAACACTTACCGACCATGGACGACGCAGCATTATGGCGCAGCGATATATCCCGGAGATTATCAACGGTGACAAACGCATTCTGATGGTGGATGGCGATCCGGTAGAATATTGCCTGGCGCGAGTGCCACTGGTCGGGGAAAGCCGCGGTAATCTGGCAGCCGGTGGCCAGGGCGTGGTACAGCCACTTAGTGAACGGGACCGTTGGATTGCCGAGCAGGTGGCTCCGACTTTGAGAGATCGCGGCCTGCTGTTTGTCGGACTCGATGTTATCGGCGACTATCTGACTGAAATAAATGTCACCAGCCCGACCTGCGTCCGCGAAATCGACCAAGCGCAAAATACCGCGATCGGCGATCGACTGATGACCGCCATTGAAAGGAGGTTGGCGCCACATTCATGAATAACCCCTTCCCCACCGCCGACGCGGATACCGGGTACGACCGCCTCGGCTTTGCGATCTTTTTCGCGCTGGCGCTGCACAGCATGGTGATCTTCGGTATCGGCTTCGGCTTTTTAAAACCTCAGCCGGCAACGACCGCGCTCGAGGTCACCCTGGCCCAGCACGCCACCAACGACATCGTCGAAGACGCTGACTACCTGGCGCAGGCGAACCAGGTAGGCAGCGGCGAGAGCACTGAGAATAAAAAAATCACTACCGACGAGCTCAGTGCCTACACGGCAGATGTTCTGCGCGACACCCAACCGGTGCAACCGGCCGCAGTGGCCATGTCCCAGCAACAGGAAACCCAGCGCGCCATCGCCACCAGCCAGCGCTCTGATACCAAGACCACCCTGCACACGGAAGACGGTGCGCGGGATCGCGACGCCCAGCAGACCCAGGTCGTGCCGGAACCCGTGACTGAAATCAGCAGCCTGCGCGCGCAACTCGATCTGCAGAAACAGGCTTTCAACAAGATGCCCAATGTCTTGCGTCTGACTTCCGCCAGCACTAAGGCATCCGAGCACGCGGCTTATCTAAAGTACTGGGTGGATCGCGTCGAGCAGACCGGCAACCTGCACTATCCTGCAGAGGCGCGCCGCAAAAAACTCTACGGCGACTTGCGGCTCGCTGTCACCATACTGCCCGATGGTTCTGTCGAAAGCATAGAAGTACTCAAACCCTCACCGTACCCTTTACTGGACCGGGCGGCAGTCGAAACCGTCCGCCTGGCCGCACCTTTTGCCAGATTTCCCAAGCAAATGGCGCGCTGGGACAAACTCGAAATCATCCAGACCTGGCGCTTTTTACCAGGCAACAAAATCCGCACTCAATAACGCCCTCTGCTGCCGGCGACCGGCGAGATATTCACTTGTAAATTCAGCGTCAAACCCCATACTGGTTGTCATGAATAGCCAAAAAACTTCCGCCGATACCACCACAGATTGCCTGCGCGGACAACTTTTGATCGCCATGCCCGGTCTTGTCGGCTCCACATTCGCCAACACTGTGGTTTACATTTGTGAGCACACCGACAAAGGCGCCTGGGGCCTTACGGTCAACAAACAGCTTGGCGCTCCGGTCAGTGAAATATTCGATCAATTCGAGTTGGGCTACTCAGAATACGCCGGCGCCAGACCCCTGCTCCTGGGTGGACCAGTCCATCGCGGTCAGGGCTTCGTGCTGCATCGCCGGGAGGACGACCGAGAGTGGGAGGCAACCGTCGCGGTTGACGAGCAAGTTAACCTGACCGCTTCGCGCGATATTATAGAAGCCATCGCCGCTGACCAGGGCCCCAGCGACAACCTGATCATCCTCGGTTGCGCAGGCTGGTCCGCCGGTCAGCTCGAAGAGGAACTGCTGGCCAACGCCTGGCTTACCGTACCCACCGACGCGGACTTTCTGTTTAACGCGCCATTTGACCAGCGTGTGGCGATCGCAGCCGCTCGCATCGGCGTCGACCTCAGCCAGTTGAGCACCAGTGCCGGACACGCCTGACGCCGGCGAACCTGTTATCACCGCTCTGGCTTTTGACTTCGGCACTCGCCATATCGGCCTAGCGGTCGGTCAATCGTTGACCTGCACAGCCAACCCGGTGGGTGTGATCCCGGCGCGCGACGGTCAACCGGATTGGGCCGAGGTCGCGCGACATATCGCGGACTGGGCGCCAGACCTCCTGTTAGTCGGGCTGCCGCTGAATATGGACGGTAGTGAGAGCGAGTTAAGCACGCGCGCACGAAAATTTGCCCGACGCCTGCAGGGGCGGCTGGGACTGACTGTGAAAATGATGGACGAGCGGCTCTCAACGCGGGAAGCCAAAGCCGCGACCGGTCAACGCCGACGCCTGGTGGATGCACAGGCGGCACAATTGATTTTGCAAACCTGGCTCGAAGAGCCAGAACGGGCGTTACTACCCTGAGAACAGCTAGCGCTTTTCCCTATTGATCAGATTGTAGCTGTCTGCACGCTCGTCCGTAAGCGACAGATCGTCGGCAGCACTATCGAGCCTGGCAGCGTCGGTTTCCGATTGTAATTTGATCAACAAACGCAGGTCATTTTTTGAATCTGCGGCGGCTAGAGCATCATCGTAGCTGATAATCCCCTCGTCGTAGAGCCGGTAAAGCGCCTGATCAAAGGTCTGCATGCCGTGCTCCGTAGAGCGCGACATCAGCTCTTTCAGTTCGTGCACTTCTCCTTTGCGAATCAGATCCGACGCCAGCGGGGTGTTGACCAGCACTTCTACCGCGACGCGTCGCCCCTTGCGATCCACGGTGGGAATCAGTTGCTGGGCAATCATCGCGCGCAGGTTGAGAGACAAATCCAGCCACAACTGACTGTGCCGCTCAGCGGGAAAGAAATGTTGAATGCGGTCCAGGGCCTGATTGGCATTGTTGGCGTGCAACGTGGTCAGCACCAGATGGCCGGTTTCGGCAAAGGTGATGGCGTGCTCCATGGTTTCACGCGTGCGAATCTCGCCAATCACGATGACATCGGGCGCCTGACGCAGAGTATTGCGCAAGGCAACCTCAAAGGATTCCGTATCGATACCGACCTCGCGCTGGGTAATGATGCAGCTCTGGTGGGCGTGAATATATTCGATCGGATCCTCGATCGAAATAATGTGCCCGTGGCTGTTTTTGTTGCGGTGCCCGACCATCGCAGCGAGAGTGGTGGATTTACCTGTACCCGTCGCGCCAACCAGAATAATAATGCCGCGTTTGTTCATCACCAGCTCGTTAAGCGTGCGCGGCAAATTGAGCTCCTGCACTGTCGGGATGTCAGTCTCGATACGGCGCATCACCATGCCCGGCTCTCCGCGCTGATAAAACGCACTGGCGCGAAAACGGGCATCGACGACCGCAGCTGAAGTGACGGCAAAGTTCAGCTCCCGATGTCGATTGAATTCCTCGCGCTGCTGCTCGTCCATGACACTTTCAATTAACTCGCGGGCAGCCGGTTCGCTGAGTTTAGTTTTACCCACGGACAATACTTCGCCATTGACTTTGAGCGCCGGCGGCACGCCGACGGTAATAAATAGGTCGGAGGCCTGCTTCTCAGCCATCAGGTTCAGCAGTGTGTCTAGATCCATGGTCGTGCCCTCAGGCGTATTGTATAGGGGGATAGTAGATCGGGTGCTAGACGAACTCGTCCGGATTTTTCGCCTTCTCTCTGGCCGCTTCCTTGGTGACGAGTTTTTGCGACACCAGGCGCTGGAGGCATTGATCCATGGTCTGCATACCATGAGTCGCCCCCGTCTGAATCGAGGAATACATCTGTGCCACTTTGTCTTCGCGAATCAGATTACGAATGGCCGGTGTGCCGATCATGATTTCGTTTGCCGCCACGCGGCCACCGCCCATTTTCTTGAGCAGCGTCTGCGAGATCACCGCCTGTAGCGATTCCGACAACATCGCCCGCACCATGTCCTTTTCCGCCGCCGGAAATACATCGACGATACGGTCGATGGTCTTCGCTGCGGAAGTGGTGTGCAGCGTACCGAAAACCAGGTGCCCAGTTTCCGCAGCCGTCAGAGCCAGGCGAATGGTTTCCAGGTCGCGCATTTCGCCGACCAGGATGATGTCCGGGTCTTCACGCAACGCCGAGCGCAGGGCCTCACTAAATCCGTGCGTGTCCTTGTGCACCTCGCGCTGGTTCACCAGGCATTTCTTGCTCTCGTGAACGAATTCGATGGGATCCTCGATAGTGAGGATATGCTGGTACCGGTTCTCGTTGACGTAGTCCATCATCGCGGCGAGCGTTGTACTTTTACCCGACCCAGTCGGCCCGGTCACCAGCACCAGCCCGCGGGGAAACATGGACACATCCCTGAAGACCTGACCAAACCCCAGGTCTTCCAGCGTCAAAACTGTCGATGGGATAGTTCGAAACACCGCCCCAGATCCGCGATTCTGGTTAAAGGCATTAACTCGAAAACGCGCCACTCCCGGCACTTCAAACGAAAAATCGGTTTCCAGGAACTCCTCGTAGTCGCGGCGCTGTCTATCGTTCATGATCTCGTAGATCAAGCCATGTACCTGCTTGTGTTCCATCGCCGGCAAATTGATGCGGCGAATATCGCCGTCAATCCGTATCATGGGCGGCAGACCAGCAGACAAGTGCAAGTCCGACGCACCCTGTTTTACACTAAAGGCCAGTAACTCCGTAATATCCATCGCTTGTTCCCGTGGAAAATGGTTGTTCGGCCAGCGCTCAGTGATGGCCGACATTGACATTCATGGATTATATTGCCAAAAACATAAGCCAAATCACAGCTTTAGTGGAGAAATCTAGCAAAGATTCTCACCAAAATGGGGACACCATCAAGCTTTTGGCCGTCAGCAAGGGACAAAACGTTGACAAAATACGCGCTGCCTGGCGTGCCGGTGTGCGTTGTTTTGGTGAAAACTACCTGCAGGAAGCCCTGAAAAAGATGGTGGAACTGGCCGACCTGGAGATCGAATGGCACTTTATCGGGGCCGTTCAGGGCAACAAGGCAGGGGCAATTGCCGAGCACTTCAGCTGGGTACATACGATAGACAGAGCGCGCGTCGCGGATCTGCTCGCAAAGCACCGGCCCCGCCAACTGCCGCCACTAAACGTGTGCATACAGGTCAATATCGATGCGGAAGCAAGTAAAGCCGGCGCAACCACCGGGGAAGTGGTGGCGCTGGCCAGGCATATTACAGGCTTGCCTGCACTTTGCTTGCGTGGACTCACTGTCATCCCGAAGCCGCGGGCAGGGTTAGAGGAACAGCGCGAACCCTTTCGACGCGCCAGACAGTTGCTGGAGCAACTGCGAAAATGTTCTCCCGAGCTGCGGTCTTTAGATACACTTTCCATGGGCATGTCGAACGATGTCGCCGCTGCAGTCATGGAGGGCGCAACGATTATTCGCGTCGGCACTGCGCTATTTGGTCCGCGCGAAATCCGCCGCTGACACCGGCGTAGGCCCGGTAAAGACTAGAGCAACAACCAACAACGAAAGAATCGGGAGCATTTCCCATGCAGGAACAAAGACTGGTCTTTATCGGCGGCGGTAATATGGCAACCAGCCTGATTGGCGGTTTACTGGCCGAGGGTTATCCCGCCAGCCAAATATCGGCTTGCGATCCGGACGAGGTGTGTCGTCAACGTCTGGAAAAGACCTTTGCTATTCGCACCCACGCCAGCAATGACGCGGCACAGGATGCCGATGTGTTGATCCTGGCGGTGAAACCACAGGTACTCGAACCGATCGCCCGGGACATCGGCGACAAGCTAGCCCATTCGCCCCTGACCATCTCCATTGCCGCAGGCATTCCGGTCTCGGCCCTGCAAGCCTGGCTCGGAACGAACGTACCCATTGTACGGTGCATGCCCAACACGCCCGCGCTGGTACAACAGGGGGCAACCGCCCTATATGCTACGGCATTGGTCAGCGCCGACCAGCGTGCGCTCGCGCAACAGGTTCTGGCTGCGGCGGGCACTACCTGCTGGTGTGATAACGAGACAGATATCGACCGCGTGACCGCGCTCTCCGGCAGCGGTCCAGCCTATTTCTTTCTGGTAATGGAAGCCATGGAAGACGCCGGTGTCAAACTTGGACTCAACCGGGACACGGCGCGCCAGCTCACCCTGCAAACCGCACTGGGCGCGGCAACACTGGCCTTAGCGGACGACGCGGAACCGGCTGAATTGCGACGCCGGGTGACCTCGCCCGGCGGCACCACCGAAGCCGCTATCAATGTCATGCTGCAGGGAGGCCTGCCCAGCCTGTTCGAGCAGGCTATAGCCGCGGCCTATCAACGTGCTGTTGAGATGGCCAAAGAATCCTCCTGATCGCTCGCCCTCACCAAGGATACCCGCCATTTATGAATACGTTCTCCGAAATCGGGATTTATCTGATTCAGGCAACCGTCAGCCTGTATCTTCTGATCGTGCTATTGCGCTTTTTGCTACAGCTGTGCCGAGCCAATTTTTTCAACCCGGTTTCGCAGTTCGTCGTCAAGGCCACCGCGCCGCCTCTGGCTCCGCTGCAGAAAATCTTTCCCGCTTTCAACACGTTTAACAGCGCCGCACTGGCGCTGGCGCTGCTACTGCAGATCCTGGCAATACAGGGTTCCATGCTGATTTACAGCGGTAACTTGCTGCCCGTGACACTGTTATTAGCCTGGTCAGCCATAGGTATTGGCTCAATGCTGATTAATATTTACCTGTACGGGCTACTTATCGCCATCGTTCTAAGCTGGATCGCGCCCCAGAGTCAACACCCGGCAATCGCCCTGATCTGGCAACTGGCAGACCCTATTATGAGCCCATTTCGCAAGATACTACCGCCAATGGGCGGCCTGGATTTTTCGCCCATATTGATCCTGCTGCTGCTGAATGTCCTGCGCATCGTGATCACCAATCTGGCCCAGGCGACGCACCTGCCGCCGCTGATCGTGCCCGGCATTATGTAAGTGCGCCACTTTCGCTGGCACCGGGACGTGCTCACGCTGCGTTGCAGCATCCAGATCAACACCAGGACCAGTCGCATCATCGGTGTACACGATAGTCAGCTGAACATTACTATTGCCGCACCGGCCCGTGAGGGCGCGGCGAACAGCGCACTGATCGAACAGCTCGCGCGGAAATTCGCCGTGGCGAAATCCCGTATAACCTTGCAAAGAGGCGACCTTGCGCCGCCAGCGACGCGACTTTAGACTGCACCCCCTTGATTCCAGGTGACCCCACGCAACTGCGCGATGCCAAACCCCTACCCCGCTAATTCCGTCGGCCAGGTGGCACCGGAGGTTTATCAATTTGACGAACCGCTGGAGTTAAGTTGCGGGCGCACGTTGAACCAGTATGAGCTGGTGGTGGAAACCTATGGCCAGTTAAACAGCGACAAATCCAATGCCGTACTGATATGCCACGCGCTTAGCGGTCACCACCATGCCGCAGGTTACCATGCCCCGGGCGACACCAAGCCAGGCTGGTGGGATCACTACATCGGCCCGGGAAAAGCCATAGACACCGACCATTTTTTTGTCGTCGCGCTGAACAATCTGGGCGGTTGTCACGGTAGTACCGGCCCGCGCTCGAACAATCCCGATACCGGAAAAATCTGGGGCAAAGGCTTCCCGCCCCTGCGTGTGAGAGATTGGGTATCCAGTCAGGCGCGGTTGGCCGACCATCTGGGCATCGACTGCTGGGCTGCAGTCGTCGGCGGCAGTCTCGGCGGCATGAATGCCATGCGCTGGGCGCTGGAATATCCCGATCGCGTACGTCATTGTGTAGTCATCGCCTCTGCCATGAAGCTGAGCGCACAGAATATCGCCTTTAACGAAATCGCCAGGCGCGCCATCAAAAGCGACCGTGAATATCACGATGGGGAATTCCTCGAACATGACACCATTCCCAGAGACGGGCTGGCGCTGGCACGCATGATCGGACACGTGACTTATCTTTCCGACGAGTTGATGGGAGTCCGATTTGGCCGGGAACTGAGAAGCGGCACCTTTCAACCGGGCCTGGAAGCCCCCGTCGAGTTTCAAGTGGAAAGCTACCTGCGCCACCAGGGGGATCGCTTTGCCCAGGAATTTGATGCCAATACCTACCTACTGATGACCAAAATCCTGGATTACTTTGATCTGGCGCGCGAGTACGGCGACGATCCCGTACAGGCTTTCGCTCATGCCACCTGCCACTTTCTGGTGATTTCGTTTTCCAGCGACTGGCGGTTTTCGCCGGCGCGTTCGCGGGAAATCGTCGACGCGCTGATCGCCGCTAACAGGGATGTCTCGTATGCCACGATCGAGTCGAACATGGGACACGATGCGTTTTTATTGCCCAACGACCGCTACGAACGCGTATTTCGGGCTTATATGATGCGGGTTGCCCAGGACACACAGGCACCGGCTGCCCGCAGCGCACAAAGATAAACCAACGCCGCCATGCTACGAATCGACCTCGACATACTCCAACAATGGGTCTCCGTGGGCAGCCGTGTGCTCGACCTCGGCTGTGGTGACGGCGCACTACTGCATAGCCTGGTGGAAAACCGGCGGGTTGAAGGTTATGGCCTGGAAATTGACAGCGACCAGATTACCGCGTGTATCGAACGCGGCGTCAACGTCATCGAGCACGATATCAACGAAGGCCTGCGCAACTTCAAGGACAAGAGTTTCGATACCGTCATCATGACCTATTCGCTTCAGGTATTGCGCCGGCCAGACAGGGTGATCGATGAGATGCTGCGGGTAGGCAAGGAGTGCATCGTTACCTTTCCCAATTTCGGAAACATCCGCACGCGCGGTTACCTGATGCTTCGCGGGCGCATGCCGGTCACTCGGCAATTGCCCTACCAATGGTATGACACACCGAATATCCACTTCTGCACCGTACGCGATTTCGAGGCGTTGTGCCGGGAGAAAAACATTCGGGTTATGCATCGCACAAGCGTCACAGGGCGCCGTCCGGATCGCTATTTCAGCCGCGCCTGGCCCAACGTTTTCGCCGAAGCCGCTATTTACCATCTGAGCAACTCCCAAAATGATTGAGCATCAGACCCCAAGAGTTCTACCGCGCGCAATCTGGTTCAGGCACCCTGTCAAACCGCGACGCTCTCCGACCCTACAGTTAATGCTGCTGATCACCTTGCTGACGGGCTGGCACGCACTGGCCATGGCGGCGTCTGACGAGCGTTCGGAAAAACACTTTGACGGTTTTGTCGTGCATTACAGCGCGTTTAACAGCAGCCTGATCAGCCCTGAAATCGCCACAAAACTGGGCCTGACTCGGAGCAAAAACCGGGCTCTTTTGAATATCGCGGTCGTGCCCACGGATCAGTCTGCACGGACTGGCGGTAAACCGGCCCTGGTCACCGGCTCCGTGACCAACCTGCTGGGCCAACGCCAGACGTTGGAGTTTGTCGAAATAAGCGAGGGTCGAGCCACTTATTATCTGGCGCCGTTCCGCTTCGATCACGAAGAGGTCTTGACTTTTGATATCGCAGTACGCCACCACCCTGATGCGGCGCCACAAGGCTTTCGGTTTCGCCAGACGTTCTATCGTGACCTGTAAATCCACAGAGCATTCACCGGCATGACCTCCAGATTCGTATTAGCCAGCGGCAACGACGGCAAACTCGAGGAGTTTCGTCAACTCCTCGAAGGGCGGGATATTCATATCGTCAGTCAGAACCAGTTTAATATCCAACCGGTGGAGGAGACCGGGCTGAGCTTTGTTGAAAACGCCATCATCAAGGCACGTCATGCCTGCCGCTATGCTGAGCTGCCCGCACTGGCCGACGATTCAGGTCTGGAAGTGGATTTCCTCAACGGCGCCCCCGGCATTTATTCCGCACGCTTTGCCGGCGAAGGCGCAGACGACACGAAAAATAACCGCCGTCTGCTGGAGTTGCTCCAGGGCGTACCTGCAGAGCAACGCAGTGCGCGCTTTCAGTGTGTGCTGGTCTATCTACGCCACCCGCAGGATCCGACACCAATCATCTGCCAGGGCACCTGGGAGGGCCGCATTCTTACCGAACCCCTTGGTGATCAGGGCTTTGGCTATGATCCCCTGTTCTTTATTCCGGAACTCGATTGCACCGCGGCCGAACTCCCGGCCCCGGAGAAAAACCGCCTTAGCCACCGCGCCCGCGCAATGCAGGAACTCCTGCAGCAGATACTCGGCTGACCGGGCCGGACGTTGGCTGACAGTACCTCCGCGCTAGAACTGCCACCACTGGCGCTCTATGTGCACCTGCCCTGGTGCGTAAAAAAGTGCCCCTATTGCGATTTTAACTCCCACGCCATTGACCGAGCATCCGATTTGCCCGAAGCAGCTTATATCACTGCACTACTGGCAGATCTCGCGCACGATGCGCCGATGGCCCAGCACCGAAAATTGCAGTCGGTATTTTTCGGCGGCGGCACACCGAGCCTTTTTTCCGCCGCTGCCATTGCGCGCATTCTCGACGCGGCGGAAAGGCAAATCGGTTTTGTCGAGACACCGGAAATCACGCTGGAAGCTAATCCCGGCACCCTTGACCACAGCAGGTTTCCGGACTTTCTCGCCGCCGGCATCAACAGGCTGTCGATTGGCGTACAAAGCTTTGACGACTCTCATTTGGCAACGCTCGGCCGTGTACACGATAGCGCCGCGGCCAGACGAGCGCTGGATCAAGTCCGGGATGCCGGCTTCAATAATTACAATATAGATTTGATGTACGGCCTGCCCGGCCAATCGCCGGCACAGGCGCGGGCGGATATCGAACAGGCGCTGGCTTGCTCACCGAGCCACCTGTCCTGGTATGAACTCACCATCGAGCCCAACACCGCATTCTATTCAAGGCCGCCCCAGTTACCCAACGAGGACACCTTATTGGACATAACGGCGACCGGGCTCGCTGCACTGCGCGAAGCCGGTTTTACGCGCTACGAAATTTCCGCTTTTGCCAGGGATGCTCGACTGGGAGAGCACAACCTGAACTACTGGCAGTTTGGCGACTACCTGGGGATCGGCGCGGGCGCTCACGGGAAAATCACGCTCGGCCCGCAACAGCGGATTATACGCACCGCTAAAACGCGCCAGCCAGAAGCGTATATGAAATCTCTCACCAGCGCCTTGACCAAAATCCGGATTCTGCAAGCGGACGAACTTCCCGTGGAATACTTTATGAACGCTCTGCGCCTATGCGAGGGCGTGCCCAAGGCGCACTTTTCGCAGCGCACGGGCCTGTCTTTTTCACGCGTCGAGGCCACCTGGCAGCAACTCGTCGACCTGGGCCTGGTCGCTGCAGCCGGCACCACATTGAAACCCACACCGCGCGGCCTAAGCCTGCTCAACGAAGTGATCGCTCGCTTCTGAATACCGCGAAAGGCGAAAACCTAGGGCCTGTTCACACGAGCTGCCGCGTCAGACCAGTTCCGCAAGATTACCCTTGGCTTCCAGCCAGTGCTTGCGATCTGCTGCCCGCTTCTTGGCCAGCAACATATCGAGCACCTGATGCGTGTCATCGCCGGCAACGCAAGTCAGGCGCACCAGACGCCGCGTGTCCGGCGCCATGGTCGTTTCCCGCAACTGCATGGGGTTCATTTCACCCAGGCCTTTAAAGCGCGTCACCTGAATTTTACCGGTCAGCTTTTCAGCCTCGATGCGATCCAGCACACCCTGTCGCTCATACTCGTCGAGGGCGTAAAACACCTCCTTGCCCACATCGATACGAAACAGGGGCGGCATCGCTACGTAGACGTGGCCCGCGGCAACCAGCGCCTGGAAATGTCGCACAAACAGCGCGCAGATCAGAGTCGCGATATGGGCGCCATCGGAATCCGCGTCCGCGAGGATGCAGACTTTGTGGTAACGCAGCCCGCTCAGATCGTCACTGCCCGGCTCGATGCCGAGGGCGATGGAGATGTCGTGTACTTCCTGCGACGCGAGAATGTCCTGGCTGTCGACTTCCCAGGTGTTAAGAATTTTCCCGCGCAGGGGCATGATGGCCTGGAACTCCCTGCTGCGCGCCTGCTTGGCCGAGCCACCAGCAGAATCGCCTTCGACCAGAAACAATTCGGATTCGGCGGGATCGTCAGATGAGCAGTCCGCGAGCTTACCCGGCAAGGCCGGGCCAGCCGTGATCTTCTTGCGCGCGACCTTTTTACTCGACCGCATGCGACGCTGGGCATTGCTGATACAAAGCTCGGCCAGCTTTTCGGCGTCCTCGGTGTGCTGATTCAACCACAAACTGAATGCGTCCTTAACGACACCGGAAACAAAGGGCGCTGCTTCGCGAGACGACAGGCGCTCCTTGGTCTGCCCGGAAAACTGGGGATCTGCCAGCTTGGAGGAAAGCACGAAGCAACACTTGTCCCAGATATCGTCCGGCGCCAGTTTGACGCCGCGCGGCAATAATTTCCGGAACTCGCAAAACTCCCTGATCGCCTCGAGCAGGCCGGTGCGAAAGCCATTGACGTGGGTGCCACCCTGGGCCGTCGGGATCAGATTGACATAACTTTCCTGGGTGAGTTCGCCCCCCTCGGGCAACCACTGAACTGCCCAGTCCACGGCTTCGGTTTCCGCCGCACGATGGCCGGTAAATGGCGCTTCGGGCAGGACGTCCCAACCCTGAGTGGCACTGGCCAGGTAGTCGGGCAAACCATCTTCATAACACCATGTTTCCTGCTCGCCACTGGACTCATCCTCGAAACTCACCTCGAGTCCGGCACACAGCACGGCCTTGGCGCGCAGCACGTGTTTCAGCCGGGACACGGAAAACTTCACGCTATCAAAGTATTGAGCGTCCGGCAGGAAGCGCAGCTCTGTACCCGTATTGCGTTTACCGCAAGTGTCTACCGCTGCGAGGTCGCTGGTTTTTTCACCGCCGGCGAAGGCCATCTGCCAAACCTGACCACCGCGACGAATAGTGACTTCAAGTGACTTTGACAAGGCATTGACAACAGACACACCGACACCGTGCAGACCGCCGGAAAACTGGTAATTACGGTTATTGAATTTGCCGCCCGCGTGCAGTGTGCCGAGAATGACCTCGACACCGGGCACACCCTGCTCGGGGTGCACGTCGACCGGCATGCCGCGACCGTCGTCCGCCACGGTAATCGAACCGTCCCGATGCAGTCTCACGGATACTTTTTTAGCGAATCCCGCCAGCGCTTCATCGACACTGTTGTCGATAACCTCCTGCGCCAGGTGGTTTGGCCGCGAGGTATCGGTATACATGCCGGGGCGCTTCCGCACCGGATCGAGCCCCGTCAGAACTTCTATATCTTCCGCGTTGTACTCTGCCATATGCTGCTGTTACTACACTCCCGTAAGGTCAGCGTGCTGCTGTAAGAAAATCGACGATCGCCGGCAAGTAACGCTCGTAACCCTGAAAACCGTGGTCCCCCTCCGGCTCTACGATCAGTCGACACGCCGCATACTTTGCCACCGCCATTCGGTAATCGAGCACTTCATCACCTTCCTGAACCAACACCATAAAAGAATCCGGCACCGATAGATTCGCGACGTCATACGCCTGTAGTTGATCGAGGTGGCGCTGTTCAATCAGGTGAACTTCACCAGTGTGATAATTGGCCTGTTCTCCCAGCAAATAATCCCGCCCGAGCCAGGGACGCACAGCGGGGTTTACCAGTACGGCGCGGCAACGGTATTTCTCCGCCAGCCAGGTCGCGTAAAACCCGCCCATTGAGCTTCCCACCAGCCCTGTTGGAGCATGGGCCTGCACCAGCGACTCCAGTTGTGCCATCGCTTTATCGGGGAAAGGGCTCAAGAAGGGGCAAATGAACTCTAGTTGGCGTCCCGCAGTTGCGAGCCAGTTTTTAGTGAGCAACGCTTTGTGAGATTCTGGAGAACTATTGAATCCGTGTATGTATAAAAGCGCCGTCACGACAATAAAAAACCGCGGTAGACCGACAATTTGGCAAGCGAGTCACGATTATACCGCCAGCGCGCCTGGAAGAAAGCTTAGCGTATGAATGTCAGACAGACTTGTCGATTTCTGAGGCGCCACCGAAAAACCAAGCTCCCCGGCCAACCGGCCGCAGTCGCGGCCACCTGCTGGCTAGCCGGTCAATAACCGGCCATCTCGTGATTCACCTGATGCGCCATTTCCAGGTGGTACACACCGGTTTGCAACGTGCCGTCCGGATACAGGTCCAGCCAGCGGTAAGCCGGACAATCATCGCTCATAGCAAAGCTGTCATGCCCTGCGGCGAATTGAAAACAAGTGGAAGGCGTCGCGTAAACCCGGGTACCTGCCCAGGCTGCGGAAAACTGCTGGTGCACGTGCCCACAGAACACCCCGCGGACATTTCCCGTGTCCTGCAGAATGTCGGCAAACGCCTGAGCATTATCGATGGCCTGCTGATCCAGCCACTTGCTGCCGACACTTACCGGGGAGTGATGTAAAAAAACAATCGTCGGATGCTGGTTTTCCTGGCGTAGCGTTTTCCCGAGAAATTCCAACTCCCCCGCGCCCAGTCTGCCGCCGGCACTGCCCGCAACCGCAGAATTGAGGGAAATCACGCGCCAGTCGCCGATCTCCAGCAAGGGCCAGTAGGGCGCGGCGGAAACGCTGCGTTGCATGAGCTCAAAATCATCGTGATTGCCGGGCAGCCAGGCAAAAGGAATTTGGGCAAACCGTACCTGTTCCTCAAAGAGCCGATAAGCCCGGGCACTGCCTTCGGCGGCTATATCTCCGGTCACCATGAGAAGCTCAGGCGGCGTGTCGAGCTGGGTGATATGAGCAAGAACCCGACGGAAGGTTTCGTAGGTGCGGATACCCGCCAGTTCGAACCCCCGGTCATTCCCGAGATGCAGGTCGGTAATCTGGACAATACGCCGCATGTGCTGCTGTGCCACGAACTAAGCCTTGCCCGGCAGCAATCGGCCCGTCGGCGAAATGCCAACTGACCGCGACCATTCAATCTTCGACGGTGTCGAATGTCTCTGCCGGGCGCTTAGCAACATATCCGTGTTCGATGCACAGTGACAACCACTCTTCGAGAAAGCGGTTCCACTGCGCCTTTTCGTCGCGCTGGACCATTTTGTTGTTGGGATAGACATTCTTGGGTCTGACACACCGGGCATTTTCAAACGCCGTCACTTCGGCCAGTTTGGCGTCGTGATACAGACGCACTTTGAGACTTGGCATTTGCGCCCACAACATGGCGCTCGCTTTGTTTGTACTTGGCTTGATCTCATTGGACCCGGCTCTTTCTTCACGAATAAACAACAAAGTTGTATACGGTGTTCGTTCTGTGACTTCTATAACAACGTTTACAGCCGCATTCGCTCGCCCCTGTGCGGCAATACCGACACAACGGCTTTGTTCCCGATCCATCGCGGGAAACACCCGCTGCAGGCGCCAGTAGTTCGCCTCGCAACGCGCCATGAAACCTTTCAGATCGACTCGGTATCCCAAATTACTATCCTGAATATTTTTATCAATGATAAAACCTGATTTTTGCCATCTGGTTCAAACTGTAGCGTCGCAAAACTCTTCCTGAAGACGCTCGCGGTTTAATTGCAGCCACTGCAAACCGATAATCGCCGCCGAGTTGTTGCACCGGCCCTCTGCGAGCGCGCTGAAGGCTTCCTGTTCATTTAACACATGCAGACAAATGTCTTCGTGCTCAGTTTCCAGTCCAAAAAAGCCGCTGCGTTCACGCAGGTCGGTAAGCCCGCACCAGAGCGACATGCGCTCATCGCTGCCGCCGGGACTCACCAGATAGTCGCAGATTGGAATCAGGTTAACATTGTCGATACCTGCTTCCTCGACCAGTTCACGACGGGCGACGGTATCGGGCGATTCACCAAGCTCAACCACACCGGCGACCACTTCCATTAACCACGGCGACTGCTCGCTCTCCAGGGCACCCACCCGGAATTGCTCCACCAAACCGACGAGCTGGTTTGATGGATCGTAAAGCAATACACCTACACAGGCGCCGCGAACGAATAATTCACGAGTATACACGGGGCTCCAGCCGCCCTCGTGCAACCGATGTCGCAAATGCAGCTTCTGCATCGAAAAAAAACCCTGATACACGGCTTTTTGATCGATAACCTGCACATCGCTTTTGTCGTAACCGACTCCTGTCACAATATTTCCGTCACCCCAACGTCTATCCGAGCGCCAGCAATCTCACTTAAGTATCCAACGCAAACACTCTAGCAGCCTGCCCAGACCGGGCCAACAGGACAATGCAACAACTCATCTGCTACACTCCTGCGGTTAAAATCTAGAGGCTTAGCAGTGATGTCAAACTCAAATACCCCACCGGGGGAGGCCGGCTGGTCGGACAGGGCATTTCATCTTTTCCGCACCCTCCTGACGCTCCTGGCGGTCGGACTTTGCCCCGCCGCCCTGGGCGCCGAAACCCTGGCTCACATCTACCAACTGGCGCTGTCCAACGACCCGCAACTTCGGGCCGCCAACGCTGCCTACAAGATCGGCAAGGAATCCATCCCCCTGGCTCGCGCCGGCCTTCTGCCAAAAATTCAGGGCACCGCCGAGTTCTCCGACGGCGATGGCGACACCGCCAGCTTTCGCACGCTTAATTTTGGCGGCGGGATTCCGGTGGGCGCAGCCGGCGACAACGACGACGAGACAGAATATTACGCGCTCTCGCTCAGCCAGCCTCTGTTCGATCTGCCGGCATGGTTTTCGTTCAAACGGGGTTACGATCTGGATGAAAGGGCAGAAGCTCAACTCGCTGCTGACCAGCAGGCGACCATCATTCGCGTCGCCGACGCCTATTTCGCCGTATTGCGCGCCAGCGAAACCCTGACGACATCACTGGCGGAGCAGCGCGCCATCGGCCGCCAGCTTGAACAAACTAAAGAACGCTTCGAAGTCGGGCTGCTGCCTATCACTGACGTGCACGAAGCCCAGGCCGCCTACGACGACGCCCTGGTCAACAGCCTCAACGCGCGCTCCGAACTCGAGATCGCCTTTGAGGGCCTGGAAGTCATTACCGGCCAGCAACACTCTGAACTTGCCGGGCTTTCCAGTCAGTTTCCGGTGGCGCCTGCGGAACCCGCTGATGGCGATGCATGGGTCAAATTTGCCCTGACCAATAACTACAATTTAAAAACCGCGCAACTCGCCAAGGAAGCCGCGGAAAAAAACGCCCGGGCCAAGAAAGCAGAACACCTGCCCAAGGTGACAGCCAACCTGAGCTATTCCAATACCCACCGGGACGGGCACTTTGTTCGCGACCCGGACGGCGCGGTACAACCCTTTGCCGAGGATAACGAACCCACTGTGTTTTCCGTTCGACTCGACGCACCTATCTTTACCGGCGGGCTGATCAGTGCCGAGCGAAGAAAAGCTTATCAGGAGTTCGTCCAGGCACAGGAGGAATACACTCTGGCTCAGCGCAACACCACACAGGAAGCGCGCTCCCAGCATATGCAGGTTAAAACCGATGCCGCGCGCGTTAAGGCTCGCAAACAAGCCATCACCTCGGCGAAGAGCGCGCTGGAAGCCACGGAAGCAGGGTATGAGGTCGGCACGCGCAATATCGTCGACGTGCTGTTTTCCCAGCGCACGCTGTACCAGGCACAACGCAACTACGCCAATGCCCGCTTCGATTACATCAACAGTCTGCTGGCTCTCAAAGAGGTAGCTGGCCAGTTGAGCCCGGAAGACATCGGGCAATTAGATAAGTGGCTCGACCAGCAACAGAAAATCAACAAGAATCCACCAGAAACCCAGCAAGAGAGTCAGTAAGCTTTTTCAGCGCACCGCGATTTGCGTCAGCGACGGACTTCGCCGACGCCGCCATGCGCTGATAAGCTTCCCGGTCGCCGAGCAGTCGCAAAACGGCGGCTGTAAGTTCCTCGGCATCCGCACATATCGCCATACCGCCCACTGCCTGCAATTTGGCGGCCACTTCCGCGAAGTTAAACAGCGCCGGGCCACTCAGCACGGGCACACCCCAGGCTGCCGGCTCGATCAGATTGTGTCCCCCCACCGGCACCAGGCTACCACCGACGAAGACCACATCCGCTGCGCCGCAAAACAATAACAGTTCGCCCATGGTATCGCCCAGTAACACCTGAGTTTCCGGAGTGACTGGCGCCCCGGCGCTGCGCCGCGTCAAAGTATGACCGTGCTGCAGACAAAGCTCGGCGACTTCGTTAAAACGCTCGGGATGACGGGGCACCAGAACCAACAGCGCCCCGGTGTATGTGCTGAGCACAGCGTCAAAAGCCTTCAGGATGATTTCATCCTCTCCCCGGTGAGTGCTCGCCGCCAGCAATACCGGACGCGAATCTGCGCACCGCCACGCCTGCTTCAACTGGCGGGCCTGTTGTTTCAGCATGTCGCTGATCTCCAGGTCGAATTTGATATTGCCGGTGATCTGGAGCTTGTCCCGCGCCAGACCCAGCTCAACGAAGCGCTGTGCATCGGCTTCAGCCTGAGCGGTGACCCGTGTAATGTCTGCCAGCATTAACTTCACGAGCACACCGAGCTTTCGGTAGCCCCGTGCCGATTTTTCGGACAGGCGGGCATTGGCGAGCACCGTGGGAATATCGTTGTGCTTGCATATGGCCAGCAGGTTGGGCCACAACTCGGTCTCCATGATAATCACCAGCCTGGGCCGGGTTCGGCGAACAAAACGTCTGACGGCACCGGGCAGATCGTAGGGACAGTAACTGTGCCGCACGCTGTCGCCGAAAACCTTACGCACCTGCTCCGAGCCGGTGGGCGTCGTCGTCGTCACCACCAGGGGCACCTCCGGATAACCCGCCTGGAGCGCCCTGATGACCGGCACCGCAGCCAGCGTTTCACCAACGGACACGGCATGTATCCAGATTGCGCCGGGATCGGCGTTCGACCAAGGGACAAAACCGAATCGCTCGCGCCACCGGCGCGCGTAGGCGGGAGCCTTGCGGGCACGCCATAGCAGGCGACACAAGATGAATGGCGTCAGCAAATATAAAGCAAAGGTATAAAGCGCTCTGGGCAAAAGCCCTCCTTATCATTATTCGGCAGGCGCTATACTAACGCCCTGTCGTACCACAGACGATACAGGAAACGCCGGCATCACCCAGCAAGCCATTACATCCCTGGTAAATGACATCACCATTATTGGCGGTGGTATCGCCGGTCTGTGGTTGCTGAACCGTCTGCGCAACGAAGGCTATAGCGCGATCTTGCTGGAGCACGAGGCACTGGGCCGCGGGCAGACCATGGCCAGTCAGGGGATGATACACGGCGGCATCAAATACACCCTGAGCGGCGCATTATCCGGCGCTTCCGAAGCCATCGCCGATATGCCCGAATACTGGTCACGCTGTCTCCGCGGAGAGGGCGATGTCGACCTCAGGGGCAGCAGCGTATTGAGTGAACACTTTTACCTGTGGTCGACCAACGCGCCAGGCAGCAAACTCTCGGCTTTTTTTGCCAGCCACGCCCTGCGTGGCCGCGCCGATAAACTCGCACCCGCGGACTATCCGACGGCACTGCAACACGCGGATTTTCGGGGCAGCGTATACCGACTGGTTGATATCGTCCTCGACACCCCCGACATCGTGCGCCGTCTCGCCGACAATGCGCGCGCGCATATCTACAAAATTGACTGGCGGCAAAGCCGTATTGCACGCGACAAAAGTTCCGGTGAGGCGACGCTGCAGATCGTTGACGGGGACACCACCTGCAGCGTGCGCAGCCGGGCCTTGATTTTCGCCGCGGGACTGGGCAACGAAGCCCTGCTCTCCGCGCTCGGCGCCGGTAAGCCAAGCATGCAACGCAGGCCCCTGCAGCAGGTGATGGTCAAACATCCTGCCCTGCCAACGTTCTACGGCCATTGCCTGGGCGCATCGACGACGCCGCGACTGACCATCTCCAGTCACCGTCTGGAGGACGGCTGCGCCGTCTGGTACCTGGGCGGCGAACTGGCTGAACAGGGCGTCGAAACCCTGCCAGATCAACTGATCGCGCAGGCCAAAGCCGAACTGGGGAAACTGTTTCCCTGGATCGATCTCGGCGATGCCGCTTGGGCCACCCTGGCCATCGAGCGCGCCGAACCCCGGCAAAAAAACCTGGTGCGACCCGACCAGGCCTATGCGGGCTGGGTCGACACCTGCCCCAATGTCATCGCGGCCTGGCCCGTCAAGCTGACACTCGCACCGAACCTAGGACAGCAGGTCAGCACCTTGCTGCAGGCACGGAAAATCCTGCAGCCGGGAAGCGCACGCGAAGACATCGAGCTGCCATTGCCGCAACCGACCATCGCAGCCACGCCCTGGGCTGAGGCCTTTACCTGAATGTTGGTCAAACGGTCGCTCGGCAGTACGGGGCTGGCTGTCAGCATTCTCGGCCTGGGTACAGTCAAGCTGGGTCGGCGCGAAGGCGTCAAATACCCCAGCTCCTTTGAATTGCCCGACGATAAACAGGCAAAAACACTTATTGCCCTGGCCCGCGAACGCGGCATCAATCTGATCGACACGGCCCCCGCCTATGGCAGCAGCGAATCCAGACTAGGCACGTTGCTGCAGGGTCAACGCCAGCACTGGATTATTTGCAGCAAAGTGGGCGAGGAATTTGAATCGGGGCAATCCCGTTTTGATTTTTCACCGGAGCACACGCGGTTCAGCGTCGATCGCAGCTTGAAACGCCTGAAAACCGATGTCATCGATATCGTTCTGGTGCATTCAAATGGCGACGACCTGGATATCATTAACCGCCACGGCACCCTCGATGCGCTCGCTGAACTAAAACAGCTGGGCAAGATTCGCGCCTTTGGCATGTCGACCAAAAGCGTCGAAGGCGGTCGCCTGGCCGCGCTGAAGTCAGATGTCGTGATGGCCTGCTGGAATCTGCAACACCAGGATGAAATCCCGGTGATCGACGACTGTCATGCGCTGGGCAAAGGCGTGTTGATTAAAAAGGCGCTGGCCAGCGGCCACCTGTCGCCCGGCTTAAATACCGACCCGGTCGCCGCCACTTTCAACATGATTTTTGCCCACCCCGGCGTCAGCAGTGTCGTTATCGGCACTATCGACCCGACCCATTTGCTCGCCAATATCGACAGGGCACAGGCTGCAGCCCTGGCGTGCGATAGCTCTTAAGCTAAGCACTTAAAACTATTCGCCCTGGATTTTGTTGACAATGGCGGTGGTAGAGCAATCATCCAAAAAGGCCAGTGTACAGACTTCGCCACCGTAAGCCTCGACAATCTGCCAGCCGACTACTTCTTCTTTTTTATAGTCACCGCCTTTAACCAGCACATCGGGCTTGATCAGTGACAGCAGCCGCTCGGGCGTGTCGTCGGCAAAAGTCAGCACCCAGTCCACCGACTCCAGACCAGCAAGTACCGCAGCCCGCCGCTCGGCCGGATTGATCGGTCGCCCCGAACCCTTGAGGCGACGCACCGACGCATCGTCATTGACCGCGACGACGAGGCGGTCACCCAGCTTGCGCGCCTCCTCTAGATAGCCGACATGGCCCGCGTGCAAGATGTCGAAACAACCGTTGGTGAAAACGATTTTCTCGGGCTTTTTCCCGGCGCTGTCCCGAGCATCGGCAATATCTGCCAGCAACTGGGCTTCGTTGACCACACCGCGCTCGACGCCGCGCTCGGCGTTGATCGCACGCCGCAGTTCCGGCGCACTGACCGTCGCAGTGCCCAGCTTGCCCACGACAATGCCGGCGGCCAGGTTGGCCAGACCCACCGCCGTCGGCAAATCCTGCCCGGCGCCGAGGGCGCTGGCCAGCACGGCAATCACCGTATCCCCCGCGCCGGTGACATCGTAGACTTCCCTGGCGCGCGCCGGCAAATGCAGGGGCGGCGCACTACCTCGTAGCAAGGTCACGCCGCGTTCGCCACGCGTGATCAACAAAGCTTCGAGCTGCAGCCTGTCGATCAACTCATGGCCCTTGGCGACCAGCGTCGCTTCGTCGGGGCAACCACCGACCACCGCTTCAAATTCGGCGTAATTAGGCGTTAGTAAAGTGGCGCCGGCATAGCGGACGAAATCATTGCCCTTGGGATCAACCAAAACCTTGACACCCAACGATCGCGCGGCCGCTATAAGCGGCTGCGGGTCGCGCAGGGCGCCTTTGGCGTAATCGGACAATACCAACACCGATACACCTTGCATCAATTCGACTGCCCGTTGCACCACTGCCGCGCTGTCTTCGCTGCTGAAGGCCTCCTCGAAATCCATGCGCAGCAGCTGTTGCTGGCGGCTGATCACGCGAAGCTTGGTCACCGTGGGCCGGTTTTCCGCCGCCTGCAAGCTGGTGTGAATGCCCGCAGCGTGCAGTCTCTCCTGCAGGGACCGGGCCGCTTCGTCGCGACCGACGATACCCACCAGGGCGGCACCCGCGCCGAGCGACGCGATATTTAAAGCCACGTTGCCGGCGCCGCCGACGCGATCTTCCAGCTGATCCACTTTCACCACCGGCACCGGCGCCTCGGGGGAAATACGCGAGGCACCTCCGTGCCAGTAACGGTCGAGCATCACATCGCCAACAACGAGCACCTGGGCGCTGTCAAACCTCGGGTTGAGTTCCTTCAAGTGACCTCCAGCAGTTAAGCCATGCGTCAATTTATCAAATTGGCCTTTTGTTTAGCCATCAGGGCCTGCAAGGTTGCCCAGACACTGTCGGACCTGAGGTTTTTCATACAGGCCGCGTCACTGTTTTTTACGTTGTTGTCCGTATTGTTACTGGCATTATTGCTGTCGCGGTGATCAGTATTTTCCTCGAACGAACAGTAACGTTTGTAGCAGGGCACGCAGGCATAACCTTCTGCCAACAAATGTGCCGAGCGCTCTCCCTGAGCTCCCACAAGGGCCGGATCCGTGGCGCCGTACAAGGTAACCGTAGGCACATTCAAGGCTGCGGCCAGATGCGCCAGACCCGTGTCCACGCAGACCGCACCGGCACTGCCGGACAACACCAGGGCCTGGTGACCCAGGCTCAGGCGCGGCAACACGGTGACATGGCTTTGTCCGATCGCCAACGCTTCGACCTGGACCTTTTCCAGTGTTGATCCCCAGGGTAGGTAGACGCCATACCCTGCTTTGCCGGCAAGCGCGATCAACTGGCGCCAGTGGTCTTCCCGCCAGCGTTTGTTGGTCCAGGTGGCGTTCTGCACAAAGACCAGGTAGGGCCGGGAGCGATCGATTGCCGGCAACGGCGCCTGTTCACCGAGGTCAATGGAAAAATCCGGGGCGAGTTCGCTAAAGGGGTAACCCAGTGCATCTGCAAACAACCGCCGCGTACGCAATATGGCGTGCTGATCTCGCGGGACATGATGCCGCGTACCGCAAACCAGATGCGCCCCCCACTCCCGCACCGAATGTCTGTCGAAACCGTGACGGCGACCTCGACTCAACGCCGTCACGACGGCACTCTTCAAGTTACCTTGAGCGTCGACAACCGCATCGTATTGCTGTGCGCGCAATTGCCCGGCGAACTGCCGGAACTCGCCGTCTCGTGCCCATGCGGTTCGCTGCCTTCGCCAGCGCCGGTGCGCAGAAACCCACACCCGGTCCACACTGGCGTGCCACCGGGGGATTTCTGCAAAAGTTTCGTCGACCACCCAGTCGAAGCGAATCCCGGATATATGTTTAGCCGCATCGGTCAATGCAGGTAACGTCTGAATGACGTCACCCATTGAACTGAGTTTGACGATCAACACGCGCATGAAAGATTAGGACCCTGACATCAAGCGTCGGTCTGGGGGCACTGGCAGCGTTCCCGGCGATAAAAGGTTTGCATTATAAGACATGCGTCGGTCGGGCAGGCAGCCCACCCTTTCAGCAAGATCGCCCCATGGGCTATACTTGGCCGATCGGGAATTTCCACCGCCAGGACCGCGTTTTGCACACTTTCTGCCGACATTTTATTACCCTAAAAATACTGTCCCAAGAAATGCAGCCCCGACACGCGCCAGCTGGCACGCAGCCCGAATCCGATTGAACACGTTGATCGCCGCTGACTTAAGCTCCGAAGATACCCAGGACGACCCGCCGGCCGGGCGATCTTGTCGCCTGCGCGCGCGCTGGGTATTTGTTGCCACTAGACCGCGAATGCCCCGTACCGGTACATATTGCAATTTCTCCGGGAAACCGCGCGATGCCGCAGCGAGGACGCACGCTGGGCGAGTCGCGGAAGAGGCGAGTTAATGCTCCTAGCGGGCGATTCGGCGAATGTCAGTACTCCCGGAGTCCGGGCCTGGCCGATGTATCTGGCATGTGCTATCTCGACACTACTGTTGTTCGGGCTGTCCCTGTTAATTGATGACACGGTAAACAAGGATGGCATCGACTACCTGTACGCCGCTCACGAATGGCTATCTGGAAACAACAAGAGCGCCCTGGAGTTCCGCACTGAATGGCTCTTTTACGGCCAGATCGCCTTACTGACGAAATACACTGGATTATCGCTACTGACGAGTGCATTCCTTCTGAGCCTAAGCTGCCAAACGGCCCTCGCCTGCGGATATATGGCTGTGGTGAGAGCCCTCGGTGGCGATGCGCGCGTGCAATGGATTGGTTTGATAGTCTTTGTCAGCCTGATCGCGCTCAACGAAATGCGCCCGCACATCCTGCGGGGCTTTGGTTTCTGGGCGGCACAGCTATGGGCATTATGGGCCGTGATCCAGCTGACGCGCACAGGCCTGTGGCGATACGCTTTTGCCTGGCTGGGCTGCTCTGCCGTGGCCCTGGTGTTTCGCGTCGAAGGTGTCGTCTATCTGGCTGGCACCGCAGTGCTGGCGCCCCTTGTCGTTCACGGTCGCGGGCGCTGGCAGCTTATCTGCATCAGCTTTATGCTGGGCGTGCTGGCAGTTGCCAGCGTCGGCTGGCTCGAACTCCGCCCGCCGGATCCGGCCGGGGCGGACAGATTGTCGCCTATCGCCCGGCTGCACCGGGAACTGGGCTTTGCCGACCAGGTTGCAGCAGGCCTCGAAATACAAAAAGAACGCATCCGCGACGCCATGCCGAACATCTGGGCACGCGATACTGCTTCGCATATGCTGATCGGCGGCTTGCTGTTTCACGTCCTGGTGATTTTATTGACCGCGACGCATGGTCTGCTGTTGATCATTGCTCTGGCCGCCGCCCGCCACAAGGGCACCACCGACCCCGTTGGCGACAGACTCATCGCTGCCTGGTTCGCGATCGGTATCCTCGTCGCCCTGTATACCGTGGCCTCGCGGTTTTTTGTCACCGATCGCTACCTGTTCATGCCCGCGCTGCTCTTGTGCGTGCCGCTACCCTTTATGTTGAATGAAATCCTTAGCCGGTACCGGAACCGGGAAGAGCGGTCTCAGGCGAACTGGCGCACACATTTGCTCGTCGGCATGATTTGCATCATTCCCGTGCTCAGTATCGCCAAGCCGATTGTGAAAAACAGCAACGACAAAATGTACATTCGCGAGGCCGCTGGCTGGGTAAAGAAGACGTTGCCGGCCTCGAGCACCATCTACTACAACGACTCCCAGGTGGCCTTCTACGCCGGAGACTACAATAACCACAGTTTTCTGCACTCTTTTCAATCGCTCGACCAGATTCGAGAGCAAGCCTACGAGTACGCGGTATTGCTCAACAAAAAGGGAACCGGCCTGAGCGAGGCACAACTTTCGGTCAACGGACAACATCTGGAAGCCATCTTCAAAACCGTCAACCGGCGGGGTCACGTGGTCGCAGTTTACCGCCTTGCCGAAGCGGCCGCAGAAACAAAGAACGAAGGCCCCTGAGCGCGAGCGCTTACAAGTGGCGCGGTAGACGCCCGAAATCCCGCTGATACAGCCGTAACGCCCGCTGCGCTACCCGCCTTAATAAACGGTCGTGGTCTCGCAACACTTCGCGCAGAGGCGCGTCGAAATAGCTGCGTAGGAAACGCAACCTGTCATTGCGCGTCAGACCCGCATCCAGAGCAGAAAAGTAAATGCCCGCCAGGTCCTTGATGCGCCAACGTGTCGGCACTTTGGCGCGCATCTGGGCCCGGTGCAGATCGACCAGATACAGACGTGGGTCGGCCGGAATCTCAACTCGCGCCGCCGATGACCCTTCGTCTGCCTCGGACTGCGCCATCAACAGATGGCACAAATAGAAGTCCCTGTGGTTCATACCCGCCCCGTGCATGGTGCGTGCTATGCGGGCCACCACTTCGATCAAGCGACGTTTGTCACCCGGTGCCGGCGGCGAGTCCTGCCAACCGTCGGCAACATCTTCGAGGCTGATCGTCCCAGTTAATTCTTCCGTGACGAGAAACGACTTCTGTCGGGCCGGGTTCCAGCCACGCTTGCCAAAAGCAACGGCATGGAGTGTGTCGATGCCAAGCTGCTGCAGGCGGTTGATGGCAAGCCACTCGTTACTGGCACCAAAGACCGGCATTTTGCCCTGGGAAAAGTTTTTGATGACTTCCCGCCAGCCAATGCCCGTGTGTAACTTGCAGAAATAGTGGCGATCCCCGCTGCGAAAGCGAAACGTGCGGCGGCCCTCCCGGGCCCGATATACCTCGCCTTGAAGATTTTCCAGGTAGTCGAATACGTCCCGATCGCCCCAGGCGCGTTTCAGCGTATCGTCGAGGAAGAATTGCATCAGTTCGCCGCGAGGCCGGCCTCCAGCATATCCACCGCCACCGACGCCCGGCTAAAAACATCGGCGCGGGCGGCAAACGCCGCGCCCTTTTCCCGCCAGTGCTCGTGGCCTTTTGCCAGGACGGAGCGAATGGCCTGCGAGTAAGCGCTGGCTTCAAATGGGCTGGCGACGACATGGCCCATATTTTCCTCGGCGACGTAGTGCGCGTAGCCACAGGCATCAGAGCACACCACCGGCAAGCCGGCGACCATGGCCTCAAGCAATACGTTGCCGGTATTTTCCCGATACGCGGGGTGCAGCAGCACGTCCCCGGCCAATAGTAATTCAGGGATATCGCTGCGCCCTCCCAGAAACTCAACTTGCTCGGCGACACCATAACGACGGACCATCTGAATGAACGGCCGGGGGTTATCCTGCCCGACGACGAGCAACCTGGCCTGAGGCATGTTCAAATCGCGTAGCGCCGCAAGACTGCGATCCAGACCCTTGGTGCGAAAGCCGGAACCAATTGCCAGCAATAATGTTTGCTCAGGTCCGACACCCAGCGCCTGCCGCGTTCGTTCCCGCACACGACGCCAGTCCTGCGGAATTCGGCGATCGGCGGGAATACCGGGTGGCAAGGCAAGGAATCGCGCCTTCGGCGTCTGATAAAACTCGATGTACTTATCCCGTTCAATCGCTGACAACTGAAATATTCTGGTTGCGGACGCCGGCGAAAAAATCGCTTGTTCAAAAGCCAGGTAACAACGGGCGCGTGCCGTCATGCGATAGATCATCCCGCGCTGTCGCCAGGCTTTCTCGGCAAAACAGGAATCGGCCGCATAATAGTAATCCAGGCCCGGCCACTTGTTGAACCCGACAACACGATCAAACTTCGCACCCTTTAAAGCTTTTGCCAGGTGGCGCGCAAAACATTGCATACGCCCGGCGTTGCTCAGACCCCGGCCCGGTATCCGGTGCAGGTCGATACCCGCTGGTCGCGCGCCCTGCCAGGCAGAGCAAAATACCGTCACCTGGTGCCCGCGTTGCGCCGCAACCTGGGCAATATCCAGCATATCCCGCTGTAGCCCGCCGAAGGGAAAGTATTTGTAGAGCACCAGCGCCAGCTTCAATGGGGTTCGACCTGGCCAAGTGCAGCCAACCGGTCGATAGCCGCCAACACGGTCTCGGGGGCCAGATCGTTCAGGCACTTCAAGTGGCCCAGCGGGCACTCGCGCTGAAAACAGGGCCCGCAATCTACCGGAACCGACAGAATTTCGACATGCTCAGCCAGCGGCGGTGTGAACGCCGGCGAACTGGATCCGTAAACCGCTACCAGAGGCCGGCCGAGAGCAGCGGCAATGTGCATGAGTCCGGAATCATTGCTCACCACAACCGCCGCGCAAGCCATCAGATCAACGGCCTCAGCCAGGACGGTATTCCCCGCAAGATTGTGCACGTGCGGTCTGGCGCTCACCTCCAAACCGGTACAGACCTCCGCACCAACCACAGCATCGTTGTCAGAGCCCAGTATCCAGGCCTGGCCGCCACGCGCCACCCAGGCTTCGGCAACACGCCGGTAGTGGCGTGCCGGCCAACGTTTGGCCGGGCCAAACTCCGCACCCGGACAAAGTACCGCAACGGCGCGCGACAAATCGAGCTGAAACCGTGCTAGCAGTTCATTGACGGCCTCACTGTTCACGCTTAGTCGCGGACGCGGCAGCGGGTCGGGCAGCGGTGTATCCACCTCGAAAGCCAGCGCGGCGAAACGCTCAACCATGAGTGGATAGCGCTCCTCGTCAAGCAGGCGGATGTCGTTAATCAGACCGAAACGCATTTCGCCGCGCCAACCCACGCGCTCCGGTATACCGGCAAACATCGGAATCAGCGCGGACTTGAAAGAATTCGGCAGCACGTAGGCCGCACGGTAGTTGCGAGCGCGCAGCGTCTGCGCGATGCGCCAGCGCTTGCCGATAGCCAGCTCGCCGTGACCGACAGGCATGATCACGGCGGCCGCAACCTCGGGCATGCGCTTGAGTATCGGCTTGCTCCAGGCCGGCGCCAGAACCTCCAGCGGCGACTCGGGAAACTTCCGCTTGAGCAGAATAAACAGGGTTTGCGCCATCACCATGTCGCCGACCCAGGAAGGTCCAACGACTAGCACCGGTCGATCAGTCAGTGTCGTCTCCGCCAGCGTGACGACGGTTCAATCGGCAACGGGCGCCAGCCATTCGGGGTGATCACCATTGCGGCCTCGGACGGCATCAAAGTAAAGGGACTGCAGGAGCCCAGTCACTGGCCCACGAACACCGTCACCGATCACCCGATTATCCATCTCGCGGATCGGCAGGACTTCGGCAGCCGTGCCGGTGAAAAACGCCTCGTCGGCGATGTACACCTCGTCGCGGGTGATGCGTTTTTCGCGCACCTCGTAGCCTTGCTCGTTGGCCAGCTGAACCACCGTGGCGCGCGTAATGCCGTCGAGACAGGACGTCAGTTCCGGCGTATAGAGCACGCCATCGCGCACAATAAAGATATTTTCGCCGCTGCCCTCCGCTACATAGCCTTCCGGATCCAGCAACAGGGCTTCGTCATAGCCATTTTCCAGCGCTTCGCGCAGGGCCATCATGGAATTGATGTAGTGTCCGTTCGCCTTGGCCTTGCACATGGTGACATTGACATGATGCCGAGTGTAGGACGAAGTCGCGATACGAATACCCCGCTCCAGCGCTTCCGGACTCATGTACGAGGGCCATTCCCAGGAGGCGACAATAACGTGTGTCTTCAGGTTGTCGGCACGCAAACCCATGGCCTGGCTGCCCAAAAAAGCCATGGGGCGCACGTAACCTTCATCGAGGCCATTCTCCCGCACCACTGCGCGTTGCGCCTCGTTCAGCGTTGCCCGGTCAAAGGGCAGGGTCATGCCGATTATTTTTGCCGAGTTGTACAAGCGCTCGGTGTGTTCCCGCAGACGAAATATGGCGGTGCCATGGGACTCAGTGTTGTAGGCGCGCACACCTTCAAATACGCCCATACCGTAGTGCAGCGTGTGCGTCAGCACATGAACTTTGGCCTCCCGCCAGGGGACCATCTCGCCATCAAACCAGATATAACCATCGCGATCAGCAAACGACATTTTATTTATTCACTCCATTCTCACGCCTGTTCGCCCGCCACCGCCTCACCCAGCAAATGCTGCCAAGAGGCTAATACCGCCTGGCGATGCCGGGTAAGCGCGTGGTCCAGCCGGATCACGCTCGACACCTGCTGTAGCTGCAACCGGTGGCCTTCGGAACGGAAGGCGATATAAGCCTCGGTGAGTCGCCCGGCTTCCTCGCCAGACAACAGCCCGGTTTCGGGAAGCAGGGCCAACAACCTGACGTTGTCGCTCCATTCGAGCAATTCGGGATATTTTGACGCTCGAGCCAAAACCGCGAATTGAACCATAAATTCAATATCAACGATACCGCCGCGATCCTGTTTCAGATGGAAACAACCTTCTTTTTGTTCGCTCGCATTTGTACCCAGGTGCCCCCGCATTTTGTGCCGCATCTCGATAATATCCCGCTTCAGGTCAGCCTCGTCCCGCTCGCGGGCCAGCACTTCGCGCCGGACCCCGGCAAAGGCTGCTGCCAGCGCCTCGTCCCCGGCCACAGGGCGAGCGCGCACCAGCGCCTGGTGTTCCCAGGTCCAGGCGCTTTGCTGCTGATATTTCTCAAACGCCACCAGAGAACTAACCAGGAGCCCCGAGTTGCCCGACGGACGCAAACGCGTGTCGATCTCGTAGAGCACGCCTGCGGGCGTCGCTGTACTCAGAATATGGATAATCCGCTGGCCTAGCCGGGCGAAAAACATCTCGTTATCGATTGCCCGCTCGCCATCTGTCGACAAACCGGATCGGGCATCGTGCAGAAACACCAGATCGAGGTCAGAGCCGTGGCCCAGTTCAATACCGCCCAGCTTGCCGTAGCCGACGACGAGGAAGCCCGGCACGCGACCATCTTCGGAGGTCGGGCTGCCGTGTTTTTCACTTAGATGCCGCCAGGCCATCGCCAGCACTTGCTCGAGAATCGCTTCTGCCAGCCAGGTCAGATAGTCGCTGACTTTCATCAGAGGCAATACACCCATGACTTCGCAGGCGGCAATACGCAGGCTGTGCGCCAGACGAAAATGGCGCAAGGTTTCCATCTGTGCTTCGAGGTCGTCCACCCCGACCCGCAACAGGAGCTGCCGCAACTCGGTGCTCAATTGCTGGCGATCCAGGGGCTCGTAAAGGGTCCGCGCATCCAGCAGCTCGTCCAGCAGTAGCGGGAATGACGCCAGGCTCTGGCTGATCCACGGACTGGCAGCACACAGGGTCACGAGCTGCTCCAGCGCCGGCCTGTTTTCCAGCAACAGGGCCAGATAGGTACTGCGGCGCGCCACGGACTCGACCAGCGCAACCACCCGCGACAAGGTCTCGGTGCCATCGCCCTGACCGGCACAAAGCGCGATAATTGAAGGCATCAGACGGTCGAGACGACCGCGCGCCTCCGGTTGCATGGTCCGTACCGCACCGCTCTCGAGTATAACCCTTAACCTGTCGGCAGCCGCTTCAGCGCGCTCGTATCCCTGTGAGCGCAACACCTGGATGCGCTCTTGAGAGTCCAGGCAAGTCCAGGCGGAAACCGGCTCTTCACCTGGGCTTTCTCCCGCGCGCGCCTGTGAGGCATCCGCCACCAGCCCGTCAAATAGCTCGCGCACAACCGCGCGCTGTGTATCGAGCACCTCGTGAAACTCCTGCCAACCCCCGTAACCCATCATGACGGCGACACGTTCGCGACCAGCGGGTTCCGCCGGTAACGCCTGGGTTTGTTCGTCGCGCCAGGCCTGCAGCACGTGCTCCAGGTTACGCAGTACCACATAGGCATACCACAAGCGTGCCCCGCCCCGGTCGGGTAACAGGCCCTCTTCATCCAGCAGAGACAGGATGTCTTTGATCCTGGGGTTTTGAAAGCGATTGTCCGGCCCGCCCCGGATTAACTGAAAGGCCTGGGCGATAAATTCAATTTCGCGAATACCCCCGGGGCCAAGTTTGACGTCGTCCGCCAGAGAGCGCCTTTTGACCTCCGCGTTAATCATGGCCTTCATGTCGCGCAGGGCCTGTATGGCACTGAAATCCACGTAGCGACGGTAGGTAAAGGCGCGCAGCATGCCGCTTAACTCCCCCGCCTGCTCGGGCGTGCCGCCGACGACCCTGCACTTGGTCATGGCATAGCGCTCCCAGTCCCGGCCCTGGGTCTGATAGTAGATTTCCATGGCATCGAAACTGAGCACCAGCGCGCCCGCCTCGCCGAAGGGTCGCAAACGCATGTCGACCCGGAACACGCGACCGTCGGCGGTGGCGTTGTCCAGGGTCTGGATCAATTTCTGGGCAACGCGAACAAAGAACTCCTGGTTGCTCAGAGACCGCTTCGCACCGCGAGTCTCGCCGGCCTCGGGATAAGCGAAGATGAGGTCGATATCGGAAGATACATTGAGTTCGTCGGCGCCCAACTTACCCATGGCGAGGATCAACAGCGGTTGCGCCTCGCCGCTGTCTTCGCCAACAGGCGTGCCCCAGACCTCGCTGGTCCAGTCGTAGCAGCGGGCCAGCGCCTCCTGCATGACCGCGTCCGCCAGGCGCGACATGGTTTGCGTTGTTTCCTGCAAATCGGCCAGGCGCGCCAGATCACGCCAGATGACGCGCACCAGTTCATCGCGACGAAACCGGCGAAGCTGACTCTGGAGCTGTGCCTCGCGCCCAGCCGGGTCATCGGCCGCCGTCAACGCCGCGCGGCAACGCTCGGCCACTTCATGTGGCGCATAGGTGCGGTAGAGATCGCCGCTATCGAGTAATTGCCGAAAGCTTTCGGGGTGGCGAATGCAAGCGCGCGCTACGAATTCACTGCCGCTCCAGACGCGGTAAAGGTCAGCTTGGATGGCGGCATCGCCCAAGACCTCCCGCAACCACACAGACCAATCGGTACCGAGTTCGCAAAACCGCGCAACGTGCGCCTCTGCGGCGCCGAGCAGGGCGGCCGGCAATGCTGCACGGTCAGGCATTATCAGCGGCCGATATCGGGCGCCACCCGCATCACTTCCTCGACCGAGGTGACACCCGAACCCACTTTCTGGGCGCCGCTCAGGCGCAGGGTGCGCATGCCTTCCTTCATCGCCTGCAGGCGTAGGGCGCTGATATGACAGTCTTCCGAAACCAGCCGTTTCAGCGTCTCGGTCAGCGGCATGATTTCGTAGATGCCCTGGCGCCCGAGATAGCCGGTATCGCGACACTCGAGACACCCCGTTGCCCGCCACATATGGGCCGGGGTCTGTGCGGTCCAGGGGCGGACCAGTTGTTTCCAGGCTTCGGCATCCGGTTCACACTTTTCGCGACAATGGGGGCAAAGGGTGCGCACCAGACGCTGCGCCATGACACCGTTCAACGTTACCTTGAGCATATGCGCGGGCACGCCCAGGTCGAGCAGGCGACTAATGGCCGTGGGCGCATCGTTGGTGTGCAGGGTCGACAGCACCAGGTGACCGGTCAAAGCGGCCTGCACCGCCATTTCTGCGGTTTCGAGGTC
>DJFY01000042.1:39108-79789 GCA_002431545.1 Cellvibrionales bacterium UBA5860 | reverse complement strand
AGCGTCATTCCTTCGTGAAATACCGCGCTGCGCAAGCCCTCGCGTAATCGCAAATGCTCCTCCAGCGCTTTTGCCAACGGTGCCTGGGCACAAATCACCAGGACTTTCTCGGCGCGATGCTCCCCAAGCCATGTCACCAGCCACTGTACACGGGGGGCTCGACTCAGCCGGCCTGAGTCGCCCTGAAAGCTATCCAGAGCATCGAACCCATCGGGCATCGCGTCTTCCTGGCTCACGGGCAATTCGTGCGGGCACAGGATCCGTCGCGGAAAGCCTGAAACAGCGGCGCGGGTATTGCGAAAAAGCACGCGGCCGGTGCCATGGCGATCCAGTAACAACGTTGCAAGACGGTCTACCGTCTCTCGGCGCTCAGCGCCCTCCTGATCAAAAGCAGCGGCCAGGGCCTCGCCCTCCGCCGCCCCTACGTAAGTCGATATCTGCCGCACCAGGTCCTGCTGTGAGCTGACTTCAGTGCCAGGACCCTCCTCAAACAGGCGTTGTAGTAGATCACTCACCGCCTGATACTGCCGCTCCTCAGCAAGAAAAGCCCGCAAGTCGTGATAGCGATCGGGGTCGAGCAAACGCAATCGCGCAAAGTGACCCTCCACACCCAGCTGCTCCGGCGTCGCCGTTAGCAACAATGCCCCGCGCGCCTTCCTCGCCAACGCTTCGACAAGGGCGTATTCCGGACTAACGCTGGCTTCATGCCAAGCCAGATGGTGCGCTTCGTCGACCACCAGCAAATCCCACTGCGCGGCCAGCGCCTGGGCCCCTCGCTCTGGGTTACTGACGATCCAGTCCAGGCTGCAAATCACCAATTGCGCTGTTTCAAAAGGGTTGTCCGGAACCTCACCGCCGGTTACGGGATGCTGGTCTTCAGTAGCGGGCGCTTCATCCGCCGATAACAGGTCAGCGTCACTCTCCGGGGACTCAATAGCCAGGCAACGCTGTTCGTCAAGCACTGTAAAGCGCAGATTAAAACGACGCAGCATCTCCACCAGCCACTGGTGGACCAGGCTCTCGGGCAATACGATCAGGACGCGGCTGGCCTGACCGCAGGTCAGCTGCTGGTGCAGGACAAGTCCGGCTTCAATGGTTTTACCGAGACCGACTTCGTCGGCCAATAACACCCGGGGCGCGTGGCGCTGCGCCACCTGGCTGGCGATATAAAGTTGATGGGGCAGCAGTTGCACCCGCGGACCAAGCAGACCCTGGACTGGCGAAGCCGCCAGCAGATGCCGATGCCTCAGGGTTTCGCAACGCAGCAGGAAGCGCTTGGATGAATCGACCTGACCGGCAAACAGGCGATCCTGCGGCTTGCTGAAATGGACGAAACTATCCAGATCGACCTCGTGTAGCGTCACCGGCTGCCCGGCCTCGTCGACACCGGTATAGACGACACAACCGTTTTCTTGGTGTGTTTCCGTGATGGTGAAGGCGTCTCCGTCATCGCTATGCACACGCTCGCCCACGGGATAAATGACACGGCCCAAGGGCGCGTTGTCCGCGGCGTAGACCCGCTGCTCACCCGCCGCCGGAAAAGTGACTTCAACCCTGCGGTGCGCCAGCTGGGCGACAATGCCTAACCCCAGGTCGGTCTCGGTATTACTGACCCAGCGCTGGCCTACGGCAAATACAGGTGTGGACAAGTCAAACCTCGCGACATCTAATTAGAGAAGAGAAAAAGGGATGAAGGCGCGTATTTTAGGCATTTCGCCGAAGACACACCATGACAGTAACTACGAGCGTCCCGATTTTAAGGCCTATTGATACTAATCGGCTTAGGCTTGTCGCAAGCAACTTTTTGCCGACTTTTCCGGCAAAAATGCAGGAGACGTGAAGTGTAGCGAGTTTACACAAGCTACTGAGAACGCCGTTGGGCAGAAAGACAGCCTCGGCCCCTGCGTTTTTAAAGGTCCCGGGAATTTTTAAAAAAGGATTGCCGTTAAAAAGCCCAACTTTGCCTGACTCGGAGCATATTTGGTGTGACCAAACTCAAACTACCCACCTCGGGTTTTGACAGGAACTTTAATTAATATAGCCACAACAGAGGCCATCAAATTAATGTTAACAGGCGCTGGTTTAACCATAACAATTCCGTCACTGCTAATGGTCGACAATGAAAACTCTCGGACTGCTTGAAGTCGACCAGCTGGACGACGACCTGCGCGAACGCTACGGCTCCTACGGTCGAATGTTCGCCCATTTTTTTGACAGGCTCGGCGCCTCGTTGACGTACCGCTACTACCAGGTACAACAAGGCACGCTGCCGCGCCGGCCGGAAGAGTGCGATGCCTATCTGATCACAGGGTCGAGGGCCGGCGTCTACGATGACCTACCGTGGCTACCGCTGCTGCGCGACTGGATAATCGCGTTCAACCGGCACAAGGCTCGACTCATAGGCGTGTGCTTCGGCCACCAGATGCTTGCCCACAGCCTCGGCGGCTACGCCGCAAAAAGCGAGAAAGGCTGGGGAGTCGGCATCAAGACCGCGCAGTTTCTCAGCGCCGATGGCAGGCACACCCCGGCAGTGCGTTTTCGCCTCCTCTACAGCCACCAGGATCAGGTACAAAGCCTACCTGCCGGCGGACGCATTCTCGCCGGCAATGATTTTTGTCCGATCGCAGCCTTCGCCCTTGAACAACATGTACTGGGCTTTCAGGGACACCCCGAGTTCACCATTGATTACCTGGAGCAACTGCTGTTGCGCCGGCGTGAACAAATTGGTCCGGCCTGCTACCGTGACGCATTGACTTCACTTACGCAAGCCACGGACGAAGTCATGATCGGCAGGAAGATCGTCGCTTTCATAGATGGCGTGGCGGATTTTTAAAAGCGCTCAGTCATCCAGAAACCGCCTCACATACCAGCAACTGGCTTCTATCTCGCAGTTCTCCGCCCGGGCCCAGGAAAGAGCGCTTGCCACCAGTTGTTCCGCCAGCCCTCTACCACGCAGCGAGGCCGGCACAAAAGTATGAGTAAAGTTGACCCGCTTGCCCTGCAGCGTGTAATCGCAGACACATTCCTGCCCATCGACTTCCGCGACAAAGCGACAGCGATCCGGTTGATGTTCGATTAGATCACTCGCGTGTTGCATCTCATTGACCTGTATATTGCTGATGAGGGAAAAGCGTCTGTCGAAAAGTATTCTTGGCCGGCCCGGTAAGCGTTGCGATCGGGGCAAAGCTCTTGTCTTCATCACCGGTCCGGCTAACAACCGCTCCAATCCAGGTCGAACCAGTGCCCCGATTATTCGACAGATTGCAGATGATCGGTGCGGTTGAGGAATTTGATTTCCACGTTAGCCAGGCAAATTTCCGAGACCGACGTATTGTTCATTCGGTAATTCACCCACTTTGTATTGTCGCGATCGATCCAGTGCGCCAGCGCAAAGGCGATAGCCAGCCCGTGAGCGACAACGACCAGATGTTCTCCTGGGTGACGTCCGCGATACTCCTCTACAGCCGTGACAAAACGCTGTGTGACTTCGTGCCGGGTTTCACCACCTGGAGCCCGGTGGTGTTCGTTGTCGAGTACTGCCTGAATAAACCCAAGCTCGTTGCGCAGCTCTTCGAAGCTCTTGCCCTCGTAGTCCCCGGCACTGAACTCCATCAGCCTCGGGTCAGTACGCACTTCGATACCGTTGGTGGCGGCGATGCGCTCGGCCGTCAATCTGGCTCGCTGCAACGGACTCGAATAAATAACATAGGGCTCGGCCAGATAATTGTGGAAATATTCACCCAGCAGCATTGCCTGTTGCAAGCCCAACTCGGTCAACTCGGTATCGGTACAACCATGCCAGACCTGATTGATGTTGGCGTGCGTTTCCCCGTGGCGAATCAGGATTAATTTACCTGTTGAACTCATCGACAACTCCGAAGAGAGACTACAATATTGTACCGAACCCGGCTTTCCGGGTCGGCCTGGCTCGAACCGAACCGGACCCGAGACCTTGAATCCCAGCAGTGCCACCCCTGGATACGCGCTTAGACTTCGCGGCCGGCAGCGGCAGTTATGTAATATTATACGCGCGCTGTCGCATCCACTACGAATTCCGTGCGATAGCGATCAATCCTGTGACCGCCCCTTGCAAGCCAGAGGGGTGAAACTGACGAAGGATCAACAGAGGGATAGTGTTTGCAGAATGAATAAGTATTTCCTAATCATTGTTTTGTTGCTCGCCAGCGGACCCCTTGCAGCTGCCTGCAACAACCCGTCGAGTATAAGCAAAGCACCGAACATAGCGGCTTGTATTGCCGCCGCCAATAGTGGTGATATCGAGGCGCAACTCGCACTGGGCAAGCTCTATATCGACGGGCTTACTGTACCGCAGAATTATGAAGAATCACTGAAATGGTTTCGCAAAGCGGCAGACCAGGGCAGCGCCCGTGCCATTTACAATATTGGCGTTTTCTACGACCGCGGCTACGGCGTTGAAAAGAGTTTTGAAAAAGCCGCCGAGTGGTATCAGAAAGCCGCTGACGCTGGCTATCCTTTCGCCCTGTACAACATTGGCGTGATGTACGAATACGGCCAAATATTCCCGAAAGATCTCGACAAAGCGCGGGGTTATTATCTACAGGCAGCTGAAAAGGGAGAACCATCGGCACAGTTTTCTCTCGGCCTGCTCTACGAAAAGGGACTTGGCGTCGAACAGGATCTGGTCAAAGCCTATATGTGGTGGGACATTACCGGCGAGGGCCACCGCTACGCCGCCCACAACCGGGACTCGCTCGAGGAAGATATGACGCCCGAACAAATCGCCGAAGCAAAACAGCTGGCTCGGGATTGGTGGACTCAGAGGCCTCATCTGAAACAATTGCCCCCCGAAACCTACCAACCGGGTTTCGAGTGAGGTGTACGCCCGAATTCATCTGGGAGCACACCGGATACCGGGTACCAGATATCACTCCTCAGCGCGGCCCGAGGTGTTTGGGAAAGGAGGTGATATGCTTGTTAACCTGATAATCGGTCAATGAGGATTTCTAATATGATTGAACGAGCGCGAGCAGGATCACTCTTCCGGGCTGGCCTGCTGCTGGTCGGTGCTTGTCTGATGGCAGTTGGCCTGAGGACATGGGCCGATACGGAAACAGATTGGCTGGAATTAATGGAAGGCTACGCCGGCAAAGTCATCGGCGCCAGAGTGGAGAAAATCGAACCAGTCGACGGCACTGAAAACCAGCGCGTCACGCTGGCCATTCCCAAGGCGGCAATTGCCGATACACAGACCATCGATGAAATCGTCGTTGTCGGGAAAAGGCCCAAGAAGGAGGCGGCATCTCCTCCACTGAAGATCGATTTTGAATGGGCCAAAGACTATGAAAGAGATTACTATGGGTTGATCATCACCCTTGGCAAGGAAACCAATTACCCCATCCGCCTGTATTTCAAGGCAGACGATGATCTGTCAAACCCGCAATATATCGAACTAAAATAACTGCCCGCGGGAAGACAAACCGCCGTCCACTGTAATAACCGTGCCACTGATGTAAGCGGCCCGCTCAGAAACCAGAAACGCCGTAAGGTCTGCGATCTCCTCCGGTTCGGCGGGGCGGCCAAAAGGCATGTCCCGGGTAAGTTCCCGCCAGTTTTCCGGCGACAGGCCTTTGGCCTGAGCCGTCTGTTGCATCAGGGAAACCAGTCTGTCGGTAGCCGTCATGCCCGGATTGACACCCACCACACGGATATTGTCTGCATCGCTACCGCCACCCATGGCTCTGGTAAAAGCCACCAGTGCCGCATTGCCTGCGGTGCCGGCAATGTATTTGAATTCGTGAAGCTCACCTCCGGCGATACCGATGATATTGGCGATGACGCCGCCACCTCTTTGCTGCAGCACAGGGTAAATTTCCCGGCATAGATTGATATAACCATAGACTTTCAAATCCCACGCCGCGCGCCACGCGGATTCGTCGACATCACCGATGGCCCCGGCAGGCACCGCGCCGGCATTGTTGACGAGGATATCCGCCTCGCGTGTCGCCTGCACAAGCGCATGAACGTTGTCGCTCAACGCCAGATCCAGCGGATGAATATTCACCGAAACATTGTATTGCCCGGCAAGCTGGTTTTTTAGCGCAGTCAGATCATTCTCCGAGCGCGCGACAAGATGCAAATGGCAACCCTCCGCCGCCAGGCGTTGCGCAATCGCCCGCCCGATACCCCGCGACGCGCCGGTCACGATCACTGTTTTCCCGTTTAAACCCAGGTCCATATATAGCGCCTCCAATGCCAATTCCCATTTGATAACCACTGCCGGCCGACGGTTGTAATGCCGCCGCCGGGCAAAACCACCGGGCTCGCAATCCCGGGCCGCAACCGATGTATGATCTCGGTTAAAATACGCGTCGCGTTCCTGCCATTGTAGACACCCAAGGGCAAGTCGGCCGGACCAGCTGATAACAATGTAATAGGTACATGCCGGCATGACGCCGGCGCAAAAGAGGCTTACGCCAAACATGACGAAAAATAACCCGCCCCCCTCTCCGCACGAAGCGCTCGAGCGTCTGCGCGAAGGCAATCAGCGTTTTGTTGCGCGCCTGCACTCCGAAACCGCCAGCGGACTGGAGCGGCGTTTAACAGAAATTCCCCCGGCTGATCGTCAATCACCCGTTGCCATCATCGTCGGCTGCTCGGACTCGCGAGTACCGGCAGAGTTTGTTTTCGACCAGGGTCTGGGTGACTTATTCGTGATTCGCGTGGCCGGCAATGTAGTCGCGCCATCACAGGTGGGCAGTGTCGAATTCGCCGCCGAACAATTCGGCACGCAGTTGGTCGTTGTCCTCGGGCACTCCCGTTGCGGGGCCGTTCAGGCAACGCTGGATGAGCTGGAGCGACCAACGGAAAACCGGTCGCGCAATCTGAGTTCGATCGTCGATCGCATAAGACCCTCGGTGGAAACGCTGTTGGAAACCGATTTGCGCGACAATCCTGAAGAGCTGATCAAACACGCGGTGCGCGCCAATATCCGGACCGCGACATATCATCTGCGCTACGGTTCACCGATCCTGGAGCAGTTAATCAAACAGGGGCGGCTGGCAGTGGTTGGCGCAGAATACTGCCTGGAAAACGGTACCGTGGATTTTTTTGACGGCGTCGCTGAAACCCCCTGATTAATATTCCGGGCCCGCTCCGCTTGCCGGCATTAATCGCCAATCGGAGGTTCGGGCACCGGCTCCGATGGGGGCGGCGTGCTTCTACCTGCGCGTTCACCCTCCCCAGTCAACCCGTCGCGCGCAAATCCCCTGCGCAGTTCGGCATAACGCAACAGCTTGAGCTGCGCCTTGCCATTTACGGTATCCGGCGGGTAGTTGCCTTCGTCATCGACCTCTCCGGCGGGCTGCCCGGTCAGCAGCGAAAGCGCCTGATCAACATGCGTTACCGGGTATATCGCAAATACACCTTTCTCAATAGCATCGATAACGTCGGCTCTCAATAACAGATTCTGCACGTTACGGGCGGGAATGATAACGCCCTGCTCGCCGGTCAACCCCCGGCTCTCACAGATATCGAAAAAGCCCTCGATTTTCTCGTTAACACCACCGATCACCTGGGCCTGTCCGCGCTGGTTCATGGAACCGGTAATGGCCAGAGACTGAAGGATGGGAACAGCGCTCAGGGAGGAAACAAGCGCACAGAGTTCGGCCATGCTGGCACTGTCGCCATCAACCCCGGCGTAATTTTGTTCAAAGGAAAGACTGGCTGTCAGCGACAAGGGAGCTTTTTGACCGTAACGCGCGCCCAGAAAACTACTCAATGTAAAAACGCCTTTGGTATGCGTCGGGCCGCCCATATCACTCTCCCGTGCGATATCGATCAGTCGTCCATCTCCGAGGCGGGTGGTGGCGGTGATCCGGGAAGGCTGCCCGAAACTAAAATTACCCATCTGCAACACAGAGAGTCCGTTAACCTGCCCTACCTCCTGACCGGAGGTGTCGATCATGACCTGATCACGCAGAATACTCTCGTGTACCCGGTCGCGAACGCGGTCAACCCGTTGCGTCTGGGTTTCGATCACCTTGCGCACATCTTCGTCAATGGCCACCTGGCGACCAGCCTCTCTGGCCCAGTAGCTGGCTTCGCACAGCAAATCGTTAATACTGCGCATGTGCGTCGACATTTTTTCCGAATCTTCGACCAGGCGCATGCTGTGCTGAATAACGGCGGCAACCGCGCTGCGGTCAAAGGGCAGAAGGTTGCCCTGGCGCACCATGGTGGAAATCATGCGCGCATACAGGAGGTCATTTTCTGTATTGCGGTCCAGGCGCGCCTCAAAGTCGGCAGGCACTTTAAACAACTCGGCAAAATCGGGATCGTAGGCATATAACATGTAATACAACATACGATCGCCCAACAGCACCACTTTCACATCCAGCGGAATCGGCTCTGGCTCGAGAGACATTGTACTGGCCAGGCTGAGTGCCTGTTCGAGGGATTCGATGCGCAACTCACGCGAATACAAAGCCTGCTTGAGGCCTTCCCAGGCATAGGGCTGCATAAGCAGTTTGCGGGCTTCCAGTACCAGGTACCCGCCGTTGGCTTTGTGCAGCGCACCCGGTTTGATCAGGGTGAAATCCGTTGTCAAAGCCCCCATAAACGCCCTGTTCTCGACACGCCCTAACAGATTGGAGTAGCTCGGATGTTCCTCGTAAACAACGGGCATACCCGGCATCTGGGAATTGTCCAGCATCACGTTGATTTCATAGCGACTCAGGGAATTCTGGATCGGGGGTTGAGCGGGCCCGCTCTCGCTGGGCCTAAAATCGATAGCGTTAGCGATTATGTCGGCCTGCACTTCGTTTAGATATTCCAGCATTTCCGGCAAGTCAGCGTATTTTTTGCTCAGCGTCTCGATATACAGCCCGACCGCTTCCCTGGTGACTTCATGGTTAACCCGCAGGAACCGTTCACGCGCTTCTTTTCGCCACGCAGGCAGGTTCTTCTGCAAAATATCGCGCAACTGATCGCGCAGCGTCCGGTTGACTTCTTCAATGGTCTGTTGCTGTTCCGGCGTCAGCTTTTCGAAAATTTCCGGGGTAATTTCTTCACCATCAACGATGGGAACAAACGAAAATCCCTCTGGACTCTGATAGAGTTTTACCCCCTTTTCGCGCGCCGCCTCGTGCAGGTCGCGAAATGCGCCCTCCTGCTTCTGCTGCAAATCGGCTTCGATCTGGCCCACTCTCGCCTTGTAATCGTCGGTGTCGAAGGCCTGGGGAATCGCCGTCTTCAGATCTTCCACCAGATGCTGCATATCCGCGCGCAAGGCCACGCCGCGGCCTGCGGGCAGCTCCAGCCGAATGGGTTTGGAAGCGTCCTGAAAATTGTTGACATAACACCAGTCAGAGGGCACCGGACCGCGCTTGGCCAGGGTCTGTAGATACTGATTCACCGCCGTGAACTTGCCCACGCCCGGCGGGCCAAGCACATATAGGTTATAGCCTTCGTTTTGCATACCGAGACCGAAATGAATCGCCTCCAACGCCCGATCCTGGCCGATGATTTCTGCCAGGGGTTCGAGGTCATTGGTGGTCTCGAAATTGAAGGATTGCGGATCACAACAGTTCGGTAGATCTTCAACGCGTAGCGCCGAAACACGCTCGGTGTTGTCAGTCATGACGATTCCTTTTGCTAAATGATGTCGCCCGCCGGGACGGCGCCGCCGCGGACATCACAAGAATAAACGCATAAACCAATTGCGATCCAGGCGCTGTCGACAACCATTAAACTGTGCCGCGTAAGCCGCCGCACGCGCATCGACCCTGGCCGCTACCTGCAGCAGCCAGGGCTTATCTGAATAGGTGCCCCGGGCGTAGCCGCCATGTCCTTCGTGATAGCTCAAATACTGGTTTTTTGCATCCCACTTGGATATTCCGTTGAGACGATGGGTTTTGTCCATATACCAGAACATAAAATCGATAGCATCTGCAAAATTGTCCCGGTCACTAAAGCGAGAGCCCGCTTCGTATTGGTAAAGCGCCCAGGTGCCCTTCAGGGCCTGGGGATAACCATAAGCTGAACTCACTCTTCCCAAAGGTATAAAACCGAGAAACCAGCGCCGCGGCGGTTTGGCGTTAGCCTTGAAGCCCGACTCCTGGTACATCATCGCCAGCGGCACGTGCACGGGACCACCCCAGCGATCCGCGGCACGCTTGGCAGCGCGATACCAGCTGCGTTTTTCAGTGAAAACGTCGCAGAGATTATGTGGATTATGGGGCACGCTGGCACAACCGGTTAACCATAGACCAGTGACCGCCAATACCGCAGCGGCGAGCAGAGCCCTGCTCAATTGCCGCTGGATTTTGCGTTGAACTTGGCCAGTTGCTCGGCAGTCGCCTCGGTCTGGTACTTGTCCTTCCACTCGCTGTAGGGCATACCGTAGACGCGTTCACGTGCCGCTTCGTAATCGACGCTCTCACCGCACTCGTCGGCGGCCGCGACATACCACTTGGCAAGGCAGTTGCGGCAAAAATCCGCCAGATTCATTAGCTCGATATTTTGCACTTCCTTATGTTCGTCGAGATGTCGCAAGAGACGGCGAAAAACTGCCGCCTCAATATCAGTCTCTTTAGCCACTATGAAACCTCCTCTCCGTGCGCCTGCTTGTCCGCGTGATAGGAAGATCGTACCAGCGGGCCGCAGGCGGCATGTGTAAAACCGATTACTTCGGCATATTCCCGATAGCGGGCAAATTCGTCCGGGTGGACGAAGCGAGCCACCGGCAGGTGACTGCGCGAGGGCTGGAGATATTGCCCGACCGTGAGCATCTCAACATCGTGCGCGCGCAGATCGTCTAGCGTAGCCTTCAGTTCATCCTCTGTCTCGCCAAGCCCGACCATCAGTCCCGACTTGGTGGGCACATTGGGGTTGCGGGCCTTGTACGCCTTCAGCAGATTGAGCGACCACTGGTAGTTGGCGCCCGGCCGTGCAGCGCGGTACAGGCGCGGCACGGTTTCCAGGTTGTGATTGAATACATCGGGCGGCGCAGCGCTGAAGCTCTCGAGGGCGGGCTCGAGACGACCGCGAAAATCCGGGACCAGCACCTCGACCGTCAAGCCGGGCGACAGCTCGCGACTGGCCTCGATACAACGGGCAAAATGTGCTGCCCCGCCATCGCGCAAGTCATCGCGATCGACAGAAGTGATCACCACATAACGCAGTCCAAGCTCGGCGATCGCCGTCGCCAGATGCTCGGGTTCCCGCGCATCCAGCGGATTGGGTTTGCCGTGTCCGACCGCACAAAACGGGCATCTGCGAGTGCAGATATCACCCATAATCATGAAGGTGGCGGTACCTCCACCAAAGCACTCGTTCAAATTCGGGCAGGCCGCCTCCTCGCAAACGGTGGCAAGCCCGTTCTTGCGCAACAGGCGTTTTATGCGCGCCACTTCCGGGCCGTTTTCGAGACGGATGCGCAGCCACGGCGGTTTTCGCGCGACCGTTTCCGATGGGATGACTTTTACCGGAATGCGCTCGACCTTGTCGGCCGCGCGCAGTTTTTCACCCTGGCGCAGGCGCCGTGTTCGCTGGACCGGTATTCGATCGTTACTCATATCAATCCGCCTCCCGAAGCACCGCCGACTCCTCGGCCGACGCGTCATACCAGTCATCGTAACCCAGATTGTCTGCGAGACGCGTCACCAGCTGCTGTTCGATTTCGTCGTGACTCCAGGATTGATCCGGACTTAGCAGATCGACCATTCGGGTCACCGCCAGGCCGGGATAACCGCAGGGGTTGATGCGCGAAAAGGGCTCCAGATCAAGATCGACGTTCAGCGCCAATCCATGGTAGCTGCAGCCCTTGCGAATGCGCAGGCCCAGCGAGGCGATTTTTGCACCTGCGACGTAGACGCCGGGCGCCTTGTCGCGCGACTCCCCAGAGATACCGAAGGTGGACAGCACCTGCTTGATGCTGGTTTCAATCGCACATACCAGATCGCGCACGTTGAGCCCCTGACGCTTCAGATCAAGCAACGTATACGCCACCACCTGGCCGGGGCCGTGATAGGTCACCTGGCCGCCGCGATCCACCTGTTCCACGGGAATATCGCCGGGTTCGATCAGATGCTCGGTCCGGCCCGCCTGCCCCAGGGTAAAAACCGGCGGGTGCTGCACCAGCCAGATATCATCGCGAGCCTCTCCGTCTCGCGCCGCGGTGTAGCGCCGCATGGCATCGAAGACCTGACGGTAGGGTCGAAGACCGAGATGGCACACCGCAATTGAAGCCATAACACAAGCCCTAGAGCACCATGTGAACCAGCGGGCTGGTTTTCAGGTCGAGGAAAATCGCCCGCAGCTGGGTTTCGCCGGTAGCGGTGATAGTCACCGTCAACGACTGGTAGGTACCCTTGCGGCTGTCGCGTTCGGTGACCGCGGCACGGTCGAATCCCGGGGCATGGCGCTCCATCACGGCAAGCACGTGCGCCCGAAATGCCGCTTCCCTACGCCCCATGACTTTTATTGGATAGGAGCAGGGAAACTCAATCGTTACATCATCGCTACCGGCGGTCACGACGACCTCCTAAACGAACAGGCTTTTGATCAGCAATACCAGGTGGTCCCACAGACGGGAAAAGAAACCGGCTTCGGCCACCGGCTCGCTCGCCACCAGAGGCCCCTGGTATAACTGCTGCCCCTGATAGGCAATGGCCAGACGACCTATTTCCGTAGTTTCATCCAGAGGCGCCTCGACGACCTCATCAATGCGAACATCCCTCTCGAGCAAATCCATGGCGCCGCGCGGAATAGTCAACTGGATGTCTTCCGGCACCACCAGCGCAACAGTATTCTTTTTGCCAAACCAGACCCGGACATCTTCCTGCAACACGTCACCGGTGCTATGGATATTCGCGGTCTCGAAATAGCGAAAGCCATAGGACAGCAACTTCTGCGACTCCTGGGCTCTCGATGCATCGCTGTCCGTACCCATGACCACCGAGATAAATCGCGTGCCTTCGCGCTCCGCCGAAGCCACCAGACAATAGCCGGCCGCCTCCGTATGCCCGGTTTTTACTCCGTCGACCGAACTATCGAGCCACAACAGTCGGTTGCGGTTGGCCTGACGAATATCGTTGTATTCAAAATATTTTTGCGAATACAGCGCGTAATGCTCCGGATAATCGCGAATCAGCGCACGTGCCAGCAAAGCCAGATCGTGAGCCGTGGTCAGGTGACCCTCCGCCGGCCAACCCGTAGAATTGAGAAAGTGTGTGTTGGTCATTCCCAGCAGGGCCGCCTGCTGGTTCATGACATCGGCAAAAGCGTCTTCACTGCCGGCGACGTACTCCGCCAGGGCGACGGTGGCGTCGTTGCCGGACTGGATAACGACGCCCAGCAACAGATCATCGACACTGACTTCGGTGCCTTCCCTGACAAACATCTTCGAACCGCCCATCTGCCAGGCCTTGACGCTAATGGGCACTCCACTGGATCCGTTGAACTTGCCGTCGTGCAGCTCGCTGGCAACCACGTAGCTGGTCATCATCTTGGTCAGGCTGGCTGGCGGCAACGGCTCATTGGCGTTGTGTTCGACGAGAAACTCGCCCGTATTGGCGTCCATAAGCACCCAGGATCTTGCCGCCACCTGCGGCGGCGCGGGAATCAAAACCGGCGTGGCCTGAACACCAGGAATAGGGAGCGCGAGGCACAGCAACAGCGCCGAAAGACTTGTCCATAAAAATTCGCGCAGCTTGCGGGGCATAAACTCTTACCTGTTATCTGTTTTCATGAAACGGTTTTGGCAACTTTCCGAATCCGCCGCCGGCAGCAAATCCAGGGGGCCACTGCAATAAAACCCCGATTTTACCACGACCAACGGCGCACCCGACCCAGCGGAAATACTCGAGGCAACTGATGTCTGGGCTCACGAACCCAGTGCGTTGATCTGATAGACCACGAACGTTTTAAACAATCCCTGGCTGTGGAGCTGCCGGCGTAGAGTTTCGAGCTTGGCCCGGGTCGCGATGGGGCCGACCAGCACCTTGAATAGCGCACGCGCATCGGGGTCGGCGGCCGTATCCTGGATAAGGACTGGGAAATCAGTGAGTGTCGCTATCTGGGCTCGCATTTGGTGGGCGGCCGAAGGCGTTGTATACGCGCCGACCTGGAGATAAGCATTTGGCGCAGGCCGGCCATCCAGCTGAGACCGATTTGCGGATCCAGGCTGGTTAGTCGCTGCCTGGTGATTCGAGGCTACGGAGACCTCGGGTTTCGGAAGCGGCGAGGGCGCAGCGACGCGCTGCGCCACAACCGGCACTTGTGGCGCCTGAACCGGATTGCTCTGGTAGGCTACCGGATCAATGGCAACGACCTCAACCTGGGCAGTGCCGCCTTCTTCATAGCCAAGCTTTTTGGCAGCGGCATAGGACAGATCAATCAAGCGATCTCCGTGAAACGGACCGCGGTCATTGATGCGCACGATGACCTGACGCCGATTTGCCAGGTTGGTGACACGCACATAACAGGGTATCGGCAGGGTGCGATGCGCTGCTGTCATGGCGTACATACTGAAAGTTTCCCCATTGGCCGTTTTACGCCCATGAAATTTCCGGCCGTACCAGGAGGCGATGCCGGTCTCCCGATACCCCGCCGCCGTCGGCAACAAACGGTAGGTCTTGCCCCAGACGGTGTAAGGGTTTTTATTGCCCGCAGCTGTGATCGGCTCAACCCGCGGTATTGCATCGGGAATACGGTCTGCATCGACCGCCCGGCGTGGCGGGCCATCTTTACTCAAGTCATCCATAGCCGTCCACGAACTGCCACCGCAACCCGCGGCCAGTAACACCGCTGCCAACAGCAGCGGGGTTAAAAGAAAAAAATATCCCTGTAGCAGCTTATTGTTCGGTTGCATGGGCTGGCGTGTCGGGGAAATGCGGATTGCTAGGGCGCGATGCCGTTTACTCGCGCCGCCAGTTGCTCACTTAACTGGACGACCGCCATGGCGTAGCGAAAACTGTGGTTGTAGCGCGTCACCACATAGAAATTATCGAAGCCAAGCCAAAACTCATCGCCACCGTCCCCCACCAGTCTGAGTGGGATGGCCTTGCGCTCTTTCGGAAACCCTTCAGCGACGGGATGCAGGCCGGCCTCGGCCAACTGAGCCAGCGTCAAATCAGGTTTCGCCAGCTGGTTGAAGGGCAGGTCATCGACCGCACCCTGCCATTGGGCGGGCGCGACAATATCACCGCCGGACTGCCAACCATGGCGGGCAAAATAGTTGGCCACACTGCCGATGGCATCGCTGGCATCGCGCCAGATATCGGCAACGCCATCACCGGTAAAGTCGACCGCATAACTTCGATAGCTGCTGGGCATGAACTGGCCGAAGCCCATGGCCCCGGCGTAAGAACCCGTCAATGTCAACGGATCGAGATTCTGCTCCCTGGTCAGCAACAGGAAATGTTCGAGTTCTCGGGTAAAAAAAGCGCTGCGCTTGGGATAATCAAATGCCAGGGTACTGAGGGCATCGATCACGCGATAACCGCCGGTCACCCGACCATAATAGGTTTCAACACCGAGGATGGCGACGATGATTTCCACCGGCACGCCGTATTCCGACTGTGCCTTTTCGAGGGTGGCGCGGTGGTCCTGCCAGAACTTGACGCCCTGGCGCAAACGCTTGCTGGTGAGAAAAATTTTCCGATAATCCTTCCACTCCTTGACGCGTTCCGCGGGACGGTTCATGGCGTCGACGATAGATTGCTGATAACGGGCCTGTTCAAACAACTTTTCCAGGAAAGCGCTCTCGATACCGTGCTCAGCGCTGACACGATCGACAAAAGCCCGCGCTTGTGGGTGATCCGCATAAGTTGCAGGTGAGGCCCATGCACCCGGCGCGATAACAGACAAGATAACGGCGCCTACCCATCTAATTAATACTGTTATTGTGCAATCCTCCGTTCTTCGGTGCTGACTGCCATCAGCATGCCAAAACCCAGCAGCAAGGTCACCATCGCTGTGCCACCGTAACTCACCATTGGCAGGGGCACGCCGACAACAGGCAGTATCCCGGACACCATTCCCATATTGACGAACACATAGACAAAAAAAGTCAGCGTAATGCTTCCCGCCAGCAAGCGACCGAACATGCTTTGTGCCCGGAGGCTAATATAGATACCCCATCCAACAATGGCGAGATACAGCAGGAGTAAAAATAACACACCTGCCAGGCCAAATTCCTCCGACAATACGGCGATAACGAAATCCGTATGGCTTTCCGGTAGAAAATCCAGCTGTGACTGGGTTCCCGAGAGCCAGCCCTTTCCGGTGAGCCCGCCGGCGCCGATGGCGGTTGTGGATTGAATGATGTTCCAGCCAGCCCCGAGCTTGTCGGATTCCGGATTCAACAACGTCAGGATACGCGACTTTTGGTAATCCCTGAGCAGGTAGAACCAGAACACCGGCACGGCCGCAAGGCCCGCCGCCAGTGCACCCAGCAGATAACGGGCAGACAAACCGGAGAGGAAAAGGACAAAGGTGCCGGCGGCAAAGATTAGCAGCGCGGTACCGAGATCCGGCTGCAAACCCACCATGACCGCAGGAAGGGCCATCATCAAGAGGGCACCGACGACGTATTTGAACCGGGGTGGCAACAGACGCTTCCCCAGGTAACTCGAAAGCATCAGAGGTACGGCGACCTTGAGAATTTCAGAGGGTTGAAAACGGAATACGCCCAGATCGAGCCAGCGCTGGGCGCCCTTGGCCCCAACGCCAAAAAAAATCACCGCCACCAGTAGTGCAAGCCCGGAAAAGTAAAGTACAAAGGCCCAGCGATCCAGCATCCGCGTCGGGATCTGGGCCACGGCGAGCATAGCAACGACACCCACACCCATGTAGAACGCCTGGCGGTAGACGTAGCCGAGCTGTCGGCCGCTGGCGCTATACAGCACGAACAAACCTGTTGCCATTAGAAGCAATAATAAAAACAGCAACATATAGTCGATGCGCGGCACGAACCAGCGCCGTTGTCGCCCGTAAATGGCGCCGCCGTGCTCCTTGAGTTGCCGGTCGAACTCAGCCACGGGCCGCGATGTCCTCTATCTTGCGTTCGGGATACAGGTTCAAATAGGCGTCGATCACTTTGCGAGCTACCGGGGCGGCCGTCGAGCTGCCATGCTCACCGTTTTCAACCAGCACCGCCACAGCGATTCTGGGCCGCTCCGCGGGCGCGTAGGCAATAAATAGCGCATGATCCAGCTGCAACTTGCCCAGTTTGCTCGCGTCGTAGCGTTCGTCCTGTTTGATGCCAACGACTTGCGCCGTACCAGTTTTGCCGGCCATCGTATAGTCGAGCTTGGTTACCGCCCGGCTGGCGGTACCGCGTTGGTCGTGGACAACGCCGCGCATGGCTCGATCGACGGTTTGCCAATGCGCCCCGGACAAGCTGATCTGTTGGCGATGAATATCGGCAACGACAGCATCAGACGGCATGACCACTCTCGGCGACCAGACCTCTCCACGCGTCGCCAGTCGCGCGCTAAGCAACGCAAGCTGCAATGGCGTTGCCAGAACAAAACCCTGCCCAATGCTTGCATTAACCGTATCCCCCGGGTACCAGATCACGCCCATGGCGCCCTGTTTCCACTCCGCTGAGGGCATAACCCCGCTCGCCTCGCCGGGCAGGTCAATCCCGGTAGTGTGACCCAGGCCAAATAAGCCGCCGTAGTGGTTCAGCTTGTCAATGCCGAGCTTGTAACCGACGTCATAGAAAAATGTGTCGCAGGATTGCACGATCGCCTGGTAGAGGTCGATGCGAGACCCGTGGCCGCCGCGCTTCCAGTCCCGGTATTTGCGCTTGTCGTTTTTCAACTGGTAAAAGCCGGGGTCGTAAATCCAGTAGTCGGTGTTAATGACACCGCTATCCAGGGCCGCAAGACCGAACACGGGTTTCACTGTTGAGCCCGGAGGATACTGACCCCGCAGGGCTCGATCAAACAATGGCCGGTCCGGCGAATGGATAAGCGCGTTGTATTCCTCGTGGGAAATACCGGTGACGAACAGATTGGGGTCGAAAGAGGGCGCGCTGGCCAGGGCCAGGACACCCCCGGTTTCTGTCTCCAGGGCCACCACTGCGCCCTTTTCTTCGCCGAGGGCCGCCATCGCGATTTCCTGTAAACGAATATCGAGAAACAGCCTGAGATTTTTGCCTGGCACGGGGTCGGTTCGCTCCAGAACGCGCATGACGCGCCCGTGGGCATTGGTTTCGATGTATTCGTATCCCACCTCGCCCAGCAGCGCCTCCTCATAGTGTTTTTCCAGCCCGGTCTTCCCGATGGTATGTACGCCGTGGTAACGGCCCGGTTCAATTTTTTTCAGCTCGTGTTCGCTGATGCGGCCGGTGTATCCAACCACGTGAGCCATGGCCGCCGACAATGGATAGTGCCGCACCAGCCGAGCCGAAATTTCCATACCCGGCAACAAATGCTCGTTTACCGCCAGCACACTTTGCTCCTGTTCGCTCAGGCTGTTGCGCAGAGGTATGGCTTCGTGGGGGCGCCGGTGCGCGGCGAGTTTGTGAAAACGCTCGATCTCTGCTTCCTGTAGCCCGATCAGCGCGTCGATTCGCGCCAGCAACTGCTCGACACCACCGGTGCGTTCGATCACCACTGACAGGGTAAATCCCGGCCGGTTGTCTGCCAGCAACACGCCATTGCGATCAGAAATCAAACCCCTGGCGGGCGCAACAGCGCGTAATTGGATGCGATTATTGTCCGCCTGCGTGGCGAAATCCTCGTGCCGGGTCACCTGCAGGTTGAAGTAACGCCAGACAATGACACCGGCCAGAATCAGAACGACAGCGGCGGCAAAGCTGATGCGCCCAACATAAAGCCGCCATTCGAGCAGCGGGTTTTTCAGCGCGCGGTCTTCGTTCATGGCGGGGATTTCCCTATTGTTCTGTCACAGACCGGCGCCGCAGAATGTCCACGTCAACCGCGATGATAGGGGTGACTGGCATTGATAGACCAGGCGCGATAAAGCTGTTCCGCCAGGACGATTCGCACCAGGGGGTGAGGCAAGATCAGCGGCGACAGCGACCAGCATTCGTCGGCTCGATCGCTACAGGTCGCATCGACGCCATCCGGACCGCCGATAACAAAGCACAACGAATCCCCCGAAGCCTGCCACGCCGCCAGATTTTGCGCCAGCTGTGCGGTACTCCATCCCTTGCCGGCAACGTCCAGCAAGATCATGCGGTGTCGCTCGGGCACAGCTTTTAGAATAGCCGTGGTTTCCAGTTGCAGCGCCCGCCCCGGCGTCTCGCCTTTACGCCGCGGTGCCAGGGGGATTTCGACGAGCTCCAGGCGCAGCTCGGGCGGCATTCGGCGTGCGTACTCAGCGTAGCCGGACTCTACCCAGCCGGGCATCTTGCTGCCCACCGCGACGATGCGCAGCTTCACGTCGTTTACTCCGCCTGCAATCCGGGCCGGTCCCCGGGGCGCACTGACCACAGTTTTTCGAGGTCGTAAAACTCGCGCGTCGCGGGCAACATGACATGCACGACAGCATCGCCACAGTCCACCAGAACCCACTCGGCAACGTCCAGGCCCTCGACACCCAGGGGCGGTAGCCCCGCCTCCTTGCATTGTTCGATAACCGCGTTGGCCAGCGCCTTAACCTGTCGTGGGGTATTCCCGCTGGCGACGAATATCGTGTCCATAACGTCTGTCAGGTCAGTCACGTCGAGGCGAACAATGTCGATCCCCTTCACACTTTCCAAAGCTTGCTGGATAACACTGTCGAGCATATCCGTCATAGCATCTCCCGCTGATACAGTTCATGTTTCCGGATGTATTCGAGCACCGCGTCCGGCACCAGGTAACGGGGCGACCGACCCGTCTTCAAGAGCTCCCGAATGTGTGTCGACGACACGGGCAACTGACTCATTTCGCATATCACCACCCGGCCGCCGGATCTTTGCTCCAAATGTGCCGGATCTTCAGTAATTTTGTCCACCAGCCACTCGGCGACTTCCCCCCCAGTGGGCCGCCGCCAGCCAGGTCGCGCAACCACGGCCAGGTGGGCATAGTCGGTCAGCTGTCGCCAGCAATACCAGGTGTCGAGAGTCGCCAGTGCGTCCATACCAATGCACCAATAGAGGGGCAGGTCGGGGCCGAATTCCTGACGTAGGGCGCGTAGCGTGTGGACCGAATAGGATTCGCGCTCCTGGTGCACCTCCCTCTCATCCACGGACAGGTACGGTTCCCCCTGAATCGCCAGGCGCAGCATCGCCGCCCTGTGATGCGCGGCCGCCCTGGGGCTGGCCCGGTGCGGAGGCACACCACAGGGCACCAGGTGTAGCGCCGACAGATCGAGGTATTCGCGCAATTCGACACAGGTTCGCAGATGGCCGATATGAACCGGGTCGAAAGTGCCGCCGAACAAACCCAGTGCCTTCAAGACCTGACCCATACCCCGCTAGAGGGCTCAATTGTTGTCGGCACAGTCATGATTAGCAGCCCTCGATCTTCACGATTACGCTGTGGCCAAGGCGCTCGACCCACCTCTAAGCGACATCATTGCCGCACGTGTCCCTCGCCAAGCACGATATATTTCTGACTGGTCAGGCCGTGTAACCCGACCGGGCCCCGGGCATGGATCTTGTCGGTCGAAATACCGATTTCCGCACCGAGGCCATATTCAAAGCCGTCGGCAAAGCGGGTTGAGGCATTGACCATCACCGAGCTGGAATCCACTTCGCGGACAAAGCGACGCGCCTGGCTGTAGTTCTCGGTAACGATGGCGTCGGTGTGTTGCGAACCGTAGCGGTTAATGTGCTCAATGGCCTCACTGAGACCAGAAACCGCGCGAATCGCCAGCACGGGCCCAAGGTATTCAGCATACCAGTCTTCCTCGGTTGCCGGTTTGCAGTCAAAGCCAGCCGCCTTTACAGCGGCCAGTGTTCGTTCACATGCACGCAGCTCAACACCCGCCCCGACGAAAACACCTGCCAACTCAGGCATCAACTCGGCTACTCGGGATTCTGCAATCAACAGTGTTTCCATCGCGTTACAGACGCCGTAACGCTGGGTCTTGGCATTGACCGCGATAGCGAGCGCCTTGTCGGCATCGGCCTGATCGTCGATATAAACGTGGCAGTTGCCGTCCAGGTGTTTGATGACCGGTACCCGGGCCTGCCGACTGATGCGTTCGATCAGGCCCTTGCCACCACGGGGCACGATAACATCGACGTATTCGGCCATAGTAACCAGAGCATCAACCACCGCGCGATCGGTAGTCTCCACCACCTGCACCGCGTGCTCATCGACGCCGCTGCGACGCAGGCCCCGCTGGATACACGCGGCAATGGCCTGGTTAGAAGCGGCGGCCTCGCTGCCGCCGCGTAATATGGTGGCATTACCGGACTTCAAACACAGGCTGGCCGCCTCGACGGTCACATTGGGCCGCGATTCGTAGATGATGCCGACTACCCCAAGGGGCACACGCATGCGCCCCACCTGGATACCGCTCGGCCGATAGTTCATGTCAGTGATTTCACCAACGGGGTCGGGCAGCGCCGCCACCTGGTGCAAACCTTCGATCATGTTATCGATGCGCGCCGGTGTCAGTTCGAGGCGATCCAGCAGAGCGGGCTCGAGGCCTTTGTCCCGACCGCGCGCCAAATCTTCGTCGTTGGCGCTTGCCAGCGCCGCGCGCGCTGCATCGAGCGCTTCGGCAACACCAAACAGGGCGCGATTCTTGTCGTCGGTAGCCGTGCGGGCCATGGCGCGCGACGCGCTGCGCGCTTTTTCGCCCAGCGCCCGTACGTAAGCTGTTACATCCATAAAGTTCTCAATATTGATTAAATCGCCCGGAATAGCGGCATTATACAGGGCCGGCGGCGCTGATTTGAGTCGTCGGCACGCGTTTGCTATTGACGACAAATGCACTACCATCCGGGCCGACCGCCACAGTGCGAAGCGATACCAGACATCAAATAACCGGCAGGAGAGCGAAGATGAAAAAAATCGGCCAGGGGTTTTATTGGCAGGACCTGAACGTGGGCGACAAATTCGAAACCTGGGGCCGCACTGTGCTCGAGTCCGATATCTGCACGTTCATCAATCTGATGGGATTGCACGAAGTGGTGTTTTCCGACCGGGAATTTCTCAAAAATGACTCTGTGATCAAACAACCCTTTGCTCCGGGCGCGCTGGTCTACAGCATGGCGGAAGGCCTGTTGCTACCGGCCATTCAGGGCACCGGTATGGCCTTTCTCAATATGGAGCTCGATATCAAACGGCCCTGTTTCGCCGGCGACACAATTCACGTGGAATTTGAAATTCGCGATATTCGTCCCACCAGCAAAGGCAATCGCGGGCTGGTGCGGGCCTACAATGAAGTCATTAATCAGGATGGCGAAGTGGTACTGACCTACACGCCCCTGCGCATGGTCAAAGGTCGCCCGGAAGCCGACTAGGATTTGCTGGCTCGACGCATACGCAGTTCGAGCAGCCATTTTTTTACTTCCATGAGACGGGCGTCGACGTTGTCCGTCGCCAGCAGCGACATTTTCAGCTCCGGCTGAACCGGCAACACGCCGGCCAGACGCCAGGCCAGCGTCGCTTTAGTGAGGTCTTTCATAAACGTCTCGTTAGCGACGCCCATATGCCGGGCCAGGCTCTCCAGGGCATCGATCAGGTCGTCCTCGGAAAAAGTCGGCGGCTCCTCCGGCTCCGGTTCGAACACTTGCGCCCGGGCGACCATCAGGCCGTCCTCCTCGACCCGTGTATCCAACACCTGCAACCGCTGCTCGCCTTTGATGACAACCCCCAGCAAACCATTGGGGAGCTGATCCCAGTCCTGCACCCTGACAAGGGTGCCCCAGGGAAAGATCTCCGGTGTTGCGCCAGCTTCCCTGCCTCGAGTAATGGGCACGACGCCAAAGGGCTTGTCTCCGGACATGGAGTCCCGTACGAGCCGCAGATAACGTTGCTCGAACACCTGCAACCGGGTTGCTATCGTCGGATACAACACCACTTGCAGGGGGAACAACGGGATCTCATCAGAGTCGGTTTCCATCGTGTTATCAGCGCCAATTTTCGATCGATTTACAAATTGCCCCACCCACTGAGCGGCCGCTACACGGCCGACTGTCAAGGCGCCATAAAAGCATCTTCGCTCCCGACGAATCAAGTCCCAGCGCGCCGTCCTTTGCCCACCCTGTACATGCCCGACCGGATTATTTAATCTCAGCGGCGCCGCCAAGGCGGCGCTGACCCCTGTCCACCAGTCCGGGTGGCTCGTCCCGCAACATCAGTTTTGCCTGAATCGTGCCTGGCGCCCGGCAAGGAGAATAAAAATGAACGAAACCCTCGTTATATCAAGCAACGCCATCGTCGCACTCGCCGGTTTTGCCGGCTGGACGCTGATACTGGCATTGGTCGTGGCCAACACCCGCGTCGCCAATTTCGTCGGCGGCGCCAAGATCCCCATCAACCAGTTCTCTCCCAGTGGCGAAGACCTGCCCGGCTTCGGTCATCGGGCAACGCGCGCGCACCTCAATTGCGTGGAAAACCTGCCCATATTTGCTGCCCTGGTTGCCGCCGCCGGCCTGTCCGGGCAGTTAAGCATCATGGAGGGCACGGTCATGTACGTGCTCTACGCGCGGATCGGACAATCCGTGGTCCACCTGATCTCGACTGCTGTCCTCCTGGTCTGGGTGCGCGCGACACTTTTTTTCGTGCAGATCCTGTTGCTGCTTTACTACGCGTACCAACTGCTGTTTTAACACTTAGTCACGCCTCGGGTGAGCCCCGCCTTGTCCGGAGCCGCCCGCTACCTTTGCGCCGCAACCTGCGCCGGCATTTTTCAGGGGCGCCGGTACGCGCTCCCGCGCTAATCTAAACCGGAAAGCTGCTTGAAAATCGCCGTCCGCGGGGGTGATATCAATGTCCAACTGATCGTTTAGTGTAGGGTAGGCCTCGAGGACAAACCGATGAAAAAAACCGCTCTTATTCTCGCTGCATGCCTGGTGGTATTTATCGGCTACTGGGTCATGAAACCGCGCGAGGCGATAGGCGTGCACCTGACGAGAGTCGAGCGCGGCAGCGTTGAGGCCACCGTGGCCAATACCCGCGCCGGCACCATCAAGGCCTGCCAGCGTTCCCGGCTTTCCATGCCCATGGGCGGGCAGGTCGCAGAACTGCGTGTCGATGAGGGCGACGTGGTCGGTCCAGGGGACATCCTGATACGACTCTGGAACGAAGACCAGGCGGCGCGGCTGGAGGAAGCCGGGGCACGACTCAGGGAAATGCAGGCGGCATCAAGCGAAAGCTGCGACACGGCCGCGCTCGATGCCCGGGAACTGAAACGCCAGCAGGGTCTCGCCGCCAAGAAGCTCATCTCGGAGGATCGGCTCGATGCCGCCCAGACCCAGGCCAGCGTATCCCGCGCGGCGTGCCGGCGCAGCAAAGCGGCTATAGCCACCGCCAAAGCGGCGGTTAAGTTGCACAAAGCACTGTACGAAAAGACTCTGCTGCGGGCGCCCTTTGCCGGCGTCGTCGCCGAAATCAACGGCGAGGTGGGCGAATACATCACCCCCTCGCCACCGGGTGTTGCGACACCACCCGCCGTCGATCTGATTGGCTCAGGTTGTCTGTACGTCTCCGCTCCTATCGACGAAGTCGACGCCGCGGCGATCAGACTCGGCAATCCGGCCCGCGTGACACTCGACGCTTTTCGCGGCCAGGTTTTCCAGGGTACTGTCAGCCGCATTGCGCCGTATGTCAGGGAGTACGAAAAACAGGCACGCACGGTGGATGTCGACGTTACCATCGCAAACGCGTCGGACAACATATCCCTGCTCGCGGGCTACAGCGCCGATATCGAAATAATTCTGGAAAAGCACAGCGACGTGCTGCGTCTGGCTACCGAAGCCGTGGTCGAAGGTAATCGAGTACTGCGTTTTAATCCCGCGACAGACCAGCTGGAGCAGGTGGACTTCACACCCGGCATCAGCAACTGGACCTACACCGAAGTCGAGAGCGGCCTCGCCGAAGACGACATGATCCTGCTCTCGCTGGATACCGAGGGTGCCGAAGCTGGCGCACGCGTAAGGCCGCTCGAAGCCGGCCCAGACGGGCAATGATTGAGCTGCAACAACTCTGCCGGAACTTTCAGGTCGGCGACCAAAGCGTGCACGCGCTGGACCATCTCGATCTGGTGATCGACCAGGGCGAATATCTCTCGGTGATGGGACCCTCCGGGTCCGGCAAATCCACGCTACTTAATATGCTTGGCCTCCTCGATCGCCCAACCTCCGGGGAGTACCTCTTCAACGGTCGCGCCACCAGTACTTTGACCGAGGAACAGAGTGCAACACTGCGCCGCGAACATATCGGCTTTGTATTCCAGAGCTATCATCTGGTACCTCGCCTGACCGCCCGGGAAAACATCGAACTGCCGATGGTGCTGGCGAGCGTGCCCGGCAAAAAGAGAAAACAGGCGGTCGACGAAATACTCACGCGCCTGGATCTGACCGACCGTGCCGAACACGTACCAAACCAGTTGTCAGGCGGCCAACGGCAGCGCGTCGCCATTGGCCGGGCCATCCTGATGCGACCCCAACTGTTGCTGGCCGACGAACCGACCGGCAACCTGGATTCGAAATCGGGGCAGGAAGTGATCCGCTTACTGGAAGAGCTCAACGGCGAGGGCATCACCCTGTTGGTAGTCACCCACGACGAGGCCATGGGTTCCCGGGCCAGCCGACGCCTGCACATGGTCGACGGAAAAATCGCGCGCGACTGGGAAACCGGGAACCGCTAATGCGCATACTGGATCTGACGGAGTTCAATTACAGGGCTATCAGTCGTCAACGGATGCGCTCCACCATGTTGCTGATCGCAATTGCCATTGGCGTCCTCGCCATCAACCTGCTGACCGGCATCGGCGAGGGCGGCAAACAGTTTGTGCTCGGCGAATTCGACGTGCTGGGTAAGAATGTCCTGATTGTCATACCCGGCAAAAAAGAAACCACCGGCGGCATGCCACCTCTCACCGGAGAAACCACACGCGACCTGACCCTGGGAGATGCCGAGGCGATTCTACGCCTGCCCAACGTGAGCGCCGTGGCGCCCCTGATACCCGGAGAAGTCGAAATATCGGCTGGTGCACTGAGCCGAAACGCACTGACCTTCGGCACCAGCGCTGCTTTTTTTAGCATACGCCAACTGTCGGTTGCCCAGGGTCGGGCGCTGCCGCAAACCGCAATGGACGACGCCCGCCCAGTGTGTGTCATCGGCAGCAAGCTGCGTCGGGAACTGTTCGGTAACGGGCGCGTTTTGGGGCAGTGGTTGCGCGCCGGTGACCGGCGCTTTCGCGTGATCGGGGTGATTCAGGATCGCGGGCAAAGCATGGGCTTTGATATGAGCGACGCCATAGTCATCCCTGTGGCCAGCGCCCAGACGCTGTTCAACACAGAAGGTCTGTTTCGCATTTTTGTCGAGGTGCGGGCTCTCGAGACTATGGACACGTCGCGGCAACGCATAATAGACCTGTTGCGCGAACGCCACGATGGCGAGGAAGACGTCACCCTGATCACACAGGACTCTTTGCTGTCCGCATTTACCGATATCCTCGACACCATGACGCTGGCTGTCGCCGGCATAGCCGGAATCAGCATGCTGGTTGCGGGGATTCTGATCATGAACGTGACACTAATCAGTGTCAGTCAGCGCACGCGGGAAATCGGACTGCTCAAGGCGCTCGGCACACCGGCGCGGACGGTACGTCTGATTTTTCTTTCCGAAGCGGCACTGATCGCTCTGGTCGGTGGCCTCGCCGGTCTGGCCATCAGCGAGTTGGCCTTGCTGGGCGCTCACTGGGTCTATCCCAGCGTGCCCTTCGCCACGCCAAACTGGGCACGCGCCGGCTCGTTGCTGATCGCCATCGCCACGGCATTACTGTTCGCCGCCCTGCCGGCGCAAAAAGCCGCCAAAATGGCGCCGGTGGATGCCCTCCTCGACAAAAAGGCGGGCCAGGGATGAATGCCGCCGATGCCCTGCACATCGTTCTGCGCGCTATCACCGGCTACCGCGGCAAAAGCCTGCTGACTGCACTTGGCATCGGCATCGGCATCGCGGCGGTAACTTTGCTGACGGCGCTCGGGGAGGGTCTGCAACAGTACATGCTGAACCAGTTTTCCCAGTTCGGCACGCGTATCGTTGCGATCCATCCCGGCAAGGATGTCACCCAGGGGATGGGGGGATTGCTGTCATCGGTGCGACCATTGAGCCTGCAGGATGCGGATACGCTGAAAACCTTAACCGGTGTCGAGCACGTCGTTCCCGTCGTGCAGGGCGCGGGTGCAGTGGAATACGGCAAGCGGCAGCGCAAAAGTGACATTCTCGGCGTCGGCGCCGACATGCCGGAAGCCTGGCGTTTCCGCGTCGCAATGGGGCGGTTTTTGCCCGACGACGAAAGCGGTTTCAGTCGCGCTTACGCGGTACTGGGCCACAAAATGAAGGTGGAGCTGTTTGCTGGCACCAACCCTCTGGGTAAATCCATACGTATCGGCGGGCAAAAATTCCGCGTCATCGGAGTCATAGAAAAGAAGGGCCAGATGCTCGGTTTCGATATGGACGATATCGTTTACATCCCAACGGACAAGGCGCTGCAGCTGTTTAACCGCGAGGGCCTGATGGAAATCGACGTCACTTTCAGGCCAACGCATACATCCCGAGACATCAGCCAGGCCATCGCCCGCCTGCTCATCGAACGTCACGGCCGGGAAGACTTTACCATCACCACGCAGGACGAGATGCTGGAGACTATGGAAAAAGTTCTCAATGTGCTGACGCTGGGCATCGCGGCCCTGGGTTCCATTTCCCTCCTGGTCGGGGCTATCGGTATTGCCACCATCATGACCACTACCGTACGCGAGCGTACTGGAGAGATCGGCTTGCTGCGCGCCATTGGTTCCAGCAAGCGACAGATACTGCTCCTGTTTCTGGGTGAGGCCGTAGTGGTGTCAGTAATTGGTGGACTAATGGGCCTGTTGCTACTGGCCGTCATCCTGATCGGAATAACGGTCACAGTGCCGGCTTTGCCTTTTGCGGTGAACCCGTTTTACCTGATCCTGGCGTTGCTGGTATCGGGCCTGATCGGCCTGATTGCGGGGGTGATACCAGCACGAAACGCAGCCCGATTACATCCGGTCGACGCCCTGCGCACAGAGTGACCAACTCGAATAACAATCGCCAAGATGGACGCGCCGTCAAACGGATATGGGCGCGGCGATACCCGGATGCGGATCGTAGGCTTCCAGTCTAAAGTCGCTGTAGGCAAATGCAAAAATACTGTCGACTTCCGGGTTAAGGTGCATTTGCGGCAGAGGTCTGACCGCGCGGGCCAGTTGTTCATCAGCCTGTTCGAGGTGATTGAGATAGAGATGGGCGTCGCCCAGCGTGTGAATAAATTCACCGGGTTGCAGTCCGCTCACCTGAGCCATCATCAACGTCAGCAAAGCATATGAGGCGATGTTGAATGGCACACCGAGAAAAATATCGGCGCTGCGCTGATAGAGCTGACAGCTCAACCGACCTTCGGCCACGTAAAACTGAAACAGCGCATGGCAGGGTGCGAGTGCCATACGGCCTTGCGCCACATTGGCCTGCGGAGACAGACTCTCGTCGGGCAACTGGGCGGGATTCCAGGCCGAGATCAATAGTCGGCGCGAGTCGGGCCGCGAACGCAACTGATCGACCACATCCGCGATCTGGTCGACGACACCTCCGTCGGCTAGCGGCCAGGAACGCCATTGATGGCCATAGACCGGCCCCAGCTCTCCCTTTTCGGTCGCCCACTCATCCCATATGGAAACGCCGTGGTCATTTAGGTAGGCGATGTTGGTGTCGCCGCGCAAAAACCACAGCAATTCGTAGATGATGGATTTAAGGTGGACTTTTTTGGTGGTCACCAAGGGGAAACCGCTAGCCAGATCGAAACGCATCTGGTGGCCAAATACACTCAATGTGCCGGTCCCGGTGCGATCGGCTTTTTTTACACCGTGGTGCCGCACGTGGCGCATTAATTCAAGATACTGCTGCATCGCCCGTCACATTTATTGGCAAAAGCCCCTCTATTGGCAAAAGCCCCTCGCTTGAAATCGCCGCGTTTACTCGCGGTTCATACTGGCGATGCGCGCCCGCCAGTGGGCTGCAACCAGCATGGTCAGCCCGATGACCACCATCGGCACGCTGAGCACCTGACCACGTGTCATCCAGTCGAACAGATCGAAACCGATATGGCTGTCGGGCTCGCGAAAGAACTCTACCACGAAGCGAAAGCTACCATAAACCGCCAGGAACAGACCGCTCACCGACGCCAACGGCCGAGGCTTGCGCGAGTACCACCACAGCAGAACGAACAGCACTACGCCTTCAAGCGCCGCCTGGTAGAGTTGTGAGGGATGTCGCGCGAGCTGATCCGGATCGCGGGGAAATACCATGCCGATCGGCAAATCGGTGGGCCGCCCCCATAGTTCCTGACCGATAAAATTGCCGATACGACCCAGGCCGAGGCCAATCGGCACCAGAGGCGCGACGAAATCGCTAATGGCAAAAAACGGCTGACCCAGCCGACGCGCATACAGCAGCAACGCGACAATCACCCCCAATAGTCCGCCGTGAAAGGCCATGCCTCCCTCCCACAACCGAAACAGCCACAAAGGGTCTGCGACCCACTTTTCAAAATTATAGAAAATAACGTAACCGCAGCGCCCGCCGACGATCACGCCCAGGGCCGCGTATATCACCAGGTCTTCCATCTGATCGCGGCGCAACGGCGACCACGCGCGCTGACATCGCTGCCGGCCGAGCCACCAGGCAACAAAGAAGCCGAGCAAGTACATCAGGCCATACCAATGCACGTTCAGCGGGCCAAGGCTGATCAGAACCGGGTCGATATCAGGATAATTCAACATGGGGAAAAGGCGTCACCTGTCAAATAGCGCGGCATTTTGCCCGGCAAACCGACGAGACTCATCCACGTAGACTGATGATCGGCCAACCGCGCTGCTCCGCCTCGCGCCGCAGCTCCGAATCCGGATCCACTGCTACGGGATGTGTCACTTCCCTTAACAGGGGCAGATCGCTGTGGCTGTCGCTGTAGAAATAGCTGCCCGCGAGGGTTTGGTTGCGCCCCTGTAGCCACTCGCGCAGGCGGATCACCTTGCCATCTCCATAACTGGGTGTCCCAGCAACGTTGCCAGTGTAGCGTCCCGCGCGAACTTCCGGTTCCGTGGCAATTATTTCTTCGACTTGCAGCTTGCGGCAAATCGGCTCGACCACAAACCGGTTGGTAGCGGAAATGACCACAAGCTGATCGCCCTCGGCACGATGCCGCGCCAACAATTGTTCCGCCGCAGGCAACCACAGGGCAGCGATAACCTGGGTCATGAATTCCCGATGCAGGGCCTGCAACTCACTCGGCTCGAGCGCTGCCAGCGGCTCGAGCGCAAAGGCGAGATAGGCCTGAATGTCGAGTTTGCCCTGCTTGTAATCATCGTAAAACCGCTCGTTGGTACGCGCATAATAGTCGGCATCGACCCTATTATTGCGCACCAGCCAGCGACCCCATTCGTAATCGCTGTCGCCGGCAATGAGCGTGTTGTCGAGATCAAACAATGCTAGCGCCAAGGTAATTCCTGAGCGTGTCATCAAAAACGTCGGCAGAATACCGGCAATGATCCGTGCCGACAACGTCCGTTTGCCGGCAACTGAGGAACTATGGAACAATACCACGCAATAAAGCAGCTAAAATATCGAAATGGATACGATTGATAGCCAGGGTTATCGTCCCAACGTCGGCATCGTGCTTGCGGATGGCGGCGGCAAGCTGCTCTGGGCCAAGCGCGCGGGCCAGGACGCCTGGCAATTTCCCCAGGGCGGTATCGACGCGGGCGAACACCCACAGGATGCCATGTATCGCGAATTATACGAAGAGGTCGGCCTGCAGGAAAACGACGTGGAAGTACTCGCGCAAACCCGGGGCTGGCTGCGCTATCGCCTGCCCAAACGTTATATGCGCCGCAATTCGTCGCCGCGTTGCATCGGTCAGAAACAGAAGTGGTTTTTACTGCGCCTGGCCAGCGATCCGAATAATATTCGCTTTGATCGCGGCGCCAAACCGGAATTCGATAACTGGCAGTGGGTCAATTACTGGTACCCGATTAGCCAGGTCATTGAATTCAAGCGCGAGGTTTACCGGCGCGCCCTTAAGGAGCTGGCGCTGGTACACAGCGAAATAGAGCGCAAGCTCGCTGCCCGTAAACGGTGATCCGTGCTCACTTCGCTACGTAGAATTGTTCAAGAAGTAACCGCCGCTGAACAATTCGACACGGTGCTCAATATCATCGTGTCGCAGGTTAAGACGGTCATGAACACGGGCATGTGTTCGGTCTATTTGTACGATGCGGCGAGTCAGTCCTATGTTTTGGCCGCCACTGAAGGCCTGCATCCGGAATCGGTGGGCAAGGTGGCGATGAACACCGACCAGGGTCTCGTCGGTCTGGTCGCGCGCAAGGCGGAACCGGTTAATCTCGAAGACGCGGAAAGCCATCCCAGTTTTGCCTATTTTCCCGAAACCGGCGAAGAAAAATTCAAATCTTTTCTCGGCGCGCCCATCATTCACCACCGCGACGTGCTGGGCGTACTGGTGGTACAGCAACAACAGCGGCGAAAATTCGACGAGAGCGAAGAAGCCTTTCTAATCACCATCTCAGCGCAATTAGCCGGGGTCATTGCCCACGCGCAGGCCACCGGGGAATTAGCCCTGGCCACCTCCGGAGATCCTCGCGGCGCGACAGGGACCGATTCCGAGAAAATCTATAACGGCCTCGCCAGTGCACAAGGCATCGGTATTGGCCATGCGGTTATTGTCTCTTCACCGGCTGACCTGTACGCAGTGCCCCGGCGCACGACCGAGGATAGCGCCGCTGAACTGGAGCAGTTGCGCCAGGCCCTGGAAAACACCAAACAGGATCTGAGCAAGATTCGCCACGACCTTAGCGACAAACTGAACACCGAAGAAATTGCCCTGTTCGATGTCTACACCGCCATGCTCGATGACACCTCGCTGGCGGGGGAAGTAATCGAGCTGATCAAAGAAGGCTTGTCGGCGCAAAGCGCCTGGAGCCAGGTCATCATTGCCCACATCCGCACCTTCCGGCAGATGGACAACGCCTATATGAGCGAGCGAGCAGCGGATGTGCGCGACCTCGGCGTGCGGGTACTGACACACTTGCAACAAAGCCAAACTGACCGGGTTGTCTACCCCGAGGACACCATACTTATTGGCGAGGAACTTGCAGCTCCCCATCTCGCCGACGTGCCCTTTGAAAACATTCGCGCGATGGTTTCCGTACGCGGTACTCACAATTCACACGTGGCGATACTGGGCCGCGCCATGGGTATTCCCACCGTCATGGGTGCTGTCGACCTGCCCTGGACCGAACTTGAGGGCGAGCACCTCATTGTCGACGGTTATCAGGGGCAGATTATCTGTCAGCCGTCGGCGCAATTGCTCGATGTCTATCAACGCGTCAGCGAAGAACAACAGTCGCTGGCCAAGGACCTGGAGGCACTGCGCGACGAACCCAACGAAACGCTTGACGGTTACCACGTTTCGCTTCGCGTCAACACCGGTTTGCGCGCCGACACCCTCCTGTCGCGCGACCGCGGCGCGGAGGGCGTGGGACTGTTTCGCACAGAGATACCCTTTTTTCTCCACGATCGCTTCCCCTCGGAAGAGGAACAACGCAAGATCTACCGGGAACAACTCGAGATGTTCGCACCGCTGCCGGTAACCATGCGCACACTCGACATCGGCGGTGACAAGGCACTACCGTACTTCCCCATAAACGAGGAAAACCCCTTCCTCGGCTGGCGTGGCATTCGAATCACACTCGACCATCCGGAAATTTTTATCGCCCAGTTGCGGGCTATGATGCGCGCCAGCATCGATCTGAATAACCTTCATATCCTGTTACCCATGATCACTAATACCAGCGAGCTGGACAGCGCCATGGCGCTGATTCACCGCGTATACGACGAACTGACCCAGGAGGAGGGTTACAAACTGCACATGCCGCAGGTGGGCGCGATGATCGAAGTGCCCGCAGCGGTGTACCAGGTTAAGGATTTTGCCAAACGGGCGGATTTCCTGTCCGTTGGCACCAATGACCTGACCCAGTACTTGCTCGCCGTAGACCGCAACAACCCTCAGGTGGCGGAGCTTTACCACTCTTTCCATCCGAGTTTATTGCACGCATTACGCAAAATTATTGCCGACGCCCGAGACGTGAACTGTCCGGTTACCGTTTGCGGTGAGCTCGCCGGCGACCCGTTGGGAGCAGCACTGCTAATCGGCATGGGCTACGAAGGCCTATCAATGAGTTCTGCGAACCTGTTTAAGGTAAAGGCCCTTTTGAGGAACGTTTCCAGAACCGAGCTTGGCGAGATTGCCGAGCAGGTCTGCCTACTCGATGATGGCGTCGATATTCGCAATTACCTGCAACAGGCGCTGGACCGCCCCGCTTTGACCCGTTTACTGCATCCGGTAACCACTCAGACCGGAGACCGCGCGTAATCCGCGACCGGTTGATGGGTTACTTTTCCTCGAAACCAGATTTCGCGCCGCTCCCATGATCATACTTGAAAACCAGACGCTGGTCGGCCGGGGACTGCACCGCGAGGTCTATGTTCACCCTGAGAATGACCGGCTTTGTGTCAAGGTAGCGATCGTCAGCGAACACAAGGAATTCGATCGGGAATACCACTATTACCGGCTATTGCAGAAACGCCGTATTCACTGGGACAACTTGCCGCGATTTCACGGCATGGTAGCGACTGACAGAGGCACCGGCGCGGTATTCGACCTGATCAGGGATGCCGATGGCCAGGTGTCGAAAACCCTCGGCGAGTATTTGGTGGCAAGTGACCTAACCGCGACCCAGGCACGGGCTATCGTCGCTGCCACCGATGCGCTGAAACGCTACCTCTTGGACCAGGCCATCATCACCATGACGTTGAAACCCAAAAATATTGTCTATCAGCACCTTTCGGAAGACAGCGGGAAACTCTTCGTCATCGATAATATCGGCAATTCGGACTTTATCCCCTTGTGTAACTACGTCGCGGGGCTGGCGCGACGGAAAATCGCCCGGAAATGGCGACAGTTTGAAAACACCATCGCCAGCCTGCCATCGCTGAGTCCAGAATTACGCACTCTAGTTACCGCCGATTGACCCCGCCCTCTGGGGCCAGTAAACCGTTGACTGCCAACGCCGGCGCCGCTTTTGCGGGGACGGCGGGCTGCCGGTACAATTTGCGGCGCCCACGTGCGATTTAACCCAGGCCATCAGGCTGTACTGGCAAGGCTCATACCATGAATATTTTGATTATCGGTTCAGGCGGACGGGAACATGCGCTCGCCTGGAAAGCCGCGCAAAGCGACCACGCAGACCGCGTTTTTGTGGCGCCCGGTAACGGCGGCACGGCTCTGGAGCCCAACCTGGAAAACGTCGCTATCGCTGTCGATGATTTCCCTGCGCTGGCGGATTTCGCTGAAGCCAACAGGTGCGAACTCACGATAGTCGGCCCGGAGGCCCCCTTGGTCGATGGTATCGTCGACTATTTTCGCGACCGCGGACTGAGAATTTTCGGGCCATCCAGGGAAGCGGCTCAACTGGAAGGCTCGAAGAGCTTCAGCAAAGAATTCCTTGCCCGCCACAGTATACCCACCGCCGCCTATGGAACATTTACCGAAGTTCCCGCAGCGCTCGAATACATTCGACAACAGGGCACTCCGATCGTCATCAAAGCCGACGGCCTGGCCGCTGGCAAAGGCGTAATCGTGGCCACCAGTGCGGAAGAAGCCGAACAAACCGTGCGCGACATGCTTTCCGGCAATGCTTTTGGCGATGCCGGTAACCGCGTTGTCATTGAGCAGTTCCTGGAAGGCGAGGAAGCCAGCTTTATCGTAATGGCGGACGGCGAGTACGTCCTGCCCATGGCCACCAGCCAGGACCACAAGCCCGTCCACAATGGCGATACCGGGCCCAATACCGGCGGCATGGGTGCCTACTCTCCAGCGCCCGTAGTCTCCGGTCAGGTTTACCAACGCATCATGGCCGAAGTCATTATGCCGACGATCCGCGGGATGGCGGAGGAAGGCCACGCTTATACAGGCTTTCTGTACGCGGGGCTGATGATCGCCGAAGATGGCAGCCCCTTCGTCATCGAATTTAACTGCCGTTTCGGCGACCCGGAGACACAACCCATTATGATGCGCCTGGAGTCAGACCTGGTCGAGCTTTGTCTGGCAGCGTTAGATGGCGATCTTGCAGAAACTAAAGCGAACTGGGATTCCCGAACTGCCGTCGGCGTGGTAATGGCTGCGGGCGGTTATCCCGGGGAATACGAAAAAGGCAAGTTGATTAGCGGCTTACCAGAGGCGACACCTGCAGTAAAAGTTTTTCACGCAGGCACCCGTCTGGAGAACGGCAAGCTGACAACCAACGGTGGACGCGTGCTGTGTGTCACCGCCCTGGGCGATACAGCGGGCCAGGCGCAGCAGGCCGCCTATAAATGCGTCGACAAAATCAACTGGGAAGGTGCTTTTTGCCGGACTGACATCGGTTACCGCGCCATTCTCAGAGAAAGGGAACAGCGCCCGCAAAACTAGCCCGGCGTTTTAAGCGACAACGACATTGCGTTGCCGCGCCCAATGGCGCAGCTGATCCAGGCGGTCCGCCATTACGACTGACAAGGGCGATGTGGCTAGTAATTCATCGAGCAAGACCGCCGTATCAACGTTGGCGTCGCGAGCCAGGGCCGTGTACAGCGCGGAGACAATAGCCTGTTCTATTTCTGCACCGGTAAAACCGTCCGATGCCTCGACCAGTTCGTCGATTTTAAAATTCTCGACCTCCAGCTGCCGGGCAGACAGATGCAGTTGAAAAATACGCTCGCGCGCCTCAGCATCCGGTAGGTCGACAAAAAATATTTCGTCAAAACGGCCCTTGCGCAGTAGCTCCGGCGGCAATTTGGAAATATCGTTCGACGTTGCCACCAGAAATACTGTGGCTTTGCGCTCCGCCATCCAGGTCAGCAGGGTGGCCAGCACCCGCCCGGACGTGCCGCTGTCTTCAGCATCACTACCCAGGCCCTTCTCGATTTCATCGATCCACAACACGCACGGCGACATTCGCTCGGCAAGTTGTAGCGTTTCGCGCAGGTTACGCTCGGTCTCCCCATAGAACTTGTTGTACAGTGCTCCCATATCGAGCCGCAGCAGGGGCGCCGACCAGGCGCCGGCAATGGCCTTCGCGGCCAGACTCTTGCCTCCGCCCTGCACACCCAGAAGCAGGATACCTTTTGGCGGCTCCAGCCCGTCGACCGCGCCGCGAAATCCGGCTTCCCGCTTTTCCAGCCACGTTTTGAGTCGCGTCATGCCACCCACGTTGGCGAGCTTTTCACCGCTGTAGTCAAAACTCAGCACCCCCTCTTTGTCCATCAGGCGGAACTTGGCCTGATTGACTTCGGGAAGGTCTGTTTCGGTAATGGCGCCGTCGTCGATAATCGCGGTGCGGGCCAGACGCCGTACTTCTCCGTGGCTGAGTCCGCGCAGCCCGCTCACCAACCTGTCGAGTGTCTTGTTGTCTGTTTTTACTCGCGTGTTGCCATTACGTCGTGTCCAGTGCTTGGCTTCCTCGCGCACGATTCCCCGTATCTGTTCGTCACAGGGCAGGGATATTTCGAACCGCGCACACAGGCGCGCCAGCTCTGCAGGCAATGCGATGCGGTGACTGACCAGCACTACGCACAATGCGCCGTTGTGATTGCGCAACGCGATATCCTTGAGCTGGCGTATCTGTTTCGGTGACTCGGGTGTCAACCAAGGGTGGAAATCGCACAGGGCATAAATGCCGGGTTCGCCCCGATTTTTGATCTTTTCGAGCACCGCCTCCGGCTCGCCGTATTCATTCTGGCCTGTCACCTGGAGCCCAAAGCCACCTCGCTTGAGGCCATCCGTGACAGTCCAGCGAAACAGAGAAGTATCACGCCGCCGCGCCACCCCGGCCAGCAGGTCTATGGCTCGGTTTTCATCATGGGTCTCCAGCGCGATAAGGGCTACGCCAGCGGAGATAATCAAGCTGAGATCGTGGGCATCCTGCATTTACTCGGGCCTTTTAAAACTAAATGGGTTACCCCTGCCGAGAGTGGTTTTTTCGCCCAACTCTTTGTTTCACGAAGGCAGAAGGCGTGCAGTGTAATGAGTCTACATAAACAACTGATAACGCGGTTGGGCGGAAAAGGGCCTCGGCGCTGCAAGTTGCGGTAATCACTACAAATACTCCGTTCGACTCGTTATTTTAGCTACAATCATTCACATTGACGGCAGGAGTACAAGCAATTGTGAACAGTCGCAAGATTTCCCGGCTCGACCGGATTCTCCATGAACTAGACGAGGCCTTGCGCACGGTGTCCGCGCCGGCACCCCGACCCACGCGGCCCAGCCCGGCTGCTGAACACGAGGTCAGGGAGCTCGAATCAAAGCAAGCGCAGCATGTCGCCGGACTTATGCGTGTCAACCACGCGGGTGAAGTTTGCGCCCAGGGCTTGTACCGCGGACAGGCTTTGACTGCACGACAAGCCTCGACGAAGGCAGCCATGGCCTGCGCGGCAGAAGAAGAAATAGACCATCTGGCGTGGTGCGAACAGCGCTTGAGCGAACTGCACAGCGAACCAAGTCGGCTCAATCCCCTGTGGTATACGCTCTCCTTTGTCCTGGGCGCTGGAGCCGGTGCACTCAGTGACCGGCTCAGCTTAGGTTTCGTCGCCGCGACCGAGGAACAGGTCTGTCAGCATCTGCAAAGCCATCTTGAAAAGCTACCGGTCGAGGACGGGAAGAGCCGCGCGATTCTCGAACAAATGGTGGCTGATGAACAACACCACGCCACCCGCGCCCTAGAGGAAGGCGCCATACCGTTGCCAGAACCTGTGAAGCGCGCAATGTCTGTCGCCGCCAGAGCAATGACCTACACCAGCTACCGGGTTTGATCCCGGCCTTCAACGTCCTCGTTGCGCGCGAATTCCCTGGACGATATCGAGAATCTTGCTCTTGATCCAGGCGTGCACCGGAGAATTAATGGTGCGCCGGTGCTGTACCAGCACTGCGGGAATGAATGGATCGTGCTCGAGGCCCTCCGGGTAGGGTCGCCTGACGATCTGGTAAAACTCCCTTTCCTGTTGCAGGTCGTCCGTCGTCGCCAGCATCAGGCAGTCTGTGGAATGTAGTGTGTCCAGGGCCGTCATCAGCTGATCGGTGACCAGTGCCTTTTTCCTGCGATAACCCATTCGCGCCAGCGTTTTGTCAAAACGGCTCTCGGTCATGGGCGATACGCGATCCGCTAACAGCAGATAGTACTGGACGAAAGGGTACTCGAGCAGATCTTCCAGGGTTGGTTCCTTGGCCGCCAGGGGGTGATCCTTTCGCATCCAGACGGCCGGCGTAAAATTACCCAGGGGTGTGACGATAAACTCTCGCGACAGGCTTTTCTCGACTTCACAGATAAAATCTATAGTGCCGGCTTCAAGTTCGTGGATCGACGTATCGTTGATATTGGAAAGCGACAGCGTTATCCCCGGCGCTAGTTCCCTCAGCGCGCAGGCGAGTTCAGGGACCACCTGTACCGCCATAAACTCCGGAGCGACGATCTCGATGGAGCCCTCGTAGGTCTCTGGATTGAAATCGATATTCTCGAGGATGGAAGAAACGCCGTTTAGCAAGGTCGGCAGAGTTTGTGCGATTTCGAGAGCCCTGGGTGTCGGCACCAAACCACGTCCGCTTCGTGTAAACAGGGGGTCATCGAACAAGACACGCAATCTCGACAGCGTCTTGCTCATGGCAGGCTGTGTAACGAAGAGTCTTTGGGCGGCTCGCGTTACGTTTCTCTCTTCCAGCAACACGTGCAGCGCTACCAGCAGGTTAAGATCGACGCGCGAAAGGGAATCTATGGGCACTACAATCCCCAGTTATGACATTTCCAAGAATTATACTTGCTATTTATGTCAATTCAAGCACAATGTCAACGGTTCGATAAAAATTTTTTAATTTAATCGCCCTGGAGTTGCAACAAGATTCGTGTCCCACAAGAGGAACGGGGCGAAGCTATATAATTACCATCGGCTATTATTTTTATTAAAATAATACATTATAGTAATGATGCGTTATTGAGTATAGTGAGATTGTGGCTGGCGACCCTTGGACCTAGGAGCCAACGCCAGCATGAACACCTCCTAACCCCCCTGTATCATCTTTCACGGGGAGCGCCAGCTCCCCGTTTTTTTTCCTATTTTTGTCCCAGGATCAATCAAAGCCAATTCAGCCCTCTTCCACGGCGCGCAATTCGTGACTGTGGCTAATCCCAACACCTGCGCGCGCCAGCATGATTGATGCAGAACAGTATTTTTCTGCCGACAGTTGCACTGCCCGCTCCACCTGTTTTTCCTTCAAATCAATTCCGGTGACGACAAAATGGATATTGATCGACGTAAACACTGCGGGAACAGTATCGGCGCGCTCGGCTTCTATGTGAGCCATACAGTCGGATATTTTTTGTCGGCTCTTTTTCAGAATACTGACGACGTCAAAACTCGCGCACCCAGCCATACCGAGTAAAATCATTTCCATAGGTCGAACACCCACATTGCGACCGCCGTGATCCTCCGGCCCATCCATAACCACGCAGTGCCCGCTTCCGGATTCGCCGAGAAACATGGCATCACCTACCCATTTTGCACTTACCTTCATTGAAAGACTCCACGCATGCTTAAACTTAAACTATAACAGCAGGGCCGAACTCCCGGTACGGCGCTAATTGATCGCACCTGGTTTACAGCCCTTGGCTTAAGGTGCGATGATTAAGATGACAACAGGGAAAAATTGTCTGGAGAACAACGTTGACACTAGCACCAATCACGCCGCACATACCTGAGCACGAGGATTTCCTGACTTTTTGCCACCGACGTAGATACCCGGCAAAAAGCACTATTATTTACGCGGGCGACACTGGCGATACACTGTATTACATCGTATCCGGCTCAGTGTCAGTACTAATTGAGGATGACGACGGTCGGGAAATGATCGTCGCCTACCTAAACCCGGGAGATTTCTTTGGCGAGATGGGGCTATTCGGTCAGGAAGACAGAAGCGCCTGGATTCGCGCCCGAACTGAATGCGACGTAGGTGAAATCAACTACGAGGCCTTCCACGAACTCACCAAAACCCGGCCGACGTTCCTGTATTCGGTAGCCAAGCAAATGGCGCAACGCCTGCGCGACACAACGAGGAAAGTCGGTGATCTGGCGTTCCTCGACGTCACCGGCCGGGTCGCGCGGACCCTGCTGGATTTGTGCAGGGAACCCGACGCCATGACGCACCCCGACGGCATGCAGATCAAAATAACCCGCCAGGAAATCGGTCGCATCGTCGGATGCTCGCGGGAAATGGTCGGACGGGTCCTTAAAAGCCTCGAAGAACAGGGTCTCGTTGCCGTCTCCGGCAAAACCATGGTGGTACACGGCACACGCTAAAACAGAACCGGGGCTATGCAGTTGCAGGGGGCGACCGCAACCCTCTCTTACCCATGGGCAGCGCTTTTTGGGGCAAACAACAG
>DJFY01000042.1:34941-38804 GCA_002431545.1 Cellvibrionales bacterium UBA5860 | reverse complement strand
GCTCGAGTAAGGACCAAGAACCAGAAGCGGTCAAACGCCAAGAATAACTCCGGGAGCTTTCTAACTCGCACCGGCCCACTTCAGACAAACCTTGCAGCGTAGACCCTTGCTTCTAATTCAGCCCACCTCGTATGCGGCCTGTAAGCAATGGCGCGCGGAATTCCCCTAGTTAAACATCTCCACTAATCTACGCCCCGGGTCCTCCGCGCGCATCAATGCTTCACCCACCAGAAAGGCCTGAATACCGTGGCCGCGCATCGCCATGACATCGTCGATGGTGTTGATCCCGCTCTCCGTGACCACAAGCCGATCCTGCGGCATGTGGCTCAACAGATTGAATGATGTGTCTAGACTGGTGTGAAAAGTGTGCAGATTGCGATTGTTAATCCCGATCAGCGGTGTCGACAACTCGAGCGCCAATTCGAGTTCGCGCCGGTCGTGGACTTCGACCAGCACATCCAGACCCAGTTCTAGCGCCTGGTCGTGTAACGCGTGCAGCAAAGACGCATCCAGTGCCGCGGCGATCAGCAGGATGCAGTCGGCTCCGATGGCGCGTGCCTCGTAGAGCTGGTAAGCGTCGATGATAAAATCCTTGCGGAGCACCGGTATCGAGGTGGCATTGCGAGCCTGTTGCAGGTAACTGTCGGCACCCTGAAAAAAGTCGACATCCGTCAGCACGGACAAACAGGCGGCACCGCCTTTTTCATAACTGCGGGCTATTTCCACGGGATCGAAATTTTCGCGTATCACGCCTTTGCTCGGCGAGGCTTTCTTGATTTCGGCAATAACAGCGGCCAGGCCCTGCTCGATTTTAGTCTGCAGTGCCTCGGCAAAACCGCGCGGCGCGGACTGATCTACTATTTTGTCCCGTAACGCCTCGACCGGGGCCTGCTGGCGCCGCTCGGCCACTTCAGCGACCTTGCGCTCGAGAATTTTTCTGAGAATGGTGGGCGCATCGGCTTTTAATGCTGACTTTTCTGCCATCACAGTTTCCCCTTTTATTCGCCGTCACCCAACAACTCAGTGTAGGACGCCAGCTCAGATAATTTTTCCAGCGCCAGGCCACTGGCAATGGTGTCCTGGGCAACGACGACGCCCTCTTCCAACGACGAGGAGACACCCGCCACGTACAACGCTGCGCCGGCATTCAGCGCCAGCAGGTCGGCAGCCTTCGTGCCGGCCGGAGTGTTGCGTTTACCCAGGGCGTCGCGAATGAGCTGCAGCGACTCACCCGCGTTCTCCACATCCAAACCATCGAGCGACTGCCGCTCGATACCGAAACGTCCTGGGCCGATGCGGAACTCCCGTATTTCGCCTTCGAACCACTCCGCGACCTGCGTATCGGCAGCCAGACTGATTTCGTCGAGTCCGTCATCGCTGTGCACGACCAGCACATGCTCTGCACCCAGACGCGACAGCACTTCAGCCATGGGACGGCAGAGTGCGGCGTCAAATACCCCAATCAACTGCCGGCGCACACCGGCGGGATTGGTCATTGGACCAAGAATGTTGAATACGGTTCGAACGCCGAGCTCTTTTCGAGGTGGCGCGGCATATTTCATGGCGCTGTGGTGCGCCGGTGCAAACATAAATCCGATACCCACGTCGTCGACACAGCGTGCGACCTGTTGGGGCGTCAAGCCCAGCCTGACACCGGCAGTCTCAAGCAGGTCTGCGCTGCCGGACTTGCTGCTCACCGAGCGATTGCCGTGCTTGACCACGCGCCCACCGGCGGCGGCGACAATCAATGCGCTCGCCGTGGAGACATTGAACAGGCTGGCGCCATCGCCTCCGGTGCCGACGATATCGACGAGATGTTCCCCGGTCACGGTCACCGGTGTCGCCAGTTCGCGCATGACCTCTACGGCGCCAGTGATTTCATCGAGCGTTTCGCCCTTCATGCGCAAGGCCACCAGAAAACCAGCAATCTGGGCATCGCTGGCGCCCCCGGTCATTATCTGCCGCATCACCTCGGCCATCTCCCGACGCGAAAGGTTATCTCGATCGAGCAACCGCACCAGGGCTTCATGAATATTCATAAACGTCCTCGCAAACCAGTCACCCCCTATGCACGATTCAGGTCAGCAAAAAGTTTCGCAACAAATCGTGGCCGTGCTGGGTCAGGATCGACTCGGGATGAAACTGCACACCCTCTATCGCATATTCCCGATGCCGCACACCCATGATCTCGTCCGGCACCCCGTCCGCACCCGCCGTCCAGGCTGTAACTTCCAGGCATTCGGGCAAACTCGACTTTTCGATCACCAGTGAATGATAGCGCGTTGCCTCAAAGGGGTTGCCGAGGCCACGAAAAACACCGGTACCGCTGTGGTGGATAAAAGAGGTCTTGCCGTGCATTACAGCCCCGGCACGAACGATTTTTGCACCGAAAGCCTGACCGATACTCTGATGTCCCAGACAAATACCCAACATCGGAATCTGCCCGGCAAATTTCTCAATCACTGCAACCGATACCCCGGCCTCGTTGGGCGTGCAGGGCCCGGGCGAAATCACTATTTTTTCCGGCGCCAGGGCGGCAATTTCCTCGACGGTAATCGCGTCGTTGCGCACTACGCTAACATCGGCCTGCAGTTCGCCCAGATACTGAACAACGTTGTAGGTAAACGAATCGTAATTATCGATCATCAAAATCATTGATCCGCCTCCCCAACGACCATGGCCGCAGCGCGGAAGATAGCCCGCGCCTTGTTCATGGTTTCTTCCCATTCCTTTTGCGGCACGGAGTCGGCAACGATACCGCCGCCAGCCTGCACATACAGCATGTCATCCTTGATCACTGCCGTACGAATGGCTATGGCCATGTCCATATTACCGTTCCAGCCCAGGTAACCGACCGCACCGCCGTAGATGCCGCGTTTGACCGGTTCGAATTCGTCGATGATTTCCATGGCGCGAATTTTCGGCGCGCCACTCAGAGTGCCGGCCGGTAGTGTCGCGCGTAAAACATCAATTGCACTGGTATCGGGCTTAACGTGGCCCGATACATTGGAGGTGATGTGCATGACGTGCGAATAGCGCTCGACAACCATCTTTTCGGTGAGTCGAACCGAGCCCACTTTCGAGACGCGGCCGACATCGTTTCGGCCCAGATCGATCAACATCAAATGTTCAGCAATTTCTTTTGGGTCTGCCAGCAATTCCTCGGCCAGCGCGCGATCCTCTTCGGCGCACTGCCCCCTAGGCCGCGTCCCGGCGATGGGCCGGACAGTCACTTCGCCATCCTCGTAGCGGGCGAGGATTTCCGGCGATGAGCCGACAATCTCAAAACCGTTTAAGTCGAGGTAATACATATACGGCGAAGGATTCAGGCAACGCAGCGCACGGTATAAATTGATCGACTCGGCCACAAATGGCAGGCTCAGACGCTGCGAGGGCACCACCTGCATGACATCACCCGCGAGAATGTACTCCTTGATGGCATCGACTACTTCTTCGTAACGCGCCTGGCCAAAACTGGATTTGAATGCGGACTCGGATAGTCGATCACCCGCGAGCGACACCGGCGCCAATGGCGGCAAGGGCTGACGCAGGGCGGTTTCGAGTTCGTCCAACCGGGCCTGGGCGCGCTCCCAGGCGGAAGTGTCCCCGGCATCAGCATGAACGATAAATATCAATTTCCCCTGCAGGTTGTCAAAAACGAGAATCTCGTCTGACACCATGAGTACTATATCGGGTACCTGTAACTCATCCGGCGGGCAGGACGCCGCCAGCCGGGGCTCGACATAGCGGACCGTATCGTAGCCGAAATAGCCGACCAGCCCACCGGTAAAGCGCGGTAAATCCGGCAACTCGGGCACTTTGAACTGGCCGACAAATTCCTCGACCGCGGCCAGCGGGTCCTG
>DJFY01000042.1:27701-34636 GCA_002431545.1 Cellvibrionales bacterium UBA5860 | reverse complement strand
CGAACGGTGAGCACGGTTTCCGAGCGCAAACCGATAAGGGAATATCGGCCCCATTTTTCACCGCCCTCGACGGATTCAAACAGATAGGAGTAGGGCCCCCGGGCCAGTTTTAGGTAGCACGACAGGGGAGTTTCTAGGTCGGCGAGGATCTCGCGGGTTACCGGGATTCGGTTGTAATTCTGGCGCGCCAGTTCGGCAAATTGATGAGGCGTCATGGGATTTCCTTGGAATGTGGTGACAACGGGGTGCCCTTGCGGGCAAAAGGGCTTTAACCCTGCCGCCATCGCCAGGGGGAGAAAGGTCTTACCTGTCTGTCCCGCATATTAGAAATCACATGTCCGTCCCGAGATTGGAGGCGTATTTTATGCCAAGTAGGCGCCGCGCGAAACCCAGCGGGCACACCTCGACGTTCAGCGTCCGGTATTCGCTCTTCTAGCCCGCCAGCGCCACACGCATGGCGTCAATCACCTGGCGATAATCGGCCTTGCCGAAAATCGCCGAGCCAGCGACAAAGGTATCGGCGCCGGCCTGTCTAATTTTTCCGATATTCTGTTCGTTGACACCGCCGTCGACTTCCAGCCGTATATCCAGGCCGGCGCCATCAATGAGTGCACGCGCCTGAGTAAGTTTTTGCAGGGTATTGGGAATAAACTTCTGCCCGCCAAAGCCCGGATTTACCGACATCAACAAAAGCACGTCGATCTTGTCGAGCACATGATCCAGCACCGATAGCGACGTCGCAGGATTGAGCACCAGCCCGCTTTTACAACCGAGTTCTCGAGTCAATTGCAGCGACCGGTCAACGTGGCGGCTGGCTTCCGGATGAAAAGTGATCCAGGAAGCGCCGGCTTCGGCAAACATGCGAATCAGCTCGTCCACAGGCTCCACCATCAGATGGACATCGATCGGCGCGGTGATACCGAAATCCCGCAGGGCCTTGCACACCATCGGACCCACGGTCAGGTTGGGAACATAATGGTTATCCATGACGTCGAAGTGAACCACGTCGGCGCCGGCATCGAGCACCGCGTTGACCTCTTCCCCCAAGCGAGCAAAATCGGCTGACAGGATGGACGGCGCTATAAGATATTCAGGCATGATAAGATGGCAATCCCGCGGTTATTGATTGACGCAGACTACCATTTTACCTAAAGCTGGCAGGTTTGCCTTGCGGCGATATTAAACGTGCCTTGATCTCGACAATTCGATTTTCCGCTCACTGTAACAACACGCCTCTGCACCGGCAGGTTCAGATGAGCGACGATACCGAAAGAGCCAACCAAAGGCGAAATAAACGGCGGAAACATTAACTCTTGAGCTCGACTGCCCCCCCGACTGGCGAAACCCTGGCCAGCCAACTGCAAAAATTGCACACGACTTTGCCTGCCATTACCTTCCGGCCGGAAGCAGACATACTGGGTTGTGAGCTTCCGCAAGCACAGGTCTACCTGCAACACTACGGCCTCGACGGGCTGATCGATGATCCGTCTTGCCGGCATTTCCTCGGTCGAACCCATTGCTGCGGCTATAACATCGCCGGCCAGTACTGGCTGCCCGCCTCTCCTTCCGGCACTGTGTTCGTGGTCCACGGATATTTCGACCACGTCGGCCTTTACGGGCACCTGATTCGCCACCTGCTAGACTGCGGACTTGCCGTGGTTGCCTTTGATCTGCCGGGACACGGTCTTTCCGATGGCGAACGCGTCACCATCGCCAGCTTCGATCACTACGTCGATGTCTTTGAAACGGTGGTGGGACTGGCCGAAGCCAACCTGCCCCAACCCTGGCACACCGTCGGCCAGAGTACCGGCGGCGCTATCGTGCTGAACCACCTCCTGGCCAAACCCGAACTGCAGACTTTCGACAACGTCGCACTGTTGGCGCCACTGCTACATCCCCGAAACTGGTCGGTAAACAAAATGGCGTACAAGCTCTGTCATCGTATACTGCCAAGTATCTGGCGAAGCTTTCAGACTAATTCCTCCGATGCGGCTTTTGTTGATTTTCTGAAAGACCAGGACCCCCTTCAGGCCCGTCACATTCCTCTGGAATGGATCGGCGCCATGAGCCGCTGGGCTGAAGCTTTCCACCTGTTTCCGGAAAGCACCCAACGCTTGCGCGTCATTCAGGGGGATCGAGATACCACCCTGGATTGGCGCTACAATATGGCGCAGTTGCGCACCAAGTTCCCCGCCGGGGAATTTCACCTGGTACCGGGCGCGCGACACCACCTGGTAAACGAGTCCCCCATCCTGCGGCAGCAGGTATTCTCCTGCATGGGCTTCGAAAAATTGCCCTCCAGCCAAGACGAAACGAAACGCCTGGAAGCGTGACGACATTCAGGCAGTACTACTTAAAACCGCACATCAATAGAGATCGCCAATGAAACGCCTCGCCCCGACACACAACAGTAGCGCCCGGCGCATGGCAAAAACCATCTACTACGGATACCAGAGTTATTTTTCAGATTTCCTTAATTTATCGCTCGGCGCAAAGGCACGATTCGAGAAAGCGGACTGGCTCGGTGCGCAGGATTCGAACAACGAGAGGATCGAACTATACAAAATCAAGGTGCGCAATACCTCGGCGCTGCTCGACACCGTAACAACCAAGGATATTACGGACCTCGAACTCTGGCGCGAGGCGAAAAATGTTTTTACACAGCTGATATCAAAAACAACAAACTTTGAAATTGCCGAGACCTTCTTCAACTCAGTGTTCGGTTTGATCAACGATCACGACAAGATAGACGACGACCTGATATATGTTTTTTCTTCCCAGCCTCCCGAGATTCCCGAAAGCGACTTCAGTATTTTTATTCGCTATGAAGACTTCAGTGATGTCACTGAGGTCTTTGCCAGCATTCTCAGCGACACGGAGCTGTCCGTGCCATGGGAAAACCTCGAGCGTGATGTCGCAGCCATTGCGAGCGCTTTCAGGGAAGATGTGCAACCACAGTTGCAATCGAGCGTTCACGACCTGAAATTCGATGTGCTCGAGGCGATTTTCTACCGCAGTAAAGCCGCCTATCTGATTGGCCGTATCTGCGACGGCCCGCACTATATTCCCCTGGTATTACCCATTCTCAACAACGAGAGCGGCGGTCTCTATGTCGACACTGCCATTTTCGATACCAGCGAAATGAGTGTCATTTTCGGATTTACACGGGCGCATTTCATGGTAGATGCACCGCTGCCTCATCAATACCTCCATTTTATAAAGAAACTGCTACCCCACAAGGGCGACTACGAAATCTATACCAGCCTCGGTTTTTCCAAACATGCGAAAACTGAGTTTTACCGGGAACTGGTACAGCACCTGCGGGACTCGAACGATCAATTTGTTATCGCCCCCGGTATTAAAGGCATGGTGATGAGCGTATTCACGCTGCCGTCCTACGATATTGTGTTCAAAGTCATCAAGGACAAGTTTGACCCCCCGAAAGAAGTGACCCACGAAATCGTCAAAGAAAAATACAAGTTTGTTTCGCGGCACGACCGCATCGGACGCATGGCAGATACGCAAGAATTTCATAACCTGTCCCTGCCACTGGCGCGCTTTTCCGAGGAGCTACTGGCTGAACTCCGCCAGGTGGCTCCTTCCCAACTTGTCGTCGAAAATGACAAACTGATCATTCGCCACCTTTACACCGAACGCCGCATGGAGCCCCTGAATCTATATTTGAAAGACGCGAACGAAGAACAAACGCGTAACGTCATCGAGGAATATGGCAACGCCATAAAGCAGTTGGCCGCGGCGAATATCTTCCCGGGCGACATGCTCCTGAAGAATTTTGGCGTGACGCGCCACCAGCGCGTGGTATTTTACGACTACGACGAAATATGCCCGCTGACCGAATGCAACTTTCGCCATATTCCGGAACCGCAAACTGAGGAACAGGCCATGTCGGCCAAGCCCTGGTACACGGTGGCACCGGAGGATGTCTTTCCCGAGGAATTCCGACTATTCTTTTCCGGTAATCCCGTCGCACGCCAGGCCTTTACTGAGCTGCACAGCGAAATTTACGATCCGGAGTTCTGGCAGGGGCTACAGAAAGAAATCCGGCAAGGTAAAGTTGTGGATGTATTTCCCTATCGTCGGAAACGGCGTTTTCCCCGCGAATCCACCTGCCGGTAACAGGCGGTTCTGTACCTAAGCCGCCTATAGCAACACGTAGTTAGCAGTCGAAAATAACTTTAAAAAGAGAGTAGACCTATGAATACATCATCACATATCGCGCTGGTTACCGGCGGTGCCAGAGGCATTGGCGCGGCCATCTGTCGCGCCCTGGCAGACTGTGGACACCGGGTCGTAGTCACCGACATCGCCGCCCAGGGGGCGAGCGCTCTGGCAAAGGAAATCGGCGGTGAGTCGGTGGCGATGGACGTCACCAGCGCCAACTCGGTAAGTCAGGCCAGTGAGCAGATAGCCCGTGAAATCGGTGCTCCCACCATCGTCGTCAACAACGCTGGCTGGGATAACCTGATGCCTTTTCTGGAAACCGACGAGGAATTCCAGAACAAAGTGATCGCCATTAACTATACGGGACCGGTACGCGTCTGCCGTGCTTTTTTGCCCGGGATGATCGCAGCCGGTGGCGGCCGCATCATCAATATCGCCTCCGATGCGGGACGTATCGGCTCAGCACTCGAGGCCATCTACTCGGGCACCAAGGGTGGCCTGATTGCTTTTTCCAAAACGCTGGCTCGGGAATTTGCCCGCAACCAGATCACTGTGAACTGTGTTTGTCCCGGCATCACGAATACACCGCTGATAAAAGAAATTACGGCCAACAACGAACTGGCCGGGCGTGGTATCGCCGCCATTGAACGCAATGTCCCACTGGGTCGGATGGGCCAGCCGGAAGATATTGCTGGCGCGGTGGTTTACCTGGCTTCAGAAGCCGCGTCCTACGTGACGGGGCAGACGCTGTCGGTCAGTGGAGGCATATCAATGGCAGGCTAGCGGATAAAGAGAGCCCGTGGCGGCAAGACGGGGTTTGCCCGGCTCAGCTTTGCCGTAGCTCGCTGCGGGTGGGGGCGACAACTCTCAACCCGCCGCGCTCGCCCAGAAAGACCTTTTTTTAGCGAGCTATTCCCAGAACTTCCACCACTTGCGGCGCTGTTGTTCACGCATTTTCTGACCCTGTTCGGAACCTTTGCCAAGCTCTTTTTGCTCTTGCTCCATCTGGCGTTCTCGTTGCTTGGCCGGGCCCGACAGGTCGCTGTCGTCACGATGCAATTGCTGACGCTCCTGTACACGCTTTTGAGCTTCTTTCCTCTCCTGGTCACCTTCGGGACGATGCTCGCGCACCCTTTCGCGCATCTGTTCCTGCCTTTGTTCCTGGGGCCTCGTGGCTTTTTCGGGCTTTTTGCCCATGCCCTTGTCTTCCGGCTTCGCCCAGGCCTCGGGACCACCGAGCATTGCGCCGATACTCAGAATAAACACACCACCAATCAATTTCTTTTGCATTTTTTATGTTCCTGCCCACGAATAGGCAAATGACAAGCTCTAAATTTCGAAAGATTCTACTAAGTAAGCCGTAAAATTCAGCCGTCGACCTGGTGGACATGTACATCCCGCTGAGGAAAGGGAATGGAAATACCTTCCTGGTCGAAACGCTTTTTAACGTTTTCTGTCAGGTCAAAATAAACGCCCCAATAATCTGGCGTATTGACCCAGGGCCGCACGACGAAATTAACGCTGCTGTCGGCCAGCTGGTGCACTGCAATAGTTGGTGCGGGATCCTGTAAGACACGGTCATCGCTATTGACCACCTCGTTCAACACACGCTTGGCCTTATCGATATCGTCTTCGTAGCCTATGCCAAATACGAGATCGACCCGACGGGTATCTTTGGCTGAATAATTGGTAATAATGCCTCCAAGCACTGCCGAATTGGGCACGATAACTTTTTTATTGTCTCCGGTTTTCAGTTCGGTAGTAAAAATCATGATACTTTCGACCACGCCGGAAGTACCGGCCACTTCGACAAAGTCGCCGATGCGAAACGGGCGAAAGATGATAATGAGCACACCAGCGGCAAAATTGGATAACGAACCTTGCATGGCCAGGCCAATGGCCAGACCTGCAGCACCGACAACCGCCACAAACGAAGCAGTTTGAATACCGATCTGGCCCAGGGCCGCAATAATGACGAAGGTAAGGAGAGCATAGTAGGCTAGATTAGAGGCAAAATTGACCAGTGCCGGATCCACCTGTCGGGCTGTCATCACGCGCTTGCAACCGTTACCCACTTTGCGCGCGACCCAGCGGCCGACGATAAAGATGAGAATAGCGGCGATCAATTTGACGCCGTAAGGAATGATCCGCGCGGTTATTTCTTCCAGACTCATTAACAAATCTCTCCCGTTTTTCCTTTCGTCACTGAAGCCAATGCCTTCATTGAAGGCCTGTCTCTACTTGACCATAATAACCCCGCAGCAAGTCCCTGCAACAAAAACAACAACCCCAACCTCCAAGCACCAGGAGACTGTAATGTTTAAGGAATTTAAAGAATTTGCCGTTAAGGGCAATGTCGTCGACATGGCGGTAGGTATCATCATTGGTGGCGCTTTTGGCACCATCGTCAAAAGCCTGGTTTCCGACGTTATTATGCCGCCCATTGGTTTACTTCTCGGGGGCGTGGACTTCTCCAATCTGTTCCTCCTGCTCAAAGCGGACGAAGGCGCCACCTTCAGCGCCCTGGCCGACGCGCAGGCCGCTGGGGCCGTGACAATCAACTACGGGCTGTTTATCAACAACGTGATCAGCTTTATCATTGTCGCATTTGCAGTATTTTTGCTGATCAAAGGCATTAACACAGCCAAACGGGAGGAAGAAGCGCCTCCGGCAGAGCCCACCACAAAAGACTGTAGCGCCTGTTGCACAAACATCCCCATTAAAGCCACCCGTTGCCCCAACTGCACATCAGA
>DJFY01000042.1:25567-27410 GCA_002431545.1 Cellvibrionales bacterium UBA5860 | reverse complement strand
CCGGGGGCTTTTTTATTCGCGCTTAAAGTATCAGGCCACTTCAAACAGCCCGGCTGCGCCCATGCCACCACCGACACACATGGTAATCACGACATATTTTTCACCCCGGCGCTTACCCTCGCGCAGGGCGTGACCCACCATGCGCGCACCACTCATGCCATAGGGATGGCCAATGGCGATGGCACCACCGTTAATATTGAGTTTTTCATTGGGAATACCCAGCTCGTCGCGACAGTAGATCACCTGCACGGCAAACGCTTCGTTGAGTTCCCAGACACCAATATCATCCATGGTCAGGCCATGCTGTTTCAGCAATTTAGGTATGGCAAATACCGGGCCAATGCCCATTTCATCGGGCTCGCAACCGGCGACAGTGATACCGCGGTAGATACCTAGTGGTTCCACGTTGCGCTGCTCGGCGGTTTTTGAATCCATGAGCACACAGGCAGCCGCGCCATCGGACAATTGGCTGGCGTTACCTGCGGTAATACAGCCACCTTCGAACACGGGCTTTAGGGACTGCAAACCTTCGAGCGTCGTGCTCGGCCGATTGCCCTCATCCAGTTTCAGCGTTTTTTCTTCCATCGCTTCCTTGCCGGTCGCCTTGTCGACATGCTTCATCATTGCCGTCACTTCGACAATTTCATCGTCGTACAAACCCGCTTCCTGAGCTGCTGCGGTTCGCTGCTGGGATTGCAGACCGTATTCGTCCTGGGCGTCCCGACTGATGTTGTAACGCTTGGCCACCACTTCGGCGGTCTGCAACATGGGCATATAGATGTCCTTGTGCATTTTGATCAGATTGGGATCCTGAGCCCGGTAGCCATTTTGATGTTCGTTCTGTACCAGACTGATATGCTCGACGCCGCCACCCACGGCCACGGTCATGCCATCATGGACAATCTGTTTAGCGGCTGTCGCGATCGACATCAAACCTGAAGAACACTGGCGGTCCATGGTCATGCCACTGACCGTAACCGGGCAGCCCGCCGCGAGAGCGGTCAAACGACCGATGTTATAACCGGTCGTACCCTGGCCCAGGGCACAGCCCATAATGACATCCTCAATTTCCGCAGGATCGACGCCTGCGCGCGTCATCGCCGCCTTAACGGCGATTGCCGCCATAGTCGGGCCTTCCGTGTCGTTAAACAGACCGCGGTAGGCCTTGCCGATGGGTGTTCTCGCCGATGAAACCACCACTGCTTCTCTCATAGTCATACCCTCTTGTTCGTCGCTTTAGCCCGCCGAATTCGGATCAGGCGTTTTTATCCATATCGGCCAGGGCCGCTTTAATAAACTTTTCGGTTTGTTTCAGTGCCGCGGACAAGCGCTCCTCTCCAGTCGCGTCATCCAGCGCCGCCCAGTTTTCCAATACCGCCTCGGGAGTTTGCTGGTCGGCGGACAGATAAATACCTTTCGTCTCGTACAGATGCGAAGCTGAAAAGCCCCCGGCACCGGCGCACAAGACAAATTTATTGGGCGCGTCTTCCGAGCACAATGCAAGCACGCCGGCGCTGACAGGCTCGGGCTGCAGTGCAGATGCGGCGCGCGGGTCGGGAATAATGTCTTCGGTCATGCGGGTCAGCGCGGCAGGCGCCAGTGAGTTCACCCGCACATTGTATTTCTCGCCCTCCTGGGCCAGAGAGTTCATCAATCCGACGACACCCAGCTTGGCGGCACTGTAGTTGGACTGACCAAAGTTACCGTACAGGCCGCTTGAGGAAGACACCATGACAATGCGGCCATAGTTCTGCTCCTTCATGATTTCCCACACTGCTTTCGAGCAATAGGCCGCACCCATCAGATGGACGTCGATCACCAGTTTGAAATCGTCCATCGACAT
>DJFY01000042.1:23778-25212 GCA_002431545.1 Cellvibrionales bacterium UBA5860 | reverse complement strand
ATCCATGGCCTCTTTGACCATGTTCTGCACTTCGTCAAATTTGGCCACGTTGGCACCATTGGCGATGGCCTCGCCACCGTTGGCCTTGATGTCTTCGACAACGGCACGCGCGGCCTCGCTGGATTGTCCGGTGCCATCGCGGGCGCCGCCCAGGTCGTTCACTACGACTTTTGCACCGCGGGCCGCGAAGGCCAAGGCATGGGATCGGCCCAGGCCGTTGCCGGCACCGGTGACGATGGCCACTTTTCCATCAAATCGAATTGTCATGATTCAGCTCCAGTTACTTTGCTTTTGGACTCTACCGGGTTTCCGGCTTCAACCGGTGAACACCATAGTCAGGGTCTCGGCAATCAATGCGGGCTTTTCAAAACCCTCTATATCAACCGTCACCTCCAGCTTGAACAGATATTGCCCGGGGTTTTTCTCGGTAGCTTCCACCAGTTTGGCACGAGCGCGAACCTTCGATCCGGCCGGCACCGGCTGCAGAAAACGCAGTTTGTCGAGCCCGTAGTTGACGCCCATGGTTCGATTGGGCACGTCAACACCGACGCCGCCGTATTGCATAAAGTAGGCAAGTAGCGACAATGTCAGGTATCCGTGGGCAATCGTGCCGCCAAAGGGCGTGTCTTTGGCGCGCTCCGGGTCCACATGGATAAACTGATGATCCTTGGTAACATCGGCAAAGTCGTTAATGCGCTGCTGGTCGATCTCGAACCAGTCGGAGGTGCCACAGTCCTTACCGACGTTGGATTGCAAATCGCTGGTATCAATTTTTAGTGACATGAATTTTTCCTCCTCGAAAATCTCTCTCTGTCATTGAAACGACCGCCCGTGAGGGTCGGTCTGGGGTTGGTTAAGTCAAAGTACCCAAGCCGCACTGATCAGTAGCCATGCAGCCGGGCAAACCGGTCGCTGTGAAACCGATAATCGCCCAACAGTTGCTCGGCAACACGTGCGCGTTTCATAAACAATCCGATATCCATCTCATCGGTCATACCGATACCGCCGTGCATCTGTACCGCCTCGTTGGTCGCCAGAGTCGCGACCTCACTCACTTTGGCCTTGGCCAGGCTCGCGTAAACGGAGGTCTGGGAATCACCGGCATCGAGCGCTTGTAAGGCCTTGAGCACCACTGACTTAGCCAACTCAATTTCGCTAAATAAATGTGCCGCGCGATGCTGCAGCCCCTGGTAGGAACCAATCAGCGCCCCGTATTGCCGGCGCTCTTTCATATACTGCACGGTACGCTCAAACACCTCTTGCGAGATGCCCAGCAACTCGGCAGACAAGTGCGAATTGCCGATATCGAGAACCGTCCGCAGTGTCTCGCCACCAGCATTCAGTACGCCCAGCGCCTGATCCGCCGCCACCTGCGCGCCGTCAAAGCGGACAAAGGATGAATTGATGCTGTCGGCCATAATGACCCGCTCAATG
>DJFY01000042.1:16782-23492 GCA_002431545.1 Cellvibrionales bacterium UBA5860 | reverse complement strand
ATTTTATCGGCAACGTGACCGTCCACCACAAACTGCTTTTCGCCATGCAGCGTGTAACCTGTCCCGTCGCTCCGAGCGCTGACCCCAGCATATCGCGGGTTGTGACGAGGGCCGCCGTCAATGGCGAGCGTCATCACCAGGTCGCCAGCCACAATAGCTGGCAGAAGCTGTTTTTTTTGTGCGTCGCTGCCGGCACCGGAAATAGCCGACACAGCCAGTACCGCCGTAGACAATAGCGGGGATGCTGTCAACGTACGTCCGTTTTCCTCCAGCACCTGGCCCATGCCGACGTGGCCAAATTCCAGGCCGCCATATTCTTCCGCTACCAGAATTCCGGTCCAGCCCATCTCGGCCATCTGGCCCCAGAGTTCCCTGGAAAACCCGGTTGCGTCCCGCTCGTCGCGCAACGCGCGCAGTGCCTCGACAGGCGCGTTTTCCTGAAGAAAACCCTTTGCCGCCTCCTTGAGCATCTGCTGTTCTTCACTCAAGACCAATGCCATAGTTCGCCCTTCGTTATATTTGATATACCCGCGCGGTCGCGCTGTTGGGTGCGATTATTTTTCGCCCAGACCAAGTATTCGTTTACTGATGATATTGAGCTGAATCTCGGAGGTACCGCCCTCGATCGTGTTGCCTTTGGTGCGCAGCCACTGACTGGCCATTTGCCCGCCCTTGAAGGCCTCGCCTTCCCAGGCGAGGGCCTGGGTACCGTAAATACCTAACAGTAATTCGTGGCGGCGCTTGTTGTTTTCCGTACCCGCGTACTTCAGCATCGAAGACGCCGCACCAGTCCCCTGACCGGCTTTAGTCTCATCGCCAATGCGTTCGGCCGTCAACTGGAAGGCCATGTCATCCATGGTCCAACGGGTGATATCGCTGCGCAGGCCGGTGTCGGCGAGCACGCCGTTGTCCAACCCCACCTGCGCCACCGCCTGCTCGTGCAAACCCTTGGTAATGGCCGTGGACTGGCCCATGTTACCGATCATTTCCCGTTCGTGGGTGAGCAGGTAACTGGCGATTTCCCAACCCCTGTTGATCTCACCTACCAACTGGTTCTTATCGGCGCGAACATTGTCGAGGAAGGTTTCGCAAAAGGGCGACTTGCCGGAAATGAGCCGAATCGGCTTGACGGTGACGCCGGGCTGATTCATATCGAACAGTACCAGACTGATTCCCGCGTGCTTGGCAGCGTCGGGATCCGTGCGCACCAGGCAGAACATCCAGTCCGCCAGGTTGGCGTAGCTGGTCCAGACCTTCTGGCCGTTGATAATAAAATGGTCGCCCTTGTCTTCGGCCCGCGTCTGAAGGCCCGCAAGATCGGAGCCATAATTGGGTTCACTGTAACCCTGGCACCACCAAATCTTGCCGGCGACAATGTTTGGGATATGCTGACGTTTCTGCTCCTCAGTGCCATATTTGAGCAGCGCCGGACCAATCATCGACAGGCCCATGCTGAACAATGGCGCGCGGGCGCCGATGCGGGCCATCTCCTGGGTCAGAATTTTCGCCTCTTCCCGGCTCAGGCCGCCCCCACCATATTCACTGGGCCATTCCGGTGCGGTCCAGCCGCGTTCGGCCATTACGTCAAGCCAGTCTTTTTGTTCCTGGTTGACGAATTTCCACTTGGTGCCACCCCAACAGGTATCCTCAAATTCCTCGGCCGGCACGCGCTGAGACGGCGGACAGTTTTTTTCCAGCCACGCACGTGTTTCTGCTCTAAATGTTTCTAGATCCGCCATCCGACCCCCCTGGAGATAGCTATTGGTCGATAGTGATTAGTCTTTCCGCCTGCCGTCCGTCCAGTGATACCGGCCGGGGGCGCAACATCGGCTCCAACACCCTGCCGAAAGCGGGAACGAGCCACTATAAAGGAAGGCAGAAAGGCGGTAAACCGGCTAAATCCGGCCCACCGGTTTCCGTAGGGCGGCCACTCGCCGCGTTAATCTACAGAGTGATCCGTCAGTCTGTCACGGCAATGTCGTCGACTTTCTGGAAACCCCTAGGCAATTTATTGCCCCGCCGGCCGCGTTCACCGCGGTAGTGCTCCAGATCACCATGCTTGAGAACGTGGTGACGCTTACCCGAATACACCACGAGTTTTTGCTCATCGGCAACGACTGTCACGAAGGCCATCCATTCCTCCCGAGCTTGCACGCGAGAACTGGGGATATTGATAATCTTGTTGCCCTTGCCACGAGCCAGTTCGGGCAATTCGGCAACCGGAAAAGCCAGCATGCGACCTTCATTACTGATCGCCACCACCAGACTGTTGGCGCCAGTCGGCACGGCAGTCGGCGTCAACACGCGCGCCCCCTTGGACACGCTGATAGCGGATTTACCGGAACGATTTTTGGTATACAGGTCAGCCAGAGTAGCAATAAAACCGTAACCGGCGTCGGTCGCCATGAGCACGCGCTGTTTGTCTTCGCCGAGCAGGACGCCACAGAACGTGGCCCCGGATGGCGCGCTCAGCCGGCCGGTTACGGGCTCGCCCTGACCCCGCGCAGACGGCAGCGTATGGGCAGGTAACGCGTAGGTGCGGCCAGTGGAATCGAGCAGAATAGCCTGCTGATTGCTGCGGCCACGAGCCGCCGCCAGGAAGCCATCGCCCGCCTTGTAGCTCAGCGCCCCGGCATCGACCTCGTGACCCTTGGCGGCACGAATCCAGCCTTTTTCCGACAGCACCACAGTAACGGGCTCGGAAGTCAGCAGATCGGCTTCGCTATAGGCCTGCGCTTCCTCGCGCTGCACCACTGGCGAGCGGCGGTCGTCGCCAAACTCGTCAGCGATGCTCTCGAGTTCGTTGCGCACAAGTGTCTTCAAGCGCCGCTTGGATGCCAGGATTTTCTCCAGCTCGTCGCGCTCGGCACTGAGTTCATTTTGCTCAGCGCGAATTTTCTCTTCCTCGAGTTTAGCCAGTTGCCGCAAGCGTAAGTTGAGAATCGCCTCGGCCTGCTCGCTGGACAACTCGAAACGTTTCATCAGCTCTGCTTTGGGATTGTCCTCGTGCCGAATGATGGCGATCACTTCATCTATGTTGAGGAAGGCGATCAGCAGACCCTCGAGAATGTGCAGCCGGTTTAGCACCCGTTCTAAGCGATGCTCCAGGCGCAGCCGAACCGTGTCTTTCCGGTATTCGAGCCACTCGCCGAGAATCACACCCAGACTTTTGACGGCCGGGCGGCCATCGAGCCCGATCATGTTGAGATTGATACGGTAGGTTCGCTCCAGGTCGGTTGATGCAAAGAGATGGCTCATCAGAACCTCCGCATCGACCCGGTTAGAGCGCGGCACGATGACCAGTCGCGTCGGATTTTCATGATCCGACTCGTCGCGCAGGTCGGCCACCATCGGCAGCTTCTTTGCCAGCATCTGCGCCGCGATCTGCTCGAGAATTTTTGCCGGGGAGGCCTGATGAGGCAGGGCCGTGACCACGATATCGCCGTCTTCCGCAACCCAGGTGGCGCGCATCCGTAGCGAGCCACGCCCGGTTTTATACGTGTTTAGCAGGTCTTCTGGCGGCGAGATGATTTCCGCATCGGTCGGGAAGTCGGGCGCCGGCACCAGCTCGAAGAGTTCCTCGACGGTCGCTTTCGGATGTTCGAGCAGGTAAACACAGGCTCCGATCACTTCGCGCAGATTATGTGGTGGAATATCTGTCGCCATGCCCACGGCAATGCCGGTGGTGCCGTTAAGTAGCACATGGGGAATCTGTGCCGGCAATATACGCGGCTCCTCGAGCGAGCCGTCAAAATTCGGCTGCCAGGTCACCGTGCCCTGCCCCAACTCAGCCAGCAGCAGTTCGGCAAAGGGCGTCAGACGGGACTCCGTATAGCGCATCGCGGCAAAGCTTTTCGGGTCATCCGGAGAACCCCAGTTGCCCTGACCATCGATCAGCGGATAGCGGTAGGAAAAATTCTGTGCCATCAGCACCATGGCTTCGTATGCCGCCGAGTCGCCGTGGGGATGAAACTTGCCGATCACGTCGCCCACCGTGCGCGCAGATTTTTTGTGCTTGGCCGGCGCTTTCAGGCCCAGCTCACTCATAGCGTAGATGATACGGCGCTGTACAGGCTTGAGACCGTCACCGATATGCGGCAGCGCGCGGTCCAGAATGACGTACATGGAGTAGTCGAGATAAGCTTTTTCAGTGTATTCGCGTAGCGGTTTCGACTCGCCGGGATCGGCGACCAGGGTGGTTTCAGTCATAGAACTTTTAGTCGCTGTTGTTTCGAACGATAGTTACTTCAAATCATTTTTCATTGCCGGGACGGCGCTGTTGACCGAACCGGCAGGAGACGGGGCATGCTAAAGCCCACAGCCTTTCCTGTGAAGTGATTTTAGCGCGGCCGGATACCGCCGGTAGCAAACCCTTAGCGGATCGCTAACCGCAACAGCCGCCCTGCGGGTTTGCCGTTGGTTGCGTCGGTGTAGTGCAGTCAAAACAGACAAAATCCCCGCCATAGGCGCCATCGGCTATCAACTCGTAGATGCTTTTGCTCACCGACACGCGCCGCCCGCGCGGATAGACCTCGCCCAGGTCGTCTTCGAAACGCACCCCCGGACCTTTGTATAACACACTGAACGGGGATTCGACCCCATCCACGGCCGGCTCGGCGGGCCGGGTCGCCGTCAGCGTCACTGAACGAAAGACAATGTCGTTAACCACTTGCCAGGGCGTATCTTCCCATTTGTCGTAGGCGACGCCGACAAAGCCCGCATCGGCAAATGCAGCGAGCAATTCGGCTTCGTGAAAGGCGCCGGAGATACAGCCGCTCCAGAGCTCGGGATCATCCTTCATCGCTTCCGGCACCGGCCGGTCGGCAACGATATCGGAAATGGCAACCCGCCCACCGGGCACCAGCACTCGGTAAACTTCCCGAATCATTTGTCTGCGGTCCGCTTCCGCGACCAGATTCAGCACGCAATTACTGATGACCAGTGTCTGCGAAGCTTCGGCGATGAGTGGGTTCTCTCGGCGTTGCCGGGCCTGCCAGCGCGCCAGACCGGCTTCATCTTGCTTTTCTGTCTCGCCAAGCGTGGCGAGATATTTGCGTCTCGCTTCCGGGTCAAGAGCCAAATCCTGAATCTGTCCCTTTTTAAAGGTAACGCGATCGCTGCCAATGGCTGTCGCCATGTCATCCTGGTACTTCTTCGCCAACGCCAGCATATCGTCGGTCATGTCGATACCTGTGACATGGCCTTTATCGCCAACCAACTGGGCGGCCATGTAGCAAATCTTGCCGGCACCACTGCCCAGATCAAGCACACGGTCGCCGGGTCTCACGTAGCGCGAAGGGTCACCGCAACCGTAATCTTTTTCGATGATTTCTCTCGGCAAAACAGCCAGTAAGGACGGATCGTAATCAACCGGGCAACACAGCGCTTCGACTTTTTGCCGTGCACCTTCGCTGTACCGGCGTCGCACCCCGTCGTATACAGAGTCATTCATACTGTTGTTGTCCCCTCATTTGTCGTCGCCTGGTATTGATATCGAATTTCATTCAGCCTTGCCTCCCAACCCGGCATTTTCTTTTTTGTGCCCGTTTTTGCGCTCGCTGTTTAGAGCGTTTCCTCTCAGTTTCCAGCGGTGATATTTTTCCACCCAGTGCAACAGCTTTTGCGGCGCGTGCTCGCGCCGCCACGTCCCAGCCAATAATTTGTTGGCCTCGCTCAGAGTCGGATAGGCGTGAACCGTGCCGAGGATGTCATTCAAACCGCCATTGCGCTTCATCACCGAGACGAATTCCGTGAGCATTTCACCCGCCTGCGCCCCGACAATGACCGCGCCCAGGATCTTGTCCTTGCCCGGTGCGGTGAGAACTTTGACCTTGCCCTCGCTGGCGTTTTCGGCGATGGCGCGATCCAGCTCCTGCAGGGGGAATTCGGTAATCTCATAGGCTTTACCCTGAGCCCGCGCCTCGGCTTCGCTGATACCCACACGCGCCACTTCGGGATCAGTAAAGGTCACCCAGGGCAATACGCGATAATCGACGCGAAAACGTTTGAAGCCGCCAAACAGGGCATTAACCGCCGCGTACCAGGCCTGATGGGAAGCGGCATGAGTGAACTGATAAGGTCCGACCACATCGCCACAGGCGTAGATATTGGGCACGCGCGTACGCAGGTATTCATCGACTTCGAGCGTGCCATGCGATGTCGTTTCGATACCCAGCCGCGCCAAACCGAGGCCTTCGGTGCTGGCCTTGCGCCCAACGGCCACCAGCAAGTGCTGGAACGGCAGTTGGATCGATTGGCCTGCTTCGTTCTCGATTTGCGCAGCGAAACCGCCATCCCGCTGTTCAAAGCCGGTGGTTTTATAGCCCAGATAAAGGTTAATGCCCTCCTCGACAAAACGCGCCTGTATCAACGCGGAAACATCCTCGTCTTCGCGAGGCAGCACGCGCGGCATCATATCAACCATAGTCACTGCAGTGCCCAATCGAGAAAATGCCTGGGCCAGCTCGCAACCGATGGGCCCGGCCCCCAACACCAATAGATGTTTCGGTTGTTCCCGCAGCTGCCACAGGGTATCAGAAGTCAGGTAAGGCACCTGCTCTATGCCGGGAACAGGCGGCACGAAGGGCGCCGCCCCGGTAGCGATCACGATACTGCGCGCGCGAATCAGGTTTTCACCTACGCGGACTTCCCAGGGCGATACCAGCGTCGCCTCGCCCTCGACGCAGTCCACGCCGAGGCCGGTAAAGCGC
>DJFY01000042.1:9539-16514 GCA_002431545.1 Cellvibrionales bacterium UBA5860 | reverse complement strand
AAACTGCACGCGCGGCGCGGCCACTTCGATGCCCAGATCACTCGCCCGGCGAATATCGGCAACCGCTCGCGCCGCTCGAATTAGAGCCTTGCTGGGGACACAACCAGTGTTCAGGCAATCGCCTCCCATTTTGTTTTTTTCCACCAGAGTAACGCGCGCCCTGACGGCAGCCGCGATCAGGGCGGCAACCAGGCCACCGCTACCACCGCCAATGACCAACAGGTTGGTATCAAAGCGGGCCGGTTTTACGAACGGCCGGTAGACTCGCCAGCGCTTGACGGCCTCGACCAGTCGACGCGCGAAATACGGCAACAAGGCCAACAAAGTAAAAGAAAACATCAGTCCCGGCGTCAGAATGCCGGAGACACTAAGCGCCTCGACGGCAGCCAGCTCGGCACCGGCGTTCACATAAACAACCGTGGCCGGCAGCATTCCGAGCAGGCTGACCCAGATATAGGTGCCGATCCGCAACGGCGTCAGTCCCATGGCGAGATTAATTAGCCAAAAGGGGAATACGGGAATCAACCTCAGGGAGAACAAGTAAAACGCGCCGTCTTTCTCTACACCGCGATTGATAGCCGTGAGGCGCACCGCAAAGCGATCCTGAATCCAATCCCGCAACAGGGTGCGGGAGACGAGAAAAGCCAGTGTCGCGCCGCAAGTGCTGGCCAATGACACCAGAACCAGGCCAACACCTAGACCAAATACCGCGCCACCTGCAAGGGTAAGAACAGTAGCAATCGGTAACGAGAGTGCGGTCGTCAGCACATATGCAATGAAATAAACCACTGCTGCCGTGAAAGGTTGTTCACGAAAAAACTGTTGCAACAGTTCCACGCCGACAAAACGCTCTAGATCCAGCACGAAATAGGCGGCAACCGCGGCGATAACGAGCGTCGCGATGATGATTTTTTTAGACAAAATTCAAGTTCCCGGACCTCCGCCGGCGATTTTTTTACCCGCTAAGGTTATACGCCTTCAGCCATTTGCATTTCTGTCACAATTTAGCCACATAATTGTCACAAATAACGGCAATACTTTTAAAGTTATACTGCCTGATTTGCTCTACCAGCGTAATGACAACAGTCGAAGCACATAATTCCCCCGCGCCCGGCGCCGACAATCTGAATGCGCCTGCGCTGTTTATTAACCGTCATCTGAGCCTGATGGCCTTTAACCTGCGAGTACTGGAGCAGGCGCGGAACGAAGACTACCCCTTGCTGGAACGCCTGCAGTTCCTGTTGATCTTCAGCAGTATCGTCGACGAGTTTTTCGAGGTTCGTATCGCCGGACTCAAACGCCAGATCAGCTTCTCGCGCGAGTTGGTCAACGCTGACGGCCTCCGGCCACAGGATATTCTCCGGCAGCTCAGCAATATCTGCCACGAGGGCATCGAACAACAGTACCGGCTGCTCAACGACACCTTGCTACCCGCGCTTGCACAGGAAAATATTTCTTTCCTTACCCGAGAAAGCTGGTCGGATGAAATTGCCACCTGGGCCAAGGAATATTTCACTCATCAACTGATCCCGGTACTGAGCCCGATCGGGCTCGACCCGGCGCACCCCTTTCCGCGATTTGCCAACAAAAGTCTGAACTTCATCGTATCTCTCGAGGGTAAGGACGCCTTTGGCCGGGAAAGCAAACTCGGCATTGTGCCGGCGCCCCGCTCACTGCCGCGCATCATTCCGGTACCCCGGGAACTGTGTGGCGACAGTTATCAGTTCGTGTTCCTGTCCTCGGTGATTCATGCCCATGTCGAAGCTCTGTTTCCCGGCATGACAGCCAACGGCTGTTATCAGTTTCGCATCACGCGGGACGCAGACCTTGATGTCAACGCCGCCGAGGTCGAGGATATCGCACGCGCCCTGCGCGGCGAGTTGCACACGCGAAGATTCGGCAGCGCCGTGCGCCTTGAGGTCGCATCCGGCTGTCCGGACTCGCTGAAAGAGTTCCTCCTCGAACAGTTCAATCTCGGTACAGACGACCTGTACTCGGTTAACGGGCCGGTTAACCTCGGCAGGCTGATGCAGTTGCGCAACATGGTGGATCGCCCCGATCTCGAGCACCCACCACACACGCCCGGCCTGCCCCAGTCCCTACGCGATGAGCCGGCTCTATTCGACCTGATTCGGCAAGAAGATATTCTTTTGCATCACCCCTACCAGTCGTTTACGCCGATTATCGACTTTCTGCGTCAGGCAGCGCGGGATTCCCAGGTACTGTCCATCAAGATGACCCTGTACCGAACCGGCTCCAGCTCCGATATCGTCGACGCCCTGGCTGAAGCGGCGCGCGCCGGTAAAGAAGTGACGGTGGTTATCGAATTGCGCGCGCGTTTTGACGAGGCGGAAAACCTGCAACTGGCGAGCCACCTGCAGGAGGCGGGGGCCGTCGTTACCTACGGTGTGGTAGGTTACAAAACCCACGCCAAAGCCCTGCTCATCGTGCGCAGGGAAAAAGATGTGCTCAAGCGCTATGCCCACCTTGGCACGGGTAATTATCACGCGGGCAACGCCCGGCTTTACACCGATTACAGCCTGCTCACCGCCGACGATGATATCTGCAGCGATATTCACAAGATCTTTCAACAACTCACGGGTATGGGGCGGGCGGAAAAGATCAAGAAAATTCTCAGCGCTCCGTTTTCCCTGAAGAAAAAATTGCTGCGCTTGATCGACGGTGAGATCGCCGTGGCGGAAACCGGCAAGCCCGGCAGAATTCTCATCAAAGTCAACTCGCTGACCGACGAAGATGTGATTCGCGCAATGTATCGGGCCAGTGCGGCAGGCGTTACGGTGGACCTGATCGTGCGCGGTATGTGTTGCCTGCGCCCCGGCCTGCCGGGCGTATCGGACAACATCACGGTACGCTCGGTAGTGGGGCGTTTTCTAGAGCACTCGCGTGTCTATTATTTTCTCAACGGCGACCCGGATCTGTTTCTCGCCAGCGCCGACCTGATGGAGCGCAACTTAATGCATCGTGTTGAAACCGCGTTTCCCGTCATGAATGAAAAACTGAAAAAACGCGTCATTGCGGAACTGGAGCTTTATCTACAGGATAACTGCTACGCCTGGCAGCTGGAAAGCAGTGGTGCTTATGTGCGCATGCAACCGAAACCGGAGGAGCAGCCCCTGTCGGCCCAGGATCAATTACTCCGGAATCTGGCCGATTCAATTCCCTCTTAATAACTAATAACTGAGTTCAAAACCGGCGGCGCGGAGGTAACTTTTTTCGATTTCAAGCTCCGCTTTGGTCAGGGGATGACGTACCAGCCACTTGTCGGGAAACTCCAGTTTGCACTGATTATCCTGAACCTGAAACCGGATAACCGGCATACCGTCCACCGGCACAACATATTTGAACACCACGGCCAACCGCAGCAGCGCGGCAAGGCGCTGTAATCGCAGTTTCTCCTCGCCGTGCAACAATGCAAATTGCTCGACAGGGAATTTCCGCCGGTGACTTCGGACGAGTAAACCCAGAATTTTTTGTTCAATAATCGAAAACCCCGGCAGATCCGAGTTGTCGATTAAATATTGTCCGTGCTTGTGGAACTGGCTGTGGGCAATCGACAGGCCGACCTCGTGCAATCGCGCTGCCCAGCGCAACAATTCGCCATCGACTTCGCTGAGCCGCCAGGAATCCTGCACCTGACAAAAAAGGTGATTCGCCGTTTCTTCAACACGCGCGGCATTGTCGGCGTCGCTATCGTAGCGAGTCATCAGGGCGCTGACCGTGCGTTCACGCACATCCTCATGGGACAGTCGGCCCAACAACTCGTACGCCACACCCTCGCGCAGGGCGCCGCCAGAAGTTTGCATGCTCTCTATTTCGAGGGCGTCAAAGAGCGCGCAACAGATAGCCACCCCGCTTGGAAAAACATTGCGGCGGTGTTCCTTCAAGCCCGGCAACGCGGCCAGATCGTCGACACAACTGAAGCTGAGCAGTTCTTTTTTCAGGGCGTCGAGTCCGGCCCGGGTTATCTCCTGGCGGTGATCGTGTTGCGCGCTAAGTACTTCGGCAATAGCGTTTAATGTCCCGGAGGAACCGACCGCATTGTCCCAACCCACGCGGCGATAGGCGGATCTGATGTTGAGCGTTTCCAGATAAGCTGCCTGGTAGGCTCGATTAAAAGACTTCTTCCTGATGCGGCCATTGGCAAAATATTTGTCGCGCCAGGACACGCAGCCCATATGCAGGCTCTCGGTCAGACGCGCGCGAAAACGCCGCCCGATAATAAATTCCGTACTGCCACCACCGATGTCGACGACAAGCCGCGAGCGATCATCGTCCGCCAGGGTATGGGCTACCCCGAGATATACCAGGCGCGCCTCTTCCCGACCTGAAATCACTTCGACCGGGTAACCTAAAACACCAAATGCCTTGTCGGTAAATTCACTGGCGTTTTTCGCTGCGCGCAGCGCATTGGTACCAACCACGCGAACAATATCCGGTTCGCGCGCGGTCAGGATCTGGCGAAAGCGAGTCAGGCACTCCAGTGAGCGCGCCATGGCGTTATTATCGAGGCGGCCGTTGCGCATGTCCGCTGCCAATTGCACGCGTTCGCCGTGGGCTTCCATGGGGCGGAGTTCGCCCTGCGTAACGCGGGCAACGAGCAGGTGGAAGCTGTTGGAACCCAAATCGACCGCAGCAACGCGAATATTATCGTCGTTAAAACCAGGCTCCCTGGTGCAGGCACTCGTACTGGTATCGGCGGGCAACGGTATCAGGCTGTTTGTTTCCGATAGAAACCGAATGGTATCATGCACACCTGCTCAGAACTTCTTTTTGATCAACGCTGTGGAGATGAACACGATGGGCGATAAAATTGTTCACGCGACCAACGCTAGCTTCGATAACGACGTGCTGACGTCTGATACTCCCGTCCTCGTCGATTTCTGGGCGGAGTGGTGCGGACCCTGCAAGATGATCGCACCGATTCTCGACGAAGTGGCCGATACTTATGAAGGCCGCCTCAAAGTCTGCAAACTGGACGTCGACTCCAACCAGGAAATTGCGATGAAATACAACGTGCGGGGTATCCCGACGCTGATGTTATTCAAGGAGGGTACTGTCCAGGACACCAAGGTCGGCGCCCTGTCCAAGGCACAATTGACTGAATTTATCGATAACAGTCTGGCCTGAGCCGGAAGCACCACTGAGACAAGCCGTAGCAAATACGGCTTGTCATTTGCCCAGCAGGCGCTATACTCGCGCGATAAATATCCCAGTTTCTCCAACTTTCAACAATCCTTGAGCCTCTGAACGACAAACTGGGCGGCATGTAAGAACAGTCGGTTCTCTGTTGCCGCCAGACAAACTCGATCACATTACACCCCCGATCGCTATACACGCCGCGGCATCCGTCATGGATGCTTGATTCAATCCATCGTATAAGAAAGTTTCTATGAATCTAACTGATCTGAAAACCAAACCCATAGATGAGCTGATCCACATCGCCACCGAGACGGGACTGGAAAACCTGGGCCGCTCACGCAAACAAGACATTATCTTCAGCATCCTGAAAAAGCACGCCAAGAGCGGCGAGGATATCTATGGCGATGGTGTTCTGGAGATCCTCCCTGACGGTTTTGGTTTTTTACGATCCGCGGATTCCAGTTATCTGGCGGGCCCCGACGATATCTACGTCTCGCCGAGCCAGATTCGCCGCTTCAATTTGCGAACCGGTGACAGCGTTGCCGGAAAGATCCGGCCGCCAAAGGATAGCGAGCGCTACTTCGCTCTGCTCAAGGTCGACACCATTAATTTCGACAAGCCGGAAAATGCCCGCAATAAAATTCTTTTTGAAAACCTAACGCCGTTATTTCCCGACCAACGTCTGATGCTCGAAGCCGGCAATGGCAGCTCCGAAGACCTGACCGGACGCATCATCGACCTGATTGCCCCCATCGGCAAAGGTCAACGGGGCCTGATCGTGGCGCCGCCGAAAGCCGGTAAAACCATTATGATGCAGCACATGGCCCAGGCCATCGTGCGTAATAATCCCGAAGCCATTATGATCGTGCTGCTGATCGACGAAAGGCCCGAGGAAGTTACGGAAATGCAGCGCACCGTACGCGGCGAGGTCGTGGCATCGACATTTGACGAACCGCCGGCGCGACACGTCCAGGTCGCCGAAATGGTGATCGAAAAAGCCAAGCGGCTGGTGGAACATAAAAAGGACGTGGTTATTCTGCTCGATTCGATCACGCGTCTGGCGCGCGCCTACAATACTGTTATTCCCTCATCCGGCAAGGTCCTTACCGGTGGTGTCGATGCTCATGCGCTGGAAAAACCCAAACGCTTTTTCGGCGCTGCCAGGAATATCGAAAACGGCGGCAGCCTGACAATTATCGCCACCACCCTGGTCGACACGGGATCGAAAATGGACGAGGTGATCTACGAGGAGTTCAAGGGCACCGGCAATATGGAATTACACCTCGACCGCAAGATCGCGGAAAAACGCGTCTACCCGGCGATCAATATCCGCCGCTCCGGAACACGCCGTGAAGACCTGCTGATGGATGAAGCCGATCTGCAACGCGTCTGGATACTACGTAAGCTGCTGCACGATATGGAAGACCTTGCCGCTGCAGAGTTTATGGTGGACAAACTAAAAAGCTATAACACCAACGAAGAGTTTTTTGGTGCAATGAAACGCAAGTAAAGCAGGGACCGCTATTCATCGATCCGCCACTACGATAAAACCCGGCCAGAAGCCGGGTTTTATATTTTTAGCCTGTTCTTGACCTCACCAGGTCATTGCGTAGTTTTTAATTGATCGCTTTATCTTCGACCCCGCCTTCGACCTTTCAAAGAAGATTCGAGACAGCTTCAACCTATTTCATTGCCCACGATAGAAACAAAACTGACACAGCGACCCGGCTGTCCTCCGAGGTTGTGGGTCAGGCCGGTTTTCGGATTGTCGATTTGTCTCTCACCCGCCTCGCCTCGCAACTGCAGCCACATTTC
>DJFY01000042.1:7130-9243 GCA_002431545.1 Cellvibrionales bacterium UBA5860 | reverse complement strand
TACATCATGCGCAAGCCGCTGGCACCGATGGGATGGCCAAAACTTTTTAAGCCGCCGTCGGGATTTACCGGCTGGGCGCCGTCGCCGTCAAAGCGGCCTTCGAGAACATCGCGCCAACCCTGGCCGCGCTCGGAAAAGCCCATGTCTTCCATAAGCACGAGCTCTGTTGCGGTAAAGCAGTCGTGCACTTCGGCCATGCTGATTTCTTCCCGGGGGTTGGTTATACCGGCCTGTTTGTAAGCATCCTGAGCCGAAACCACAACTTCCTGGAAGGTCGTGAAATCGTAGTCCTCGCTGATAAAACCCTCGTTGGGGCCGGCAGCAATAGAAAACGCCTTAAGATAAATAGGGTTGTCAGTGTACTTGTGAGCATCTTCGGCCCGGCACAAAATTGCCGCTGCGGAGCCGTCGGAAACGCCGGAACAGTCAAAGACGCCAAACATGCCTGCAACCCGAGGGGACTTGCAAATAGTCTCGAGAGGTACTTCCTTACGAAACTGGGCCTTCGGGTTCTTGGATCCGGCAACGTGGTTTTTCCAGGCAATGCGGGACAGGACGTCTTTCAGTTCGTCTTCCTCCACACCGTACTTTTTACAGTAGGCAGGTGCCAGCAGTGAAAACATGGCCGGCGCCGTCATGCTGGATTCTGTGCCATCGCCGTCGGGGCCCGGCACGACCAGTCCCGAATAACCGCCGTCCTTGAGTTTTTCAACGCCAACAGCCATGACCAGATCATAGGCGCCACTGGCGACAGCGTAAGCCGCATTGCGAATCGCTTCGCTGCCGGTGGCGCACATGTTTTCCATGCGGGTTACCGGTTTGTAGGGCGTTTTCATCGCTTCGGCGAAGACTATACCGGAAATACCGCTGGCGAACGTGCCCAGCCAGTAGGCGTCGACATCATCGGGACTGACACCGGCTGAATTGTAAGCCTCGGTTGCGGCCTCGATAAGCATATCCGAAGCGTCTTTATCCCAATGCTCGCCGAAGGGCGTACACCCCATGCCGACAATAGCGACCTTGTCTTTAATTCCGTTACTAGCCATGTTGCTACCCCCTAGCGCTGAGGACGCGCTTTCCAGAAATAATTGTGTACCCCCTGGCCGGTGTAAAAACGCCGGAAGGTCATTTCAAGTTGGTTACCGATCTTCACTTCCGCGGGATCGGCGTCCGTCAGCTCGCAAGCCAAACGGCCGCCACAGTCAAAATCGACTACTGTTGAAATCACTGGTGGTTGCAGCGTGTAGGCGAGGTGGTCGAGCGTAAAGGTGGTCACCTTACAGGCCGCATCGGCAAAGCGCTCTTCGCGCATTTTGTCCACCGACTTGCATTTGACACACACACGCTGCGGCGGCAAATGACCCTGCCCGCAGTTCTCGCAGCGGGTGCCATAGAACGCGTACTTCCAGTGCTCGTGCCGCTTCATGATCGGCGCAGCCGGGCGCTCGGGGTCGGGCCGGCGCGGTGGCTCAAAAGGCAGGATACCGCGCCACTTGAGATAAGTGTTGTAGGGAACTTCGTTATTGCTGGACGCCATCCAGTGTTGCACGGAGCGTTGCGCACGCGCGCTGCCAATTTGACCGGTCACTTCCAGCACCACGGCATCACTGCCATCGGCGGTGGACAACACCAGAATCTTGTCACCGGCACTTGCGGTATCGAGCACACTAGCCAGCACCAACCCGGCATGGGCAACGCCACAGCGGCCGACCATGTCGGCCAGCATGTCGGCCATCTGTTCCGGCTTCAGACCCAGGGCTCGCGGCACACCGGCCACATCGCGTTTATTGGTGGCATCGAGGACAACCGCGCTGAGTTCTTCCGGCGCTATTCCGGCATCCGCCAATGCCCGCTGCGCGGTATCGACGCTCACCGGTGCCAGTACTTCTATACCAAAGCGCTCCTCCCACTGCCGGGCAAATTTATCCGCCGGCAAACGCCAGACGTCAAGTACCTCGGTTGTCGTCGATGCCTGCCCGATAATCCGGGCGATAGCCTGATCTTCACTGCCGGTGATAAAAGCAACCGCGCCATCACCACTGTCGCGCTCGCGGGCTCCGCCCGGTGCCCCGACAACGACGTCGGCGGCACAAACCAAAGACGTCCGCCCGGC
>DJFY01000042.1:0-7102 GCA_002431545.1 Cellvibrionales bacterium UBA5860 | reverse complement strand
AAGCGCTCCTCCCACTGCCGGGCAAATTTATCCGCCGGCAAACGCCAGACGTCAAGTACCTCGGTTGTCGTCGATGCCTGCCCGATAATGCGAGCGATAGCCTGGTCTTCACTGCCGGTAATAAAAGCAACCGCGCCATCGCCACTGTCGCGCTCGCGGGCTCCGCCCGGTGCCCCGACAACGACGTCGGCGGCACAAACCAAAGACGTCCGCCCGGCAGCGGCCATGTCGGCGCCCAGCAGTAACGCCGCCAGCCCCATGCGGGAGTTACAACCCACTTCGACCGAGCGGGTACTGGATTGCAGGTCGAGCGCGACCGAAAGGGCGGCGGCATTAAGTTTTTCGGCATATGGTGGACTGGTGGTAGCAAAGATCAGGTTGTCGATGGCGCTGGCATCGGCACCTGCCAGGGCCTGTCGGCCCGCCTCGACCGCCATCGAGACCGAATCCTCATCGTAACTGGCGATCGTGCGCTCGCCCCTGCCGCCACCCATTGCCTGTCGCGTCAGCCGGTAATAGGGCAGATAGCTCCCGTAGCCAATAATTCCCGACACAATCATCCCCCCGCTATTGTTTGATTCAGTTGCTTTTCCCGGACGCAACGCCTGGCTGGCCCGCGGATCAGAAGCGACCCATCGTCCTCCAAGCGGTGGATCGTGTCAACGGGAGGCAGCCGCCGGGTACGCTTGATCGCTGACCACCTGGTTCGCTCGAAGCCTGTTGCCAAGCCTATGAGAGCGCTCACAAAATTTCCGGCACTGTCATCCAATTGACATGAAACCTTAACATTGGTGACACAGCGTGGCTCTAGCCTTGCGGCCATGAATAGACCATATGCACGACACACCCGTCTTCTGCACAAGATCCACCACTGCGATGTGCTGGCTTTTACCTGGTGTATGCAACGCAGGCACCAGGCGGTCTTTACCTGGATCAGCAAAGTGGTGTCCCGCTCTGCAGACGGTTTTTATTATCCGTGCATTCCACTACTCGCTTATGCCGCAGGCTCAGCGGAAGCCAGCAGCTTATTCCTGGCCCTCGCCCTCGGTTTCGCCATTGAGCGCCCGCTTTATCTGGTGCTGAAAAACGGTCTGAAGCGCGACCGCCCGGCGCAAGCCATGCCCGGTTTCGCCAGTTTTATCGCGCCATCGGACCAGTTCAGCTTTCCCTCCGGCCATACATCCGGCGCCTTTCTCGCGGCGACCGTGGTAGCGGCATTTTTCCCCGGCCTGACAGAAGCCCTTTATTGCTGGGCGACACTGGTCGGCGCCGCCCGCGTCTTTCTAGGCGTCCACTTTCCAACGGACGTCTTCGCCGGCGCCATCATCGGCGCGACAATCGGCACCATTGGTATTGCTACGTTAGTTTAGACTCATGCGAATACTCTACGGCGTTCAGGGGACCGGCAACGGTCATATCACGCGTGCCCGAGCAATGGCACCGGCGCTGGCGGCCCAAGGCGCCGAGGTAGACTTTGTTTTCTCCGGCCGACCCGGGGACAAATTTTTTGACATGCAACCCTTTGGTGACTACGCCCTGTGTACCGGGCTCACCATGGTGACGGAGGGCGGGCGCATCCGCGCCCTGAAAACACTGACGCGAGCGACACCCGGAAAGTTTTTCCGGGAAGTGCGCACGCTGAACACGCGAAACTACGATCTTATTCTGACCGATTTCGAACCCGTCACGGCCTGGGCCGGCCGGCTCTGCAAAACGCCGGTGCTCGGCCTTGGTCACCAGTATGCCTTTCGCTATGCCATTCCCCAACACTACGGCGGCCCGCATCATCAGCTCATCATGAAATACTTTGCGCCGACACCCGCGGCACTGGGTTTCCACTGGTATCACTTCGATATGCCCATCCTGCCGCCCATTGCGCCAGTGCCCAAAGGGGAGGCACCCATTTGCCTGGATTCCATCGTCGTCTACCTGCCTTTTGAAACCCCGGGCGAGATCGAAACATTGCTCGCACCCTTTTCCGATTATCAGTTTCAGGTTTTCCATCCCGAGGCCAAAGCTGCGCGATGCGACCACATCCGGTGGTTCCAGCCCAGTCGGGAGGGCTTTCAGCAGGCTCTTGAATCCTGTAACGGCGTGATCTGCAACGCCGGCTTCGAGCTTGCCAGCGAAGTGCTTCAGCTCGGCCGTAAACTTCTGGTTAAACCGGTGGCCGGACAATCGGAACAGCTATCCAACGCATTGGCGTTACGCCTGATCGGTCTGGGCTACACCATGCCAGGCCTGGACGCGGATGTGGTCAGAATCTGGCTGCGCGAAGGTCGAGCGGTAAGAGTCCGCTACCCGGATGTAGCGGGCGAAGTCGCGCGCTGGATCACCAACGGCTGCTTTGACGATAACTCCGGCATAGAGCGCCTGGCCAATCGACTATGGCGCCAAACCCGGTTTCCCAGCGAACCCCTGTTTACCACACAGGAGATAGAAGAGTTTGCCATCCGCCCCTGACACAGACACCGATGCCGCGATTACACGCGACGCGAGCCACCTGAAGTTTATTCGCCTGAACGCAGTCTGGCTTTCGGATATTCACCTGGGCTACAAGGGATGCCGGGCCGATTTCCTGCTCGACTTTCTCGACAGCATCGACTTCGACACCCTTTATCTGGTCGGTGACGTGGTCGATTTCTGGTCCATGAAAAAGCGTTTCCAGTGGCCGCAGAAGCATCAGGAAGTCCTCGAGCGACTGCTGGACTTTGCCCGCCAGGGTCGCCGGGTGATATATATTCCGGGCAATCACGATGCCTGGTGTCGCAGTATCGTCGACCACGAGTTACTGGATGTACTGATCGCCCGGGAATATATTCACACCACCGCGCTGGGCAAGCGTTTGCTCCTGGTTCATGGCGACGAATTCGATTACGCAGTTCGTTGCAGCCGGCTCAACAAATGGCTGGGCAATGCGAGTTACGAGTTCCTGCTGTTTTTGAACCGCTGGGGAAATCGCTTTCGTAAGTTATTCAAGCGGCCCTACTGGTCACTGGCCTACTACGTAAAAAACCGTGTCGCCAACGCCCGGGCTGCGATTACCGCATTTGAGAACGCTGCCATCGCAGAGTGCAAGCAACGCAAGGTCGACGGTATTATCTGCGGGCACATTCACCAGCCGGAACTTCGCCTGATCGACGACAAGCTCTACTGCAATGATGGCGACTGGATAGAAAGCTGTACGGCGTTGGTCGAACACCGCAACGGCGAACTTGAGCTGATTCACTGGGGCGACCTGCAACAGGCGCTTAAAACACAAGCGGTCGCGGATAGCGATAGCCACGCACCACTGAGACTGCCGAATCTGGCGCGCTAATCAGTGGGCTCCCGGCAAATCCGGCTTTTCCCCCGTAACTAATGCCACGCTGTCAGCGGTTGTATTCTGTAGGAGCGCAGACGACTCTAGCTTGTCAACGGCGCTAGATAGCCGCCGGCTCAGGCCGCCTGATCCGGGCCGCCCCAAATACCAGGCACGGTCGCGGAGCGCGAGTTCTGGAACGGTACTGGGCCACCTGTCTTATCCAACAAACTATCGTTCCTGTTCGAGCCAGCTTGCAGACGAAGGCCGGGCGTCGCCTGACCCTGGCCGCTGCGGCCGATCCCGATATAGTCGAGGCCTTTAGCCGTCACCAGACTGGGATCAAAGAGATTGCGTCCGTCAAAAATGACCGGCGTTTTTAGTGTCTCCACCAGATAGTCGAAGTCCGGCGCCCAGAAACCCTTCCATTCCGTACAGATAATCAACGCGTCGGCGCCTTTTATTGCGGCTTCTTTAGTGCCAAGCAAAGACAATCCCTCGCGATCGCCATAGATGGCCTGACACGCCTCCATAGCCTGGGGATCGTACGCGCGAACGCTGGCCCCTGAACGCCACAGGGCCTCCATGACGACGCGGCTGGGCGCGGCTCGCATATCGTCGGTCTGCGGCTTAAACGACAGGCCCCATAGAGCGAAAACGCGGCCACGCAACTCTCCGTCAAAGTAATCGTGAACCTTTTCAACCAGGCGTTGTTTCTGCCGGTCGTTGATCTCGCGCACCGCGCGCAGCAAACGTGGGCGATAGTTGCGATCGAGCGCGGTCGCCTCGAGAGCCCGGACGTCTTTGGGAAAACAGGATCCACCGAAACCGCAACCGGGATAAATAAAATGATGGCCGATGCGCGGATCTGCTCCAATACCCTGTCGCACCTTTTCAATATCGGCATTGACTAGCTCGGCGATATTGGCAATCTCGTTAATAAAACTGATTTTCGTCGCCAGCATGGCGTTTGCCGCGTACTTGGTCAGCTCTGCCGAACGCACATCCATAAACATCATGCGGTCGTGATTACGATTAAAGGGCGCGTACAGCTCACGCATACGCTGAATCGCTTGTCTGTCCTCGGTACCCACGATGATGCGATCCGGTTTCATAAAATCGTTGACCGCAGCGCCTTCCTTTAAAAACTCCGGGTTAGACACCACAGTCACGGCGAATCGAACACCCCGCCCACCGAGTCCCTCTGCTACGCGCCGGGCGACTGCATCACAGGTGCCCACCGGCACGGTCGATTTGACCACCACGATGGCCGCCTGGTCGAGATGCGCAGCGATCTGCCCCGCTGCGGCCAGGACGTAACCTGTATCGGCGGAGCCGTCTTCACCGCTCGGCGTGCCCACGGCAATAAAAATCACGTCCACCTCGCGGCAGGCTTCCTCGATCTCGGCTGTGAAACTAAGCGTATGATCACGCAGACCGTTGGCGATAACCTCTTCCAGCCCCGGCTCGAAGATAGGGCATACCCCGCGCCGCAGTTGTTCGACCCGGTCGACATCAATATCCAGGCATTTAACCTGGTGTCCGGTTTGAGCGAGACAGGCCGCCGTGACCAGACCGACATAGCCACAACCGATGACTGATACTCTCATTGCTGATCCCCCAGCAACTGAAACACGGCTATTGTCGGAATAAAACATGACGAAATTATGTCGCCAGAATGTGCCATTCCACCCCCAAAAAGCCGGAAAACGGTTGCTCGATCAGGTCGATCCGTTACACTGGCCGCCACTCAGTACCGTTCGGTGCCGCATGACGCAGTATTTTCTGATAGACGCCTCGGGGAAACTTCTGACAAGGGATCTGGTCTGGACAAAGGAGTACCGTGAATCCGAGCTTTTCAACACGCCTCACAAAGACATCGCGCTGAATCAGCTGCTAGAACTCAATGCCACCGATATCGACCTACGGGCCCGTGTCGTCCCCCGGGAAGAGCTTCCAGCGGACAGCGGGCTGGAATATTGCGGGCAATGACACCGGATTCCGGCGTCCCTGACGGAACCTCCCATTGAGCCAACTTAGTAAGCGTCTGTCGTTGTTGAGCCAGCCGGCGCATCATCCGGATCTGGCACAGATCCGACGCGGCCTGGAAAAAGAAAGCCTGCGCGTCACGCCCGGCGGCGAGTTATCACTGCGCCCGCATCCGCGCTCACTGGGCTCGACGCTCACACATCCGCTGATCACTACGGATTTTTCCGAGGCGCTGCTTGAGTTCATCACCCCCCCGCTGACCTCGGTGCCGGAAGTTATTCAGTCCCTGGAGGAAGTTCACCGCTTCACTTACGCCAATATCGGTGACGAGTTGCTGTGGGTGAACAGCATGCCCTGTGTCCTGGGACGCGACGAGGATATTCCGCTGGCCGAGTATGGCTCGTCCAACATCGGTCGCATGAAAAAAATATACCGCGAGGGCCTCGGGCATCGCTACGGGCGATTGATGCAGACCATCGCCGGTATTCATTACAACTGGTCCCTGCCAGATGTCTGTTGGCAGCTGCTGGCACGGGAAGAGGGCATCAAAGACAGTCTACAGAACTTCAAAACCCAGCAGTATTTCGCGCTTATTCGCAATTTTCGCCGGCATTTCTGGCTGCTGTTGTATTTGTTCGGTGCCGCACCCGCGGTGTGTCGTTCCTTCGTCGCCAACCGGGGACATCAGTTGACCCCTTTTAACGGGGACGCACATAGTTTGTACGCGCCTTTCGCCACTTCCCTGCGCATGGGCGACCTGGGATACCAGAGCGAAGCCCAGGCGTCGCTGACGGTGTGTTATAACGATCTGGCGACTTACGTCGAAACACTGCGCGCCGCGCTGACCTCACCGTACCCCCCCTACGAGAAAATCGGGGTAAAAGGCGCCGATAACCGGTACCGTCAGCTCAATACCCATCTGCTTCAGATCGAAAACGAGTTCTACAGCACTATTCGACCAAAACGCACTACCGAAAGCGGGGAAACGCCGATTCGGGCTCTGTGGCAACGCGGCATTGAATACGTGGAAATCCGCTGTATCGACCTCAATCCCTATTTGCCGGTCGGCATCGACGAATCACAGATGTACTTCATGGAAGTTTTTCTACTGCATTGTCTGCTGCAGGAAAGTCCTGCCACCAATAACGAGGAATATCAGCACCTGTCTGACAATCAGCGGCGCATCGTCTACCAGGGACGGGCACCCGGGCTGACCCTGTTTCGCAACGGCGGAGAGGTGACACTGGAAGCCTGGACCGAAGAGCTTTTTGCCGAATTAGAACCCGTTGCAGCTTTGCTGGATTTGAATATGCCGACCCCGGTCCACGGGGATGCCGTGACCCTGCAGCGAGAAAAGGTCGCCGGGCATGTGCCGAATCCGGCGACACAATTGCTCGACGACATGAAAACCAGTGGTCAGACTTACTTTCAAACAGCGCTGCGTCACGCTCGCCAGCACCGGGAATACTTTCTGGATCACCCCTTGGATGCATCACTGGTGGCGTACTTTCAATCCCTGGCGCGAGAGTCTCTGGCCAAACAGGTAGAAATCGAACAATCTGACGATATCAGCTTTGAAGCCTACCTAGATCGTTTTTATCGGCAATACGACCTGGATGTCGAGCCGTGAATTACCTTGCCCACCTTTACCTGTCGGGGAGCGATGCCGATATTCAGGTCGGCGGACTGCTCGGCGATTTCGTCAAAGGGCCGCTGCGCGGTGATCGCCCGCCCGCCATTGAGTACGGCATTCAATTGCACCGCCGTATCGATTCATTTACCAACCGCTCGCCCATTTACGCAGAACTCAGG
>DJFY01000110.1:32098-36720 GCA_002431545.1 Cellvibrionales bacterium UBA5860 | reverse complement strand
GTGCGCTTTGAAGCCACTTACACACCCGATAGAAGCTGGACCAATAATGGCGCGCAAAAGCCGATTGAGGAGGATGAGTACATCTGGGTGTTCGGTCTCGAAAAGTACCATCGCCTGTCGCAGAAATTCCCGGCCACTTATTTCTCGTTCCAATGGATGCATAAATCGGAGAGCGATTTCGTCGGCCACCATCTGAGTACACTGGGGGGCAACGCGATTAGGGGTCCCAGTGGTGCCGAGGAAGATGGCGGTTGGGATGCCATTGCAATAGGCATTACCCAGCCATCACCGACACTGAAATGGCGTTTCGGTTTCTCTTTCCTCTACGATTTTAATCAATCCTGGCTGGCCCAGCCCTCCGTGACTTACAAACCCAGTGGGGACTGGACCATCGACCTCTTTGCCACGGTAATGGACAGCAGTGACTACGCAGCGGCGTTGACGCCCATCGACTGGACCGATGAGCTAACCCTGCGCTTGAGTTACCAGTTCTGAAGTGTCGTTTAGCCTGGGTATTGCCAGTCTGCAGAAGACCGGTGTGATGGTGCTAAAGGTAATCTAGGATCTGTTAACAGCTCCTGGCAGGGAAAAAACCGACCCGACCCGGGTCGGTTTTTTTAACCTGTACCAGCGGCGAGCATTTCCTCGGCATGGGAAATGGTCGTTTTAGTGATTTTTTCACCACCCAGCATGCGAGCGATTTCTTCCACCCGCGCTGCAGCGTCAAGCGCGATCAAAGCGCTTTCGACGCTTGATTTGCCTGGAGATTTGCTTGCCCGCCAGTGATGTTGGGCGTGTGCCGCAACCTGCGGCTGATGGGAGATGCAGATCACCTGGCCGGTTTCTCCAAGTTTTCTTAGCAATCTGCCGACGACATCCGCGGTGGCGCCGCCAATGCCCACATCGACTTCGTCAAACACCAGCACAGGGATCTGGCAATGTTCTGCGGCGACGACCTGTATGGCGAGACTGACCCGCGACAGCTCTCCGCCCGAGGCAATCTTCTCCAGGGGGCGGTGCGGTTGTCCCGGGTTGGTGCTGATTAAAATCTCGACGGACTCGAGGCCCCATGCGGTGCCCTGTGCGAGCGGTTCGAGGGAAATTTTTATAGAGGCTGTTGCCATTGCCAGTTCGACAAGTTGTGCGTTGACTTTTTGAGCAAAGGTTTTCGCCGCTTTTTTGCGTTTTTGGCTGAGAACCTCGGCTTGTGAAAAATATTCGGCTTTCAGTGCCTTAACTTCATCGGCCATCGCCGTCAGGTTATCTTCGGTCGTGGCGATAGACTCCAGTTCCTGAGTCAGCCTTGTAGTCAACGCAGGCAGCTCATCCGCCTGTACTTTATGCTTGCGGGCAATCTGGTATGCCTCCGACAGCCTGGTTTCGAGTTGTTGCAGGCGTGCCGGGTCGGCGTGGTGGGTATCCAGGTGATGGTCCATTTCCCGGCAGGCCTCCGCCACCTGGATTGCAGCAGAGTCCAGCATGTCGAGCGCCTGTGCAAGCGCTGGGCTGTGTTGCGGCAAGGCTTGTAATAACGTGCCCGCTTTGCGCAGCATGCCGGACGCGCCCGGCTGTTCCGGGGTATCGCTGTCGTCGCAGAGGTTCAATGCCTGCCGGCACGCTTGTGCAATTTCTTCGGCGTGGGCCAGCAGGGTCTGTTCCTCCTCCAGTTGCTCGATTTCACCTTTTGCGAGGCCGAGTTCCAGCAGTTCCTCCAGTTGAAAGGTAAGGAGTTCCTGTTCGGCCGCGGCCTGATCACCACGTGCGCGTATGTCCAGGAGTTTTTCCTCGAGCGCCCGCCATTGTCGGTAGACTTCTGCAAGGCTATTGACTTGGGCGACATGCCCCGCGTATTCGTCCAGCAATACGCGTTGGTGGTTTTTCTGCAACAGCGATTGGTGTTCGTGTTGGTTGTGGATATCGATAACCAGCGCGCCAAACTCGCGCAACTGGGACATGGTAGCCGGCTGCCCGTTAATGTAGCCGCGCGAGCGACCTTCTCTGGAAAGGGTCCTTCGACACAGGCAGGCATTGCCGTCGGAGAGGTCGTGCTCCGCGAGCCAGTTGAGGGCGGGTGCGTTGTTGTCCACGTCGAAGCCTGCGCAGACTTCCATCTGCGCTGCGCCCTGGCGAATCTGATCCGTATCCCCCCGATCACCCAGCGCCAGGCCTAATGCATCGACGACGAGGGATTTGCCGGCACCGGTTTCCCCGGTAATGGCCGTCATACCGGACCTGAATTCAACGTCCAGGTATTCAACGAGTGTAAATTGGCTGATCGTAAGGGAGCTAAGCAATGGCAGGTGGGCCTCAACGCGCTTGAAAGCGTTTTATACCTAACCCAGGGCAACAATTGCAATCGTATGCCTTGAAACTCGAGGCGACGGCCCAATATAGCGCTTTAATCCAATTGTGGGGGATTTGCGGTGTCGACAGAAGAGCATCTATCTCAACAGGAGGGAGGAGAAGAACCTGTTGCGACAGGGCAGGATGGGCGGGATGCAACGGCGGCCGAAGACGGTGCGCGCGCCGACGTCGAGCCCGGCTCGTCGAATGAGGGTATCGAAACCCTTAGGGCCGAACTGGAAACCGCTCGCGATCAGGTGCTTAGGGCACAAGCGGAAATGCAAAACCTACGGCGCCGTGTCGATCGGGATATCGAGAATGCGCACAAATTTGCGCTCGAGAAGTTTGTCGCCGAATTGCTGCCGGTCGTCGACAATATTGAGCGTGCTGTACACAGTATTGACAAGAACGACGAGTCTCAAGCAGCGGTCGGGGAAGGGGTCGAGCTGACTCTGAAGAGTTTTCTGGACGTTTTGGCCCGCAATAAAGTGACTCAGGTCGATCCCTTGAATGAGTCCTTTGATCCGGAGTTTCACCAGGCTATGAGTATGGATTACCACCCGGAAGCGCCGGCCAACACAGTGACCGAAGTTTTTCAAAAAGGCTTTCTGTTGAATGACCGGCTGGTTCGGCCGGCCATGGTGGTTGTGTCCAAAGGTCCAAAAAATGAAAGCGAAACCTGAAATGGGTTGAAAAACAAAGCTTAGTGCCAATATTTACCACAACAGAATCACACTTCGAGGCTTTTGAGAAAGCGCCGAGAACCGTTTTGCGGAGAATGCAGACATGGGCAAGATAATTGGAATTGACCTGGGCACCACCAACTCCTGCGTGGCAGTGATGGAAGGTGACAAGCCCAAGGTTATCGAAAATGCGGAGGGCGCCAGAACCACCCCGTCTGTCGTTGCGTACACCGATGACGGAGAGACCCTGGTCGGACAATCTGCCAAAAGACAATCCGTCACCAATCCGAGCAATACGTTGTTTGCGGTAAAGCGCCTGATCGGTAGGCGTTTTGACGATGACGTCGTGCAAAAAGATATCAAAATGGTGCCTTATAGCATCGTCAAGGCCGATAACGGGGATGCCTGGGTTGAAGTCAAGGGTGCCAAAAAAGCACCGCCTCAAATTTCGGCCGAAGTGCTGAAAAAAATGAAGAAAACCGCGGAAGACTATCTGGGAGAGAAAGTCGCCGACGCGGTGATTACCGTGCCGGCATACTTTAATGACTCTCAGCGCCAGGCGACCAAGGACGCGGGCAAGCTGGCCGGTCTCGATGTAAAACGTATTATTAACGAGCCTACCGCGGCGGCACTCGCCTATGGTTTGGACAAAGCCAGTGGCGATCACGTGGTTGCAGTTTACGATCTCGGCGGCGGCACCTTTGATATTTCAATCATCGAAATTGCCGATGTGGATGGGGAGACCCAGTTTGAAGTGCTGTCCACGAGTGGTGATACCTTCCTGGGCGGGGAAGATTTCGATCTGCGCCTGATTGAATATCTGGCTGACGAGTTCAAAAAAACCAACGGTGTCGACTTGCGTGGTGATCCATTGGCGATGCAACGCCTGAAAGAAGGCGCTGAAAATGCCAAGATCGAATTATCGTCCAGTCAGCAAACAGAAGTTAATCTGCCCTATATTACAGCCGATTCCACCGGACCCAAGCACCTGGTGGTCAAACTGACTCAGGCCAAGCTCGAGTCTTTAGTGGAAGAACTCGTCGATCGTTCGCTGGAGCCGGTAAAAGTCGCACTGAAAGATGCCGGCAAATCCACATCCCAGATCGACGAAGTTATTCTCGTTGGTGGGCAAACGCGCATGCCGCTGGTGCAGAAAAAAGTCACCGATTTCTTCGGCAAGGAGCCCCGTCGCGATGTTAACCCGGATGAGGCAGTGGCGGTCGGTGCGGCCATCCAGGGGGCGGTGCTTGCGGGCGACGTAACTGATGTCCTGTTGCTGGACGTTACACCGCTGACCTTAGGCATCGAAACCATGGGTGGTGTAGCGACCCCGCTGATCGAGAAAAATACGACGATCCCGACGAAGAAGTCGCAGATTTTTTCGACGGCAGACGATAACCAGACCGCGGTAACCATTCACGTGGTTCAAGGCGAACGCAAACAGGCGGCTCAGAACAAGTCGCTGGGGCGCTTTGATCTCTCCGACATACCACCGGCGCCGCGCGGTATGCCGCAGATCGAAGTGTCTTTTGACATCGATGCCAATGGCATCCTGAATGTCTCGGCCAAAGATAAAGCCACGGGTAAAGAGCAGTC
>DJFY01000110.1:27069-31815 GCA_002431545.1 Cellvibrionales bacterium UBA5860 | reverse complement strand
GATGGACTGGCGCATGCGGCGCGCAAGACTCTGACTGATGCCGGTGACAAGGCCAGTGCGGAGGAAAAGGAAAGCATTGAAGCCGCGATCAAGGAAGTTGAAGAAGCGGTGGGTAAGGATGATAAAGACGCTATCGAGGCGGCAGCCGCGAAGTTGTCCGAAGCCTCTGCTGGTTTGGCTCAAAAGCTTTATGCCGAACAGGCTCAGCAGGCAGAGGGAGGTGAAGCAGAAAGTGCGGCTTCCGGCGAGCAGGCTGATTCAAGTGATGATGTTGTCGATGCCGAGTTTGAAGAGGTGGACGACAGCGAAAAAAAGTAGGGTGAGCGCACGCGATTCTTGCCCCCTCGCGTAACTTCGATGCAAGACAAACGCAGACTACGGTCTGCGTTTGTCTTGCTTGCGTGAAAAAATTGGCGCCGACATAAGGGCTCTGTGCAGACTGGGTGGACAATGGCAAAACGGGATTATTACGAAGTACTGGGTGTCTCCAGGGACGCCGATGAGGGCGAAATAAAAAAAGCCTATCGGCGGGTAGCCATGAAGCACCACCCGGACAGAAATCCCGACAACCCCGAGGCAGAGGAGAAGTTCAAGGAGGCCAGCGAGGCCTATGAAGTTCTTGCCGACGGTGAAAAGCGCGCTGCTTACGACCAGTATGGGCACGAAGGGGTGAGTGGTGCCGGTGGTTTCAGTGGTGCAGGTACGGCGGGCTTTGCCGATATTTTTGGCGATGTTTTTGGCGATATTTTCGGTGGCGGGCGGGCCAGGGGCGGTCCCGCGCCGGGTGCCGACCTGCGCTACGACCTGGAATTGACCCTGGAGGACGCGGCGCGTGGCACGCAAACGAAAATCCGCGTGCCTACCCTGATCAATTGTGGGGAATGTGCCGGTTCCGGGGCGCGCAAGGGCACTTCGCCAAGCGCTTGTGACACCTGTCATGGGGCCGGACAGATCAGGAGGTCACAGGGGTTTTTCTCGGTGCAGCAGACCTGTCCGAAGTGTCGCGGGCGCGGCAGTATTGTCCTCGATCCCTGTAACAAGTGTTACGGTCGGGGCCGCGTCGAAGAACAAAAGACCCTTTCAGTGAAAGTGCCGGCGGGGGTCGATACGGGCGACCGAATTCGACTCTCCGGCGAAGGCGAAGCCGGCCCCGACGGCGGCCCGCCCGGTGACCTGTATGTGCAAATCCTGGTCAAGGAGCACCCGATATTCCAGCGGGACGGCGCCAACCTTTACTGTGAGGTGCCTATTTCTTTCGCCGATGCGGCGCTCGGCGGTGAGCTCGAAGTGCCGACGCTGGACGGCCGCGTTAAACTGAAAATACCGCCGGAATCACAAACAGGCAAATTGTTTCGCATGCGCGGCAAGGGCGTGGTACCCGTGCGCGGTGGTCCCCAGGGCGATTTGTTGTGTCGAATAGTGGTGGAAACACCGGTGAACCTGAACGCCACACAAAAAGAACTGCTAAAACAGTTTCAGGATTCGCTGAGCAATCAAAAACACTCGCCGCAACACACCTCCTGGTACGAGGGCGTAAAAAAGTTTTTCGAAGGTTTAACCTCCTGAATATCATTGCCACGCGCTTTATCCTGTGGCGTCGCGCTTTGTCTCGCTTTAAAGCATAATTTGCCGTTTCAGCCCTAGCGGAATAGAAAGCATGACCAGAATAGCAGTGACGGGTGCCGCCGGGCGCATGGGTCGAACCCTGATCGAGGCCATCGCGCAGCGTGACAACCTGCGGCTTTGCGCCGCAACTGAGCATCCGGAAAGCAGCCTGCTGGGTGCCGATGCCGGTGAAATTGCCGGTTTGGGGCGCAACGGGGTGTTGCTTTGCAGCGAGCTTGTAGCGGTTGTTGACGATTTTGATGTGCTAATTGATTTCACGGCGCCGGTGGCGACGGTAGCCAATGCCGCGTTATGCGCCGCTCACGGCAAGAAGATGGTTGTCGGCACGACCGGTTTCGATGCCCGGCAAAAAGATGCAGTGCTGGCCGCGGCGGAGAAAACTGCCCTGTGCATGGCTTCCAACTTTAGCACTGGCGTAAACCTGTGCTTTAAACTCCTCGAAGTGGCGGCGCATGTGCTGGGCGATGAGGTCGATATCGAGATCATGGAGGCTCATCACCGCCACAAGGTGGACGCGCCCTCCGGTACGGCGCTGAGTATGGGGGAAGTGGTCGCCAAGGCTTTGGGCCGCGATTTGGATAAGGTGGCAGTGTACGGGCGTCAGGGCCAAACCGGTGCCCGGGCCGACGAGACAATTGGCTTTGCTACGGTGCGCGCAGGCGACATTGTCGGTGACCATACTGTGATGTTTGCCGCGGAAGGTGAGCGGGTCGAAATTACTCACAAGGCGTCCAGTCGTATGGCTTTCGCGCGCGGTGCAGTGCGCGCTGCGGCGTGGCTGGCCGATAAAGAGGCCGGATTGTTCGATATGCAGGACGTGCTTGATCTGAAATAAGTGCGCCTGCCGGCTGCACGCCAAGGGAATCCGGGCGGGCCGCCGCCCTTAGGCTTCGATAATCCAGCGACGAGCGTGCCGGCGCCGCTTCTCGCTGGACACTCACCGGCAAATCTCCTAGAATTCCGCCCCGGCCTGCCGCCTCGGGGCAGGCGGGTTAAGAGCGGGGCAAAATGGCATAGCAGGCAAAGAAAAAGCGAGATGAAACATGGGTTTTCATCTCGCTTTTTTACAGCCTGAAATTTAACAGCCGGTTTAATAGCGTCTCGTATGACCCACCTTGTGGCCTCTATCGGCCGGGTTTCAAATGTAGAGGAGTACCCGTTGGATCATCTTGCCCGTCAACCTGCGATGCTCGTACTGGCAGATGGGTCGATATTTAGGGGTGCTTCTATCGGCGCCACGGGCAAGGCCGTTGGCGAAGTCGTTTTCAACACGGCCTTAACCGGCTATCAGGAAATTCTTACCGACCCTTCCTACGCCCGTCAGATCGTCACCTTGACCTATCCGCACATCGGTAACGTGGGAAGTAATGCTGAGGATGAAGAGTCCGGGCAGGTGTGGGCCGAAGGTCTGGTCATCCGGGATCTGCCGCTACTGGTGAGTAACTTCCGCAGCGAGCAAAGCCTGGATGCGTATTTGAAGCAACATAACGTCGTTGCCATTGCCGATATCGACACCCGCCGCCTGACCCGCTTGCTGCGCGAAAAAGGCGCGCAAAACGGCTGTCTGGTGGCCGGTTATACGAACGCTGTGCAGGCTGAGGCCGAAGCACGGGAAGCGGCTTGTGCCTTTCCGGGCCTGGCGGGTATGGATCTCGCCAAGGTGGTCTCTTGCAATGAGGTCTATCGATGGTCCGAGGGCTGCTGGCGTTTGCCCGGCGCCGGCGGGTCGACAAGTACCGGACAGGTCTCCGGTTTCGGTGACGCCAAACATTTTCGTGTGGTGGCATACGACTACGGGGTTAAGCGCAATATATTGCGGCTCCTGGTCGATCGCGGGTGTGAGTTAACCGTCGTGCCGGCGCAAACCCCGGTAGACGAAGTGCTCGGCCTGCAGCCCGATGGTGTATTTTTATCCAACGGTCCGGGCGACCCGGAGCCCTGTGAATACGCCATTCAGGCGATTCGCACGTTACTGGAACAATCCGTTCCCCTGTTCGGTATCTGCCTTGGACATCAGCTGCTGGCGCTGGCCGCAGGCGCGACGACGGAAAAAATGAAGTTCGGTCATCATGGCGCTAACCACCCAGTGCAGCGTCTGGCGGACGGTACGGTATTGATTACCAGCCAGAATCACGGTTTTGCCGTGGTCGAGGAAACCCTGCCCGCGCACGTGCGGGCGACTCACCGATCCCTGTTCGATGGCACTTTGCAGGGTATCGAATTTACCGACAGGCCGGCCTTTAGTTTCCAGGGACATCCGGAAGCGAGCCCCGGCCCCCACGATGCGGCGCCCTTGTTTGATCATTTTGTCGATCTGATGGCGCACCGGCGCGAGGCAAACTGAGCGTGCCTAAACGAAGTGATATCAACAGTATTCTGATTCTCGGTGCGGGTCCGATCGTCATTGGCCAGGCCTGTGAGTTTGATTACTCCGGCGCCCAGGCCTGCAAGGCCCTGCTCGAAGAGGGCTATCGTGTGGTGCTGGTCAATTCCAATCCGGCCACGATCATGACCGACCCGGTGATGGCCGATGCCACTTACATCGAGCCGGTCGAGTGGCGCACCGTAGCGAAAATCATCGAGAAAGAACGGCCGGATGCACTGTTGCCCACCATGGGCGGCCAGACGGCCCTGAATTGCGCGCTGGATCTCGCTCGAGAAGGCATCCTCGAGCAATTCGGTGTGGAACTGATCGGCGCCACCAAAAGCGCGATCGACAAGGCGGAAGACAGGGAGAAGTTTGATAAGGCCATGCGGGCAATCGGTCTGGATACCCCCCGCTCGCACATTGTGCACAGCCTGGAGGAGGCCTTGCAGGTGCCCGATCAATTCGGTTTTCCCTGTATCATCAGGCCTTCGTTTACTATGGGTGGTTCCGGTGGCGGCATCGCCTACAACCGCGAGGAATTCGAAGATATTTGCCGGCGGGGGCTCGATCTTTCGCCAACCAACGAACTCCTGATCGACGAGTCGCTGATCGGCTGGAAAGAATTTGAGATGGAGGTGGTGCGGGACCGCAAGGACAACTGCATTATTATTTGCTCCATCGAAAACTTCGACCCGATGGGGATTCACACGGGTGATTCCATCACTGTGGCGCCGGCGCAGACGCTCACCGAC
>DJFY01000110.1:21189-26858 GCA_002431545.1 Cellvibrionales bacterium UBA5860 | reverse complement strand
GACAAGGAATACCAGATCATGCGTAACGCCTCGATTGCGGTGCTGCGTGAAATCGGTGTTGAAACAGGCGGGTCCAACGTTCAGTTCGCGGTTGATCCGGAAAACGGCCGCCTGGTGGTGATCGAAATGAATCCACGGGTATCCCGCTCTTCGGCGTTGGCGTCGAAAGCAACGGGTTTTCCCATTGCCAAGGTGGCCGCCAAACTGGCGGTGGGCTACACCCTTGATGAGTTGAGTAACGACATTACTGGCGGTGCCACACCGGCTTCGTTTGAGCCCACGATAGATTACGTTGTCACTAAAATACCCCGCTTTGCCTTTGAGAAGTTTACTCAGGCAAGTCCGCTGCTGACGACACAAATGAAATCGGTCGGCGAGGTGATGGCGATCGGTCGAACTTTTCAGGAATCCCTGCAAAAAGCTCTGCGCGGCCTAGAGGTCGGCAGCGCGGGTTTCGAACCCCGGGTTGACGCGAGTGATGACGACGCTCAGGCCGAGATTCGCCAGCAGTTAACTGCGGCGGGGGCTGAGCGCATCTGGTACGTGGCGGATGCGTTTCGCGCTGGTATGACCGTCGAAGAGGTGCACCAGGCCACGGCTATCGATCCCTGGTTCTTGGTGCAGATTGCCGACCTGATACGCTGTGAAGCCGAGGTCGAAACCTGTAGCGGTCGCGAATTGAGCCAAGCGCAGCTTCTCATGCTCAAGCGCAAGGGCTTTTCCGATCGCCGCATCGCGCAACTGCTGGGTGCCAGTGAGGCCTCGGTGCGTGAAATGCGCTGGCGGGCGAATGTGCGCCCGGTCTATAAACGGGTGGATACCTGCGCTGCGGAATTTGCCACTGAAACAGCCTATATGTATTCCACCTATGAGGAGGAGTGCGAGGCGGCGCCCTCGCGGCGGGACAAGATTCTGGTGCTTGGCGGCGGCCCCAACCGTATCGGACAGGGGATTGAGTTTGATTATTGCTGTGTCCATGCGGCGCTGGCGATGCGCGAGGATGGCTACGAGACCATCATGGTCAACTGTAACCCGGAGACAGTGTCGACGGATTATGACACTTCCGACCGGCTTTATTTTGAACCGGTTACCCTGGAAGATGTGCTGGAGATCGTCGCGCTAGAACAGCCCAAGGGCGTTATCGTGCAGTTTGGCGGTCAGACACCGCTGAAGTTGGCGCGCGCTCTCGAGCAGGCTGGTGTGCCCATTATCGGCACCACACCAGATGCTATCGATCGCGCCGAAGATCGCGAGCGCTTTCAGGGGATGATTGCCAAGCTGGGCCTGCGGCAGCCGGCTAACGCCACAGTGCGATCCCTCGAAGCTGCTATCACCGAGGCCGGGAAAATCGGCTATCCCCTGGTGGTGCGGCCTTCCTACGTACTGGGTGGTCGCGCCATGGAAATCGTCTACGGGGAGGATGAACTACATCGCTATATGCGCGATGCCGTGCAGGTTTCGGAGGACGCGCCGGTACTGCTCGACTACTTCTTGTCGGCTGCGATCGAGGTGGATATCGATGCCGTATCGGATGGCGAGCAGGTCGTTATCGGTTCCATCATGCAGCACATCGAGCAGGCAGGTATTCATTCCGGTGACTCCGCCTGTTCACTGCCCCCCTACAGTCTGCCGGCCGCGGTACAGGAGGAAATGCGCGACACGGTCAAAGCTATGGCCAGAGAGCTCGGGGTGCGGGGTTTGATGAATGTGCAGCTGGCCTGGCAGGATGGCGAAGTCTACGTGATCGAAGTGAACCCGCGTGCTTCCCGTACTGTGCCCTTTGTCTCCAAGTGCATCGGGCTGTCGCTGGCGAAAATAGCTGCCCGTTGCATGGCGGGACGGACGCTCGCCAGCCAGGGGGTGACGGAGGAAATAATTCCGCAGCGATTTCACGTCAAGGAGGCGGTGTTTCCATTCAACAAATTCCCCGGAATAGACCCGATTCTTGGGCCGGAAATGAAATCGACGGGTGAAGTCATGGGCGTCGGGGAAACTTTTGGCGAAGCCTACGCCAAGGCTCAACTCGGTGCCGGTGACGAAATCCCACAAAGCGGGACCGCTTTTATCAGCGTGCGTGAGCCGGACAAGCCCGGCATTGCCGATATCGCCCGGCGTTTGCACGAACAGGGTTTTATCCTGGTTGCGACGCGCGGTACGGCGACTGTGCTGGAGGCGGTCGGGTTACCCGTCGAGGTGGTCAACAAGGTTCAGGAAGGTAGGCCGCATATTGTCGATATGATAAAAAACCAGAAAATTGATCTTATTATCAATACCACGGAGGGTCGGCAGGCGATCAAGGATTCGTCAACCATTCGTTCGAGCGCCGAAGCCAATAATGTCTACTACACGACAACGCTGGCTGGCGGGCAGGCTGTTTGCACCGCATTGGAGTATAGTGGCGCGATGCAGGTTCGCAATTTGCAAGAATTACAGGCGTAGCTAGGCTCTCACGACTGAACCATGAACAAGATTCCCTTGACGGTGGAGGGCGCAGCGCTGTTGCGCGAGGAGCTCGACCAACTGAAACGTATCGAACGGCCGCGAATCGTGCAGGCGATTGCGGAAGCTCGTGCTCATGGTGATTTGAAAGAAAACGCCGAGTACCATGCGGCGCGGGAGCAGCAGAGTTTTACCGAGGGGCGAATCAACGAGCTCGAGGGCAAATTAGGTAACGCCCAGGTCATCGACGTGACTCGGATCCCGGCGGGCGACAAGGTGATTTTCGGAGCCACGGTCACCATTATCAATATCGAAAGCGATGAGGAAACCACCTATAAAATCGTTGGCGACGATGAAGCCGACGTCAAGGAAGGTAAGATATCGTACCAATCACCCATCGCGCGCGCCTTGATCGGCAAGTCCGTGGGCGATGAAGTGGTTGTGCACACGCCGTCCGGAGAGATCGAATACGAGATCGATCAGGTGGAGCATCTCTAGCGGGTTCAGTGCCAGCGGAACTAGTGCGATGCGCTAGCAGTTAGGCAGGTTCGCGGGGCATTAGAATAATCAATCGAGGCTGTAGCAATGAGACTAGACCAACCACGCGTGCCGCCCGTACCGGAGTCCGAATGGAGTGCAGCCCAAAAAGAGGCGGTGGGCAAAGCGAAAATGGGTGGCCGGACCCTGAATATATTTCGCACGCTGGCAAATCATCCGGGATTGGCCAAACGTTGGATGGTGTTCGCTAATCACATCATGGGTAAATCTTCCATTTCCCTGCGCGATCGGGAAATTGTGATCCTGCGCATGGGCTGGTTGTGCAAGTCGGGATACGAGTGGGGCCAGCACCATATTATCGGCCTCGAGTGTGACATGTCCGAAGACGACATCGAACAGGTCAAAGTGGGTGCAGATTCGCCCGCGTGGGCCGAGAACGAGCGATTGCTGATTGAGGCGACAGACCAGCTGCACGACGATGCTTTTATCTCGGATGAGACCTGGGCTCAACTCAGCCAACATTACAGTACCGAGCAGCTTATGGATATCGTGTTTACTGCGGGTCAATACAACCTGGTGTCTATGGCTCTCAATACCTTTGGCGTGCAACTCGACGAGGGCATGACGCTCGATGAGGATTTGCGTGCCTAACTGTCGGTGATGCGTACGGACAGGTTATCCGACGTGAATCGACCGTCATACCGAAAACTGACGACGGATGGCGGTCTCTGGTAACAGCTAAGAAAGGGGATAGTTAATGAATTACTCGGACTATGAGCACTTGCTTTTCGAGCACAAAGACAACGGTGTCCTGCTGGTTACGATTAACCGGCCCGAAGTGATGAATGCCACTAATGGCCGCCTGCATTGGGAGCTGACGCAGGTCTGGAATACGATTGCGGTCGATGACGACACCAACGTCGTTGTAGTGACTGGCGCCGGAAAGGCCTTTTCCGCTGGCGGCGATCTCGGTTGGATTGAAGGTGTGGTGGGCAAGCCGGACGGCATTCGCCAGATACAAAAGGAAGCCGCCGACATCGTCTTTAATATGCTTGCGCTGGAAAAGCCGGTGGTCTCGGCGATTAACGGTGTCGCCGTTGGCGCCGGCCTTGCGGTTGCATTGATGGCGGATATCAGTGTCATGTCGGAAACGGCGAAATTTACCGATGGCCACGTCAAGCTTGGTGTTGGTGCTGGCGATCACGCGGCGATCATCTGGCCAATTCTTTGTGGTATGGCCAAGGCCAAATACTATCTGATGACTGCAGAATTCATCGATGGCAAAGAAGCCGATCGTATCGGACTGGTCAGTATGAGCGTGCCTCAGGACGAAGTACTGACGCGGGCGATGGCGATCGCCGATAATCTGGCGGCCGGCAGTCAACCGGCAATTCGTGGTACTAAATCCACGCTTAACGGCTGGATGCAGATGGCCGCGCCGATTTTCGAAAACTCTCTGCGCATGGAAATGCTGTGTTTCCTCGGCGAGGACGCGGCAGAGGGTGTGGCTGCAGTAAAGGAAAAGCGTGCAGCAAACTTTCCATCGTCAAAAGTAGATGCCGGGTGAAATTAACCGGTCTGCTGGCGTCTTGATGCTATGCCTGGGCCCTGGCATAGCTGGGGTGCAGGCATCCAGGCTTAAAATAATTGGCGGCAACCGGATCTGGTTGCCGCAGGTATTACCTACAGAATAGCTCGGGTCTAGCGCAGCAGGTTTGAGAGCCTGGGATCGGGCTGTGCTGCTTTTCGGTAGAGTAGCGCCATATGGCCGATCATCTGCACCAGTTGCGCGCCGCTTGCTTCGCATAGATCGTCACATAGTGTTTTCTTGCCGCGCCGGTCGCCGGTGGCAAGTTTCACCTTGATCAGTTCATGGTCGTGCAGGGCGCGATCTAATTCGGCGAGAACGTTTTCCGAGAGCCCTTTACCTGCGATCGTGACCACGGGATTGAGGCCGTGGCCAATACGGCGAAGATGTTTTTTTTCGGTGTTGGAGAGAGTCATATACTGATTCGTGTTCGACCGACGCTATTATAGCGAAAATGGGGGTGGCATATGTCGAGATCCAAAAGCAGCCATCGCTGGCTGCGCGAGCACGAGAAGGATCAATATGTCCAGCGTTCCAGACTCGAGGGTTACCGATCTCGCGCCAGCTACAAGCTGCTCGAGCTCGACGACAAATACGCCTTTTTCAGAAAAGCGCAGGTTGTGGTTGATCTGGGCGCAGCACCGGGCGGCTGGTCCCAGGTTGCGGCGCAGCGCATCGGGGACGGGGGGATGGTCGTTGCCTCCGATATCTTGCCGATGGACGCCATATCCGGTGTTGAGTTTGTCTGCGGGGATTTTACCGACGACGAGGTGTACCAGCATATTCTGGCCGCGTTGGCGGGGCGACCCGCAGACCTTGTAATTTCCGATATGGCACCCAACATGAGTGGTATGAAGGCGGTGGATCAACCGCGATCGATGCACCTGGTCGAACTCGCCGTACAATTTGCGGTCGAGGTATTACGCCCCGGCGGCACTCTGGTGACCAAGGTGTTCCAGGGTGAAGGCTACGATCAGCTGTTTCGGGATGTGCGTGGCCGGTTTGACAAGCTGGTGACCAAAAAACCAGGTGCTTCACGGACCCGATCGAGAGAGGTGTATTGGTTAGCGACAGGCTTTCGCGATACGTGATGACCCGGGTGCGCGAAGCGGTGCAGCACGCTAAAGCGCGCTATACTTCTGTT
>DJFY01000110.1:14894-20897 GCA_002431545.1 Cellvibrionales bacterium UBA5860 | reverse complement strand
AATCCAGAGTTACCGAGACAATCCAGGACAAGCGTTAATACGTGAGATAGCGTGCTAATTAAGCGCTGGCAACGGGCCGGCACGAGGGTAGTAGTTTGAGTGAAATGGCGAAAAACTTGATTCTGTGGGTGATTATTGCCGCGGTTTTGCTGTCTATTTTTCAAAACTTTAAAGATGGGCCTACGCCGCAGACCATCAGTTACACGAGCTTTGTCGATGAAGTGCAAAACGACCGCGTGCGTAGCGTTGTGATTGATGGCCTGGTTATAGAAGGTGAACATCACGACGGCTCCCGTTTTCGCACGGTTCGTCCCGATGTCTACGACAGTGGGATGATGAGCGATCTTTTGAATCACAACGTCAACGTCGAAGGCCGGGAACCGGAAAAGCCGAGTATCTGGACCCAGCTGCTGATGGCGGCCTTCCCTATATTGCTTATTGTTCTCATATTTATGTTTTTTATGCGGCAAATGCAGGGCGGTGCAGGTGGTGGCCGGGCTGGCCCGATGTCGTTTGGTAAAAGCAAAGCCAAATTGCTCAGCGAAGATCAGGTCAAGACTACTTTCGCCGATGTGGCGGGGGTCGACGAAGCCAAGGAAGACGTGCGGGAGCTCGTAGAATTCCTCAGCGATCCCTCCAAGTTCCAGAGCCTGGGCGGCCGTATCCCTCGGGGCGTTTTGCTCTCGGGGCCTCCCGGTACCGGTAAAACGCTGCTGGCAAAGGCGATTGCCGGCGAGGCAAGAGTGCCGTTTTTCTCGATTTCCGGTTCCGACTTCGTAGAAATGTTTGTCGGTGTCGGCGCTTCGCGCGTGCGGGACATGTTCGATCAGGCCAAAAAGCAGTCGCCCTGCATTATCTTCATCGACGAAATCGATGCCGTCGGCCGGACCCGTGGTGGTGGCTGGGGCGGTGGCAATGACGAACGCGAGCAAACGCTCAACCAGCTGCTGGTGGAAATGGACGGTTTTGAAGGCAATGAAGGCATCATCGTTATTGCCGCCTCTAACCGGCCGGACGTGCTGGACAATGCGCTGTTGCGCCCCGGCCGTTTTGATCGCCAAATCCACGTTGGTTTGCCGGACATTCGTGGGCGCGAACAGATTCTGAAAGTCCACGTACGCAAGGTGCCGCTCGACGAGAAGGTTAACTTGAGCGTACTGGCACGTGGCACGCCTGGGTTCTCCGGAGCCGATCTGGCAAACCTGGTTAACGAAGCGGCGCTTTTTGCGGCGCGCGGTAACCGCCGGGTCGTTACCATGGAGGAATTCGAAAAGGCGCGGGACAAGATCATGATGGGCGCGGAGCGCCGGTCAATGGTCATGTCAGAAGAGGAAAAGGCCAATACTGCATATCACGAGGCAGGCCATGCCATCGTTGGCCTGACGATGCCCGAGCACGATCCGGTCCACAAGGTGACTATCATTCCACGTGGTAGAGCTTTGGGGGTGACCCAGTTTTTGCCCGAGGAAGATCAGTACAGCATGAGCAAGCGCAAACTGGAGAGCCAGCTCTGCAGTCTGTACGGGGGGCGCATAGCCGAGGAATTGATTCACGGTATCGACGGCGTGACCACCGGAGCTTCGAACGACATCGAACGCGCAAGTCAGCTGGTTCGGAGCATGGTCACGCGCTGGGGTTTTACCGAAAAAATGGGCCCCATTTTATACGGCGAAGAAGAGGCCGCCGCGTTTCCAGGCCAGAGTGCGCGGAATTTTTCTGGTGCAACTTCCCAGCAGATTGACGAGGAGGTACGCCGGATCATTGACGAGTGCTATGCTCGCGCCAAAAAAATTCTTGAAGACAATATAGATATTCTGCATGCGATGAAGGACGCGCTGATGGAATACGAAACGCTGGATGCCGAACAGGTCAAGGACCTCATGGCGCGCCGCCCGGTGCGCCCACCGCAGGACTGGCACGACGAGGACTTTGGTGGTTCTACCGGCGGTTCTGTAGATAGTGATACCAAGCCAGGCGAAACCTCCGAATCGACCGGACGCCCCATTGGCGGTCCGGTTGAAGGAAGTTAAGGTTGTTCGCCCCGATTGGCTGACCCACCCCCATGGGCCATGGAAGGCCACACCCCACAGGCAATGGAAGGCAAGTATTCGATTCGCTCAGTTTTTAAGGTCGCGCACACACGCCCCTTGGTGATGGGCGTGTTAAATGTTACTCCCGATTCATTTTCAGACGGGGGAAGCTTGTTTGCTCGTCGCGCTGTCGATGTCGACAAAGTTCTATATCGCGCTGAAGAGATGCTGACCGAGGGCGCTGACCTTCTTGATATTGGCGGCGAATCCACTAGACCGGGTGCGGTGCCGCCGAGCGAAGATGAGGAAATCGAACGGGTCATGCCGGCCCTGATAGCATTGACTCGGCGTTTCGATGTGCCGGTTTCTGTGGATACCAGTAGCGGGGCTCTCATGCGGCTTGCTGCAGAGGCAGGCGCGGCGCTCGTCAACGATGTTCGCGCGCTGCGTAAACCCGGTGCGCTGGAGGCCGCAGTCGAGATAGGTTTGCCCGTCGTTCTGATGCATATGGCGGGGGAACCCGAGTCGATGCAGGATGCGCCAGCGTATATAAATGTAGCGCATGAGGTGACAGACTTTCTTATGGACCGGGTTGCGGTTTGCGAGGCTGCCGGCATCGAGCGCAATCGTCTAATCCTCGATCCCGGGTTTGGCTTCGGCAAAACCCTGGAGCACAATGTCGCGCTCTTTCGTGCGCTGCCGGATTTGAAGCGTCTGGGATTTCCGCTCCTGATTGGAGTTTCGCGCAAGCGTATGGTCGGCGCGCTGCTCGGTAAACCCGTAGCTGCCAGGGTTTTCGGTAGTGTTGCTCTCGCGATGCTTGCGGCGCAGCAGGGTGTGGATTTGATCAGGGTCCACGATGTTGGGGCTACTGTCGACTGCCTTACGGTCCTGGCGCGCGTAACCGAAAGCGAATAAATGCGAGGGGTTGGGTTCGCTGGCTTCTCATTTGACAATGGACGCGGCGAAGCCGCTAAATTGTGAACAATCACCTTAAATTAGTTGTGCGGGGTTTGGTGTATGGGGAAACGGTTTTTTGGCACTGACGGCATTCGCGGCCGGGTCGGTGAATATCCCATCACAGTGGATTTCGTCATGAAGCTGGGCTGGGCCGCAGGTCAAGTCTTCAAACAGACAGGCGGACGCTGCCACATCCTTGTCGGAAAGGACACACGGGTTTCCGGTTACATGTTCGAGTCCGCTTTGCAGGCAGGCATTATCGCCGCCGGGGGTGACGTGAGTTTGCTCGGGCCCATGCCGACACCGGCTATCGCCTACCTGACCCGGACTTTCAGGGCTGAGGCAGGTGTCGTGATCAGCGCCTCGCACAATCCCTATCAGGACAATGGCATCAAATTCTTTGCCGGCGATGGTTTCAAGTTGCCGGACGAGGTCGAGCTGGCGATAGAGGATTTTCTTGACGCCGGCATAGCGACGAGCGAGTCCGCTGACCTGGGTCGTGCCCACCGTGTGAACGATGCCGCCGGCCGCTATGTCGAGTTTTGTAAAGGTACCTTACCTGCGAGATTCAGTCTCAGTGGAGTTACGCTCGTAGTCGATTGCGCGCACGGCGCGACCTACCAAGTGGCACCGGATGTGTTTCACGAATTGGGTGCCACGGTGATAGAGCTGGGAGTCAGTCCCGATGGAATGAATATCAACGACGGATGTGGTTCGACTGACACCCGCCAGTTGCAGCAAAAAGTACTGGAAACCAGCGCTGACTTGGGGATCGCCCTCGACGGCGATGGCGATCGGGTGGTGATGGTCGATCACACCGGTAATGCTGTCGATGGCGATGAGCTCCTGTACATAATTGCCAAATATCGCCAGCGCAATGGCCACCCGTGCGCTGGTGTCGCCGGAACCCTGATGAGTAACTTCGGTCTGGAGCGAGCGATGGGTGAATTACAAGTGCCTTTTACCCGCGCCCAGGTGGGTGATCGCTATGTCATTGAAGCGATGCGCCAGCGGGGTTGGGACCTCGGCGGCGAAAGTTCAGGCCATATTGTCTGTGGCGATGTGACGACTACCGGGGATGGTGTTGTAGCTGCATTGCAGGTGCTTAGAGCAATGTCCGAATCCGGCGAATCGTTATTTGAATTAAAGCAGGGTATGACCAAAATGCCGCAGACCATGGTCAATGTGGCTGTCGAGCAACGGCCCGACTTGCAGCACGCTGATGTAGCCAGCGTTGTAGCTCAAGCCGAAAAAACGCTCGCAGGAAATGGCCGGGTGCTACTGCGTCCTTCCGGTACCGAGCCCATTATTCGCGTCATGGTGGAAGGCGAGGACGTTTCGATGGTTGAAACGCTTGCCAACGAAATTGCCCATGCAGTAGCCCGCGTGGCCAGCGCGTAGCTCGGAACTTGTTTCTACTCCGCAAACTGGCTAATATCAGCGCCCTTTTTTGCACGGGTCGTCTATGCCGAAGCGGCTGGTAATAGGCAACTGGAAAATGCATGGCAGCCGTTCCGGCAGCCTTGCATTATCAAAAGAAATAGCCAGCGGCCTGGCTGCTGGGGCGGTGTCGGTGTCGGTGGAAGTCGTCCTATGTCCGCCCAGCTTGTTTATCGATAGTGTGGCTGCCGCAGTAGGCGATAAAGATATTGCGCTTGGCGCGCAAAACGTATGTGAGTACGAAGATGGGGCCTACACTGGAGAGGTGTCCGGCTCAATGTTGCGCGAGTTCGGTGTCACCTATGTTCTGGTCGGTCACTCCGAGAGGCGACGTTATTTTCGTGAGGACGACCGGCAGGTGGCAGACAAGTTTGCCGCCGCGCAAAATGCGGGCTTGATACCGGTACTCTGCATAGGCGAGAGTCTAGCCGAGAGGCAGGCTGGCGAGACCGAGGCGATACTAGAGCGTCAACTGCAGGCAGTATTCGAAACCGTTGATTCGAAACAAATGCAGAACGTTGTAGTTGCTTACGAGCCGGTGTGGGCTATTGGTACAGGCGAAGTTGCAACACCGGCGTTGGTTGAGCAGGTCGCGGCAACGGTGCGCGCCAAAATACGCGGGGCGGGCGATTCCTGTCGGCTCTTGTATGGTGGTAGCGTTACCCCGGACAATGCGCAACAACTTTTTGCGGTGCCGGGTATTGATGGTTTGCTTGTCGGTGGCGCGTCGCTCGATGCCGACAAATTTGTTTCGATCTGCCGAGTAGCTGGTGGTTAGTGATGGAAAACTTGATTTTGGTTGCGCACTTGCTGATAGCGCTGGCAATAATCGGCGTTATTTTGCTGCAGCGCGGCAAGGGCGCTGAGGTAGGGGCGTCGTTTGGCGGTGGCGCCTCGCAGACACTTTTTGGTAGCGCCGGCAGCTGGAACTTTTTTAGCCGGTTGACCGCTATCCTGGCGACATTATTTTTTTGCACGAGCCTGGCGTTGGCAGTCATTGCCAGAAACAGTGCTGGAATAGGCAGTGAAGACATCCCGGCCATTGAGATTCAGCGGGATGAAATCATGCCGGCAGAGGATACCGAGATTCCGAGCCTTACAACCGAAACTGACACTATCGGTGGGGACTCTGGTGAAGACATTCCCACCGAGTATGATATTCCTTCCGTTGAACTGCCTGAGTTGCAAACGGAGACAATGGATATGAATACTGACAACACTTCCAGTGGTTCCAGCCAGTAACTTACTTTGAATATGCCCAAGTGGTGGAATTGGTAGACACGCTATCTTGAGGGGGTAGTGGCGCAAGCCGTGCCGGTTCAAGTCCGGCCTTGGGCACCATCTTCCAGAATAATCTATTGTTATATTTGAAAGGCCATTGGCTGAACTTTGGCGCTTTCTTGTTGGGGTCGAGCTGGCTCGCGCAGCTTGACCGAAATTGGCCACGTCACTATAATTGCCGCCCCTTGAAGCAACTGTGTTAACCAGGCCGGTTGTTTCCGAACGTGTGGCATAGCGATTGGCGTTGTGATGCGAGATTAACGAATTGATTGCGGGGTGGAGCAGCCTGGTA
>DJFY01000110.1:0-14665 GCA_002431545.1 Cellvibrionales bacterium UBA5860 | reverse complement strand
AGCTCGTCGGGCTCATAACCCGAAGGTCGTAGGTTCAAATCCTGCCCCCGCTACCAATGTTTGCGCACTTTACTGTGCGCAAAGCGTGAAGCCCCTGTTTACAGGGGCTTTTTGTTATGTTTTTACGATGAGTAAAGTCCCGGAGGGCGCGGGTTGAATGGCGGCGAGCGCTGAGGGTTTAGTGACTCTGATTGAGCCTGTGGTCAGGGCCATGGACTTGCAACTTTGGGGCATAGAGTGGGTGCGCGGCCATCGGGCACGCACTCTGCGCATTTATATTGACAGCGATAGCGGCGTGACCGTTAACGATTGTGAAAAAATAAGTCGGCAGGTTAGCGCCCTGCTGGATGTAGAGGAACCGGTGAGTGGCGAATACACGCTGGAGGTTTCTTCACCGGGTCTGGACAGGCCCTTGTATACGCTTGATCAGTACCGACGTTTTATAGGGGAGAAACTGGATGTCCGGCTGCGGCATTCCTATGAGGGAAAGAGGCGGTTTAAAGGGCAGCTTGTCGGAGTGGAAGATAGCGATATAGTGTTGCTGGTCGATGATCAGGAGTACCTGTTTCCCGTTGAAGGTGTAGAAAAAGCGAATTTGGTTCCTTCTATTTAGCTTGTTGGCTGAGAGGCTGGGTGATGAACAAAGAAATCCTGCTGGTTGCTGAAGCGGTTTCAAACGAAAAGGGTGTGACTAAAGAGGTTATCTTCGAGGCGATCGAAGAAGCTTTGGCGATGGCCACCAAAAAAAGATATGACGAGAAGTCCAACATTCGCGTGACGATAGACCGCGACACCGGTGATTATGAAACGTTTCGCTGGTGGGATGTGGTCGACGACGACACGCTGGCGGAGCTGGGAACACAGTTTACGCTTGAAGAGGCGCACGAGCAGGATCCAGCTTTAGGGGCTGGTGATACCTATCAGGTACAGGTCGAAAACGTCGAATTTGGCCGTATTGCGGCGCAAACGGCTAAGCAGGTTATCGTACAAAAAGTCCGGGATGCCGAGCGCGAGCTGGTAGCCTCCAGGTATCGCGATCGCGTAGGCGAACTGATTAGCGGAACAGTAAAAAAAGTCACGCGTGATCACATCATCGTCGATCTGGGCAACAACGCGGAAGGGTTGATGCCGCGGGAAGAGCTGGTGGGTCGCGAGGTATTCCGCGTCAACGACCGGGTGCGTGCCATTCTCAAGGAAATTCGCAGTGAAGGCCGCGGGCCCCAGCTGCTGTTGAGTCGCGCCTGCAATGAGATGCTGGTCGAACTATTTCGGATCGAGGTGCCGGAGATCGCTGAACAGGTCATCGAAATTCGCGCTTGTTCTCGCGATTCCGGTTCGCGTGCAAAAATCGCGGTAAAAACTAACGATGGCCGCATTGATCCGGTCGGAGCCTGCGTCGGCATGCGCGGAGCGCGCGTGCAGGCGGTGTCAAATGAACTTGATGGTGAACGTATCGACATCGTCCTCTGGGACGATAATCCCGCGCAACTGGTGATTAACGCCATGGCGCCGGCTGAGGTTGAATCGATTATTGTCGACGAGGATACCAATACCATGGACATGGCTGTGGGCGAGGACAACCTGGCCCAGGCCATTGGTAAGAACGGCCAAAACGTCCGCCTGGCTTCTGACCTGACGGGCTGGCGTCTTAATGTAATGACAGTCGACGAAATAGAAGCCAAGCAGAATGCAGAGGCGGGTAATGTCGTCGAAGAGTTTATGGCCAAGCTGGACGTCGACGAAGATGTCGCCGCGGTATTGGTCGAGGAAGGCTTTACTTCCGTCGAGGAAGTAGCTTACGTGCCGCTGGAAGAACTTGCCGCTACGGAAGGCTTTGATGTCGAGATTGCCGAAGAATTACGGGCGCGCGCTAAAGACGCGCTGTTGACCAGCGCGCTTGCTATGGAAGAGGAGCTGGCCAGCGCCGAACCCGCCGAAGACCTGTTGAATATGGATGGTATGGATCAGACGCTGGCATACAAGTTGGCGGCCGACGGGATTCTCACTCAGGAAGACCTGGCTGAACAGTCTGTAGATGACCTGCTGGCAATTGAAAATCTGGATCCGGAGCGCGCCGCCCAGTTGATCATGACAGCGCGCGCGCCCTGGTTTGAAGAAGAAGCACAATAAACAGCCGACCAAGCGTGACAAGAGTTTATTCGAGGAATACAGATGGCTGACGTTACCGTAAATGAACTGGCTGACACCGTAGGCGCGTCGGTCGAGCGACTGCTGGCTCAGATGAAAGAGGCCGGACTGCCGCAGACGAGTGGTGACGCGACCGTATCTGATGAAGAGAAGCAGAAACTTCTGGTTTATCTCAAAAGCCTTCACGGTGAGCAAGCGCGCGAACCGCGCAAAATCACGCTGCGCCGAAAAAGTGTTAGTACGCTGAAGACGGGTGCCGGGAAAAAGACGGTCAACGTCGAGGTCCGAAAAAAGCGCACTTACGTCAAACGCGCCGCAGAAGGAGAGTCGGTGCCGTCCGCTCCGGCAGATGACAGACAGGCCGCGCTAGCACCTGCATCAGGTATGCAGTCTCAGCTGGGAGACGCTGAAGCCAAACGCCTGGCTGCGATAGAGCAAAGACGCAAAGAAGACGAAGCCGCGAGAGAGGTAGCGGCGAAAGCTGCTTTGGAAAAGAAAGCCTTGGAGGAAGAAAAGGCCCGGGAAGCTGCGCTGGCGGCGGCGCAGGCCGAACAGACGCCAACCCCCTCCGTCGCCGCTGAAGAGAAAGGCGCGGGCAAGACAGCAAAAAAACACGGCAAGGCGGAAGACGAACTGGAAGATCGTCCAAAGAAAAAACTTGCGAAAACAGCGCGCAAACCCAAAGCGGACGAGCTGATTGAGGAGATTGAGGAAGAGGAAACGCCGGAAACTAAAAAGCGGCTGACTTCCGCTGCGCCGGTGGCCAGCATCAAGAATGTGCATATCTTTAAAAAGCCGGTTGATAAAGTCGTCCATGACGTTGAAATCGGCAATACCATTGCCGTGTCAGAGTTGGCCCAGAAAATGTCGGTCAAGGCTGCTGTCGTCATCAAGGAGTTGATGAAACTTGGCACCATGGCGTCGATTAACGACAGCATCGACCAGGACACGGCAACCTTGGTTATCGAGGAACTCGGTCACCGGGCTGTGGCCAGGAAGGCGGAGACAGTGGAAGATCAGTTGCGCGAAGTTCTTACCGTTGAAGGTGTAGAAGAACAGCGCGCGCCGGTGGTGACGGTCATGGGGCATGTTGATCACGGAAAAACTTCTCTGCTCGACTATATACGCAGCACTCGTGTTGCCTCCGGGGAAGCTGGCGGAATCACACAGCATATCGGCGCCTATCATGTGGACACGCCTCAGGGCATGATCACCTTTCTCGATACGCCCGGACACGCGGCGTTTACTGCCATGCGCGCCCGTGGTGCGCAGTCCACGGATGTAGTGATTCTCGTGGTGGCCGCCGATGATGGCGTCATGCCCCAAACTCAGGAAGCGATCCAGCACGCGCGAGCAGCCGGCGTGCCCATCGTGGTAGCGATCAACAAAATCGACAAGGAGAGTGCCGACCCCGACAAGGTCACCAACGAGCTGGCTGCCATGGAGGTCATTCCGGAAGAATGGGGTGGTGATACTCAGTTCATCAAAGTTTCCGCCCACACGGGCGAAGGCATCGAAGGTCTGTTGGAAGCCGTGCTGTTGCAGGCCGAGCTGCTTGAATTGACCGCACCTGCGGATGTGCCGGCGCGAGGGATAATCGTCGAAGCGCGTATGGAAAAAGGCCGGGGTGTGGTTGCCACAGCTTTGGTGCAGGTCGGCACTCTACGCAAGGGCGACTATTTACTCGCCGGGCAAAGCATCGGCAAGGTGCGCGGTATGATCGACGACACTGGTGCGCCAGTCACGCAGGCCGGTCCGTCGATGCCAGTGGAAATACTGGGTCTCGACGTGCCGCCGGATGCCGGTGACGAATTCGCGGTAATGAGTGATGAGCGCAAGGCCCGGGAAGTGGCGGCCTACCGACAGCAAAAAGCCCGGGATGAGCGGGTTGCGAGGCAGCAGGCGTCTCAATTGGAGAATATGTTTGCCACCTTTGAAGGTAGTGAGAAAAAGGTTTTCCCTATTCTGGTGAAAGCCGACGTGCGGGGTTCACTCGAAGCGATTCTATCGGCATTGGCCGACTTTGCCACGGACGAAGTTGCGGCCAATGTGATTTCTTCTGGCGTCGGTGGCATTAATGAATCGGATATTGACCTGGCGATAACTTCGCAGGCGGTGGTCCTCGGGTTTAATGTACGGGCCGATGCCTCAGCGCGGCGTCGAGCGGAAAATGAAGGCGTGGAAATCCGCTACTATAGCGTGATTTACAATCTGCTGGACGAGATCAAACAAGCGCTGTCCGGTATGCTCGAACCCGAGGTCCGCGAGGAGATCGTCGGTATTGCCGAGGTCCGGGATATATTTAAATCGCCAAAATTTGGTTTGATCGCCGGATGCATGGTCATCGAGGGAACGGTTTACCGCAACAAACCGATTCGCGTTCTGCGCGACAACGTCGTGATCTACGAAGGTGAACTCGAGTCTCTGCGGCGGTTCAAAGACGATGTCAACGAGGTGCGCAGCGGTACCGAGTGCGGTATCGGCGTCAAGGACTACAACGATGTCAAGGTTGGCGATCAGATAGAGGTTTACGATATCCAGCATATAGCCAGAGAACTCTGATTCCTGACCGGCTTGAGAGGAGCGCCGGAATTGGCCAAAGAGTTTAGTCGCAGTGAACGCGTTGCCGATGCGGTGCGTCGGGAGCTGGCAAACCTGATTCGGCAGGAAGTGCGCGATCCGCGTCTCGACCTGGTGAACATCACTGGCGTTGATGTATCGCGAGACCTTAGTGTTGCCAAGGTATACGTCAACTTTATTACCGAACCCGATGAAACAGAGCTGGCGACCCGGCTGGCAGCACTGAACAAGGCTGCCGGATTTTTGCGCTCCCAGCTGGCCCGGCGTGTAGTCATGCGGGCGACACCGGAACTTCGGTTCTATTACGACGAAACCGGTCGTCGCGGAACGCACTTGTCGGCGCTTATCGATTTTGCCGTGGCGCAGGATCAGCAACGTCGCCGCGGCCCGAGTGAGGACTCTTAGCATGGGAAAGCGCCGTGGCAAAGGTCGCCCCGTAGATGGAATCATCGTCCTCGACAAACCGGTGGGGCTGACCTCGAACCAGGCCCTGCAGCGCGTCAAATTCTTGTTTTACGCTGCCAAGGCCGGGCACACGGGTAGCCTCGACCCCTTGGCTACAGGCGTGTTGCCGATATGCCTGGGCGAGGCCACCAAGTTCACCCAGTTTCTTCTGGAAGCCGACAAGGTTTATCGCAGCACAATATGTCTGGGGGTGGCGACGGAGACAGGCGATGCCGATGGCGCGGTGTTGGCCACGGTCGATGCTGCTCATCTGGTGCGAGCGGATATTGAAAACACGCTGGATCAATTTCGCGGCAAAATCGAGCAGATCCCGTCGATGTATTCCGCGTTGAAAAAAGATGGCCAGCCTTTGTATAAGCTGGCGCGTCAGGGGATTGAGGTCGACCGGCCGGCCCGGTCGGCGACAGTATACCGGCTGGAGTTGCTAGCATTTACTGCCGGGACGACTCCCTGTATCGAAGTTGAAATACATTGTAGTAAAGGCACATATATACGCACTATTGCCGAAGATATTGGCAAGCAGCTCGGGGTCGGTGCCCACGTTGCCGGCTTGCGACGCCTGGCGGCAGGGCCATTTACGCTCGACGATGCTATTACGCTAGAGCAACTGGAATTGCTGCGCGGCGGTGGGCGGGGCGAGGATCTGGATCACCTGCTATTGCCCTTGGATGCTGCGGTGGCTGATTGTCTGGCGGTAGAACTGCCGGAAAGCGCCGCCTGGTATTTTCGGCGCGGGCAGCCAGTGATGACGCCGTCGGTCTATCGTCAGGCGGAAGAAGGCGATATAGTGCGCATCTTTCGCGGCGAGGGTGAGTTTCTCGGCGTTGGAGAGGTTCTGGACGACGGTCGCGTTAAACCGCGTCGTCTGGTAGCCGGTTGACGTCTACCGTCTTGCCGGCAGGTTACCGTTAAGGCCCCATCGAGCGAGATGTGGCCAGGCGGTGGAAAATAGGTTGTCTGTAAGTATGCGCGGGCAGACCTGAATTCATCAGCATATCTGGAGAGAACAAATGGCACTCAGTGCAGAAGAAAAAGCAGCAATCGTCAAGGAAAATGCGCGTAGCGAAGGAGATAGCGGTTCACCCGAAGTGCAGGTTGCCCTGTTAACGGCCAACATTAATAAACTGCAGAATCACTTCGAAAAAAACAAAAAAGATCATCATTCCCGGCGCGGCCTTATACGCATGGTCAACCAGCGACGTAAATTGCTGGATTACCTGAAAAGTAAAGACGTAGAGCGTTACAGCCAACTCATCAAAAAGCTGAATCTGCGTCGATAACTCAAATTAATACACTTATTTCGCCACCGCCCATGGAAGCAAAGGGTTCGGTGGCGCGCACATGACAGGTGAAAATTGTGAATCCCGTAAGTAAAACATTTAAATACGGCAACCACACCGTCACCCTCGAAACCGGCCGCGTGGCGCGGCAGGCGACAGGTGCTGTGATTTGCAGTATGGATGACACTACCGTGCTGTGTACCGTGGTTGCAGCCAAAGACGTTCGTGAGGGCCAGGACTTCTTCCCTCTGACGGTTAATTATCAGGAAAAAACTTATGCCGCGGGTAAGATCCCCGGTGGTTTTCTAAAGCGAGAGGGGCGGCCGAGCGACAAGGAAACACTGACATCCCGCCTCATTGATCGCCCTATTCGCCCCCTGTTTCCAGACGGATTTAAAAACGAAGTCCAGGTTGTTCTGACAGTGATGTCGGCCAATAAGGATATCGACCCCGATATTCCGGCGATGATCGGCGCTTCTGCCGCGTTGGCGATTTCCGGTGTGCCGTTCAACGGGCCCATCGGCGCTGCCCGCGTAGGCTTTACCGAGGCTGACGGATATCTGCTCAATCCCGGTTACGAGGCGCTGCGGGAATCGAAACTCGATATGGTGGTTGCCGGCACCAAAGACGCGGTATTGATGGTGGAATCGGAGGCCAGCGAACTACCTGAAGATCTGATGCTGGGTGCGGTATTGTATGCCCATCAGGAAATGCAAGCCGTCATTCAGGTCATTGCGGAATTGGCTGCAGAAGTGGGCAAGCCGCGTTGGGACTGGCAGCCAGAGGCGGAGAATACCGAACTGGCCGCACGAATCGCCGATGACTTTGCGACTGAAATAGACAATGCCTATCGCATCACGGTCAAGCAGGAGCGCAACGACCGGCTCAATGCCTTGCGTGCCGCTGCCGTCGAAAAAATTGCTGTTGAAGGCAGCGACATCACGGAAGATCAAGTGCGTGAAGCCTTTAAGAAAGCCGAAAAGAATACCGTGCGTAGCCGGATTATCAACGGTGAGCCGCGCATCGACGGCCGGGACAACCAGACGGTGCGACCGATCGCCGTAGAAGTTGGTTTGTTACCCAGTACCCACGGTTCCGCGCTATTTACCCGCGGTGAGACCCAGGCCATAGTTGTCAGCACTCTGGGATCCCTGCGCGATGCTCAGCGCATTGATGCCCTTGAGGGTTATCGCGAAGACGGTTTTATGCTGCACTATAACTTCCCTCCCTATTCTGTCGGTGAGGCAGGTCGTATGGGCGGCACCAGCCGTCGAGAGATTGGCCATGGACGCTTGGCGCGGCGGGGTATTGCCGCGGTATTGCCGAACCAGGAGGAATTTCCCTACACCATTCGCGTAGTGTCAGAAATTACCGAATCCAATGGGTCCAGTTCGATGGCGTCGGTCTGCGGTTCGAGCTTATCACTCATGGATGCAGGTGTGCCGCTAAAAGCGCCGGTGGCCGGTATCGCCATGGGCCTGGTAAAAGAAGATCAGGGTTTTGCGGTGCTGACCGATATCCTGGGAGACGAAGATCATCTCGGTGATATGGATTTTAAAGTGGCGGGCACAGCCGGCGGTATCACTGCTCTGCAGATGGATATCAAAATCGAGGGCATTACCGAAGAAATCATGGAAGTAGCGCTCAACCAGGCTTTGCAGGCGCGCCTGCATATCCTCGGTGAGATGAACAAGGTGATCGACCGCAGTCGCACCGAAGTGGCCGAAACTGCACCGCGCTACGCGACGATCAAAATCGATCCCGACAAGATTCGGGACGTTATCGGCAAAGGTGGTGCGACCATCCGCGCGTTGACAGAGGAAACTGGCGCGACCATTGACATAGATGACGATGGCAGTGTCCGGATATATAGCGACGACAGGGCTGGACTCGAACAAGCGGTGTTCCGTGTCGAGGAGCTCACTGCCGAGGCCGAAGTAGGCAGGATCTACGATGGCACGGTGGCTCGCATCGTCGACTTCGGCGCCTTTGTCACCATCATGCCGGGTACCGACGGCCTCGTTCATATTTCACAGATTGCCGAAGAACGGGTCAACAAAGTCACCGATTACCTGGCCGAGGGTCAGCAGATCAAAGTCAAGGTTCTCGATGTCGATGCCAGGGGCCGTATTAAGCTTTCGATGAAAGAAGTATCGGAAGCGGAAGGTGGATTGCCGCGCAAGAAAGAGGTGCCTCAGGCCGAGGAAGTGCCGGTAGCTGACGCACCCGAGTAAAGTATCGCCGCGTTGGCGTCACGGAAAAAAAACGGGGCTTTAGGCCCCGTTTTTTTATGTAAGAAAAGTGGCGGTTGAGAGGTAGGTGTTTATCTTGCACTTTCTGCGATCCGAATTTTGCTTTTGTGAAGCCTGTCATGAAGAAAAATTGATTAATAATTACATTAAATCATAATGAGTTACGTGATAGACCTCATCTGGCAACTAAGAAAGGAAGTGCATGCGGCTACCGATGTTACAGGTGCTATTCGGCTCGAAAGGATTTGTTTTTCGAGTTGTCAGCCTGCGCCCAGTGCCGAACTGTAGGGCTTTCTCGCTGGTGGAGTTACTGATCGTCGTCGCTATCCTCGGCTTGCTGACCGCGATTGCCTACCCCGCATACCGGGATTATGTTGATCGAACAGATGTCTACCAGGCATCTCAAGACATAGCCGTTATATCGGCGTCGGTTCTCAGCTACAAAGCGGGCAGGGGCAAATTTCCCGATTCGCTTGCGCAAATTGGTATGTCTATGGACGATCCCTGGGGAAACCCCTACCGATATCTCCGTATTGACGGTGCTACAAAGTCGGGTAAGGGCAAGGCACGTAAAGACAAGAATCTGGTTCCGATCAACTCGGACTTCGATCTCTACAGCGCCGGTAAGGATGGCGCTACAGTCGGTCCGTTGACGGCAAAACCCAGTCACGATGACATTGTCCGGGCCAATAACGGTGGCTTTATTGGCCTAGCTATAAACTACTGATACTTGCATCGTGAAAATTCTGGCACTCGATAGCCGCGTTGCGCGCCGTATTGTTCTCATGTTGGCGACGTGCGTGCTTGCTCCGCTTATCGCCACTTCGTATTTTGTGGCTGGCCGAGTCAACACCGACCTTCAAGTTCAGACTGTGCAGAATCTCCAGAAAACCGCCAAAGCGGTGGGGATGGACATATTTGGCCAGTTAAGCCACGTCGATGAAGTATTGCGCTGGTATATAGATCAACTACCTGCTGCGATCGCCACGGACACTGGCAGCATGGGAGAATCCTTCAGTGGTCTCGCCGAGATGGATAGCATCAGAGACCTTTGGTTAATCAATGGTGAGGGCGATATCGAAGCTATCAAAGGCGGCGCGATACCGCCGGAATTTGATTTTCAGTCTTATTTTGCCGGCTTGGGTGAAACAGCGAGTCAGCTCTCGCGCGTTATAGCCCAGGGCAGGGGTGCGATGCAGACGATACTGGCAGTTCCAATTGCCGAGGGGAAAGGCGAGCGTCGCTGGCTGCTGGCACAACTGAGGAGCGATTATCTGTTTGGACACTACGATGCAGATTACCCCCTGAGTATATGTGTGTTTTCGAAAGAGACCGGGGCAAATTACTGTAACCGGCCAGTCGATTCTGAGTGGCAACGCACCCTGCTCCAACAATCTGCCCAACACAGAAAAGGTAGCTTCGCCTGGATTGGTGGTGATCAGTCGGAAAGGGTAACGGGTTACTGGTCACTTTTTTTAGAAACCCGATTTGAGCAGGGGCACTGGATAATTGCTGTTCAATCTCAGCCGAACAGCCTGCTAGGCGGCTTTGCCAAATATCAACTTTATTTCCCTGTTCTCGCGGCACTCATTATTTTAAGTATCTTCTTTGCGGCATTGCTGATTGTGCGTCGTTCATTAAGCCCGCTAGACAAGTTGACCACCGCCACGCGCACGCTGGCAACGGGGCGTTTTGATACCCGCGTTGCGTTGAATTCAAATGACGAATTCGAAGAGATGGGCGTCGCCTTTAATGAAATGGCAAGCCGCCTGGGTGAACAGTTTGCTTATCAGCGCGAGCTGGCGCAGTTGGGAAGGGCGTTGACGGAAGCCTCGACGGTGCAGGTTGTGATGGAACGAATTACAAGCGCACTGGCCCACTTACCGGATATCCAGGCATCCGCAGGAATCGTCATAAAAGGATTTGGTCCTGGCGATAACAGCGTTTATCTGCATCAAGCTGGCGGCGGGGAAACCCAGATCGAAACCTGGCGAGGAGAACAGACCAGTTTGCCTGAGCAGTTCTGGTCTGGGAGCTGTCAACAATTGGAGGCTTCTTATCCGGTTCTGGCCGGACTGCAGCTGGAAAGTGAGGGTAACGTCACCCTCGCACCCGTTGCACTGGACGGGGAAACCAAAGCGGTGCTGGTTCTCTCTATGACTGGTGGAGCCATCTGTTCTGAGACGATGGCGGGTTTTGTTTTACACGTTGCGGATATGCTGGCCAACACCCTGCGTAGTTTGGCTTTGCGCAACGAGTTGCGTTATCAGGCGGATCACGATGTGCTCACCGGTCTTGCTAACCGCAAGCTTCTGGAAACGCGGGTGCAAGAGGCCATCAATAGATGCGGCCAAACGGGTACCGCCTGTGGTCTGGTGATTTTCGACATCGACAGATTCAAATTGATAAACGACACCAAGGGCCACATGGCAGGTGACGAATTGTTATGCCAGGTAGCAAGACGATTGAGCATCCGTGCCAACGGGTTTAACCTCGTAAGCCGCTTGGCGGGGGATGAGTTTGTTATTTTCCTTGACGATCTGGATCCTGATACCGTCGTTGTGCAGGTCGAGGAAAAGATGTTTCGTGTACAACAAACTTTTAACACGCCCTTTACGATCGGTAATTGGCAGGTCCCGGTTACCTGTTCGGTGGGGGTGGCGGTTTTCCCTCGGGACGGAGGCAGTTTTTACGAACTCCTGCAACGCGCTGATACTGCGATGTACAGCGCCAAAAGCAAAGGCCTGGGACAAACAGCGTTTTATACGCAGATTCTGGAAGACCGGGTTAACGAACAGGTCGTATTGGAAAATGATCTTCGCAAGGGGCTAGCTAATGACGAATTGCGTCTACATTACCAGCCGGTTATCGATACCGAGGCTGGTAGTGTGGTCGGTGCGGAGGCCCTGGTGCGCTGGCAGCACCCGGAGCGAGGCCTGCAAAGCCCCTTCGTATTTCTCGGTCTGGCAGAAAACATGGGGTTGCTGCCCTCGATTGGCGACTGGGTGCTAAAAAAAGCAGCTAGCGATTTTTCCAGCTGGAAAAAAGCCGGTTACGACCTGAGTCATATCGCGGTTAATTTGTCCGGTGTCGAGTTTGAAAGCCCCCACCTGGTTACGGAAATTGTTGAATCGGTAAGGCAGTTTGGATTGGAGCCTTGCGATATCGAGCTCGAAATTACTGAAACGGAGATTATTGAAGACCTGGATAATAGCGCGCCGAAAGTGGCTAAATTACGCGAGGCAGGCTTTAGAGTGGCACTGGATGATTTCGGAACTGGCTATGCGTCGATGGAATATTTGAAGCGGATTCCAGCCGACAAAGTAAAGATCGAACGTATGTTCATTAAGGATCTGGAAAACAGCAGGCTTGATCAGGCGATTGTGAAAGCACTGACGACGTTGGCCTATGATCTGGACATGACCGTTGTCGCAGAAGGCGTGGAAACCGAGGGACAATTGCAAATTCTTAAATCCAAGAACATCAAAGTGGTTCAAGGCTACTTGTACAGTAAACCTTTGCCGGAAGCTGAGTTTCTCGACTACGTTAGAACATTCAATCAAACGACCGAGTTACAGACCGCGTAACCGGGATCTCTGTCTGTACCAGCGTTCATATTTCTTTCTTTTTTTCTACGCTAAACCCCATTGCGGTGGTGGCGAGGAAAGCAATTTTTCCATAATAATCGTTGTAAGGTATGAAGTACCTTTTTTTCCTTAACAAAAGTTAGTTAAGGTATCGCGGTTGGTTATGAGATAGACAAAGTCTTATTTAGCCCGTCAGGTAACCTGGTAGGAAGAAGTATGAATGAGGGAAAGATGCGTTTGGTGGCAATCTACGCGGGTTCTGTGCGCACCCTGGCGCCTTCAGGAGAGCCGACGGGCATCTACAAATTACCGATTGAGATGGCGAATGTCGGCGCGTTGGGTATTGAAGGTGACGTTCAGGTTGACAAGCGCTATCACGGTGGTCCGGACAAGGCGCTACACCAGTATGCCGAGGTCAACTATGCGCGCATTGCAGCAGCGTTTCCCGTACTGGATGGCCTGGCAGTGCCGGGTTCTATCGGAGAAAATCTGACTATACCCGGGATGGCCGAAGACTCAGTCTGTATCGGCGACGTTTACCGCATAGGTGAAGTGGTGGTGCAGGTCTCTGAGCCGCGTCAGCCCTGTTGGAAAATAAACGCCAAATACGGGGTGGAGGGGCTGACTGAGTTTATACAGGATCAGGGCATTGCCGGCTGGTATTACCGCGTGCTGGAGGCTGGGCGCATTCAGGTTGGCGAAAGTGTCACATTGCAGGAGCGTTACAATGAGGGTGTGACGATTACACAGGCTAACAGGGTCATTCATCGGCAGACTGAAAATGCCGCCAGTGTCGATAGGCTGATCGCTGCGTGCGGTATAGCCGAGGGGCTTAAAAACAGACTGATCAAACGCCGCGAGGATCACGATTAATTTCGCCGGTCGTTTTCGTCCTACCTCAAAACTGAATTCTGAGTGTCTTATAAGGAGCTTCAATGCGCGCTGTCTCTGTCGAATATAAATCTTTTGATGGTTTGCGATTGCGCGGTGATATATACGGTAACCCCGATCGTCCGCCGCTGATCTTTCTGCATGGCGGTGGCCAGACACGCCACTCGTGGGGCGACGCCGCGGAGCGCGTTGCCGAAGCGGGCTGGCACGTGATCAATATGGATTCCCGCGGCCACGGAGAGACCGAGTGGTGCCCGCAGACCAACTATGAAATTGAGGACTTTGTCGGCGATTTGAAAGTGGTTCTGGATACCTTACCGGCCAAGCCCGTAGTCGTCGGGGCATCTAAAGGCGGTATTGTTGCACTGGCGACCGCCTGCCTGGATGAGTCTTTGTTGCGCGGCATTGTACTGGTCGATGTGACACCCCGACTGGAACCGGCCGGTGTGGGTCGAATTCTCGAGTTCATGCGTGCCCGCTCCGACGGTTTTGCCAGTCTTGAAGAGGCTGCGGATGTGATTGCGAGTTACACTCGGCGTGCGCGCACCAAGAATCTCGAGGGCCTGCGTAAGAACCTGCGTGAAACTACCGACGGGCGGTTTATCTGGCACTGGGACCCACACCTGATCGGTGGGGAGTTTCAAGACAACATTCAGAGGCGCTGTCTCGGTCTGCTTGACGAGGCCGCCAGGTTGACGCTGCCGACCCTGCTGGTGCGTGGAGCGCGCTCGGACGTGGTCAGTATGGAGGGTGTCGAGGAATTTCGGCGGGCGGTCACCCATGCTGAATTTGTCGACGTCGCCGAAGCCAGCCATATGGTGGCCGGTGACCAGAATACGGTCTTTGCTAAGGCAGTGATTGACTTTATTGAGCGCCTATCCTAGCGCAGGTTGTTCGCTCTGCGGTGTTTTCTGCTATTAGGGCTGGCGGCAGGTTAATACAGGATTACTGACGCTGCCTTCGAGCTCTGGTCATGAAGAACAGTATCGCGCCCGATACAATAGTTACAAGACCCAGTAAAGCAAATCCCCGCAGTAGCCAGGAGTGAAAGTTCTCCCGGCCACTGTAGTCCATAATGTGCAGACCCCAGAGAAAGTCATACAGGCGCCAGTAATCGGTACGCACGGCGGTAACCTGGCCGCTCGTGGCCGCAATCCACAAATTCGCACCCTCCGCTCCGCCCGTCTCAATTTTCCAGGCCGGTAATTCGCCGTTGCGGTATTCGCTGCCCGGCGGTACTGACGTGACCCATGTCGCCGACAGTATGGGCCGATTCAATCGATTGTCCGCGATCAGTCGGGCTTCGTCTTCATTCAGGGGTTCTAGTTGCTTGCCGGTTTCAGCATCGAAGGCCAGTGCCTGGTGTTGATCAGGAATCAGGTAAATGGGCGTGTTCAGGCGCTGTTTGATCTGGATTTCATCGATACTCACGTCAGCTAATGCCTTGTGCTGGCGGAGCAGT